>NZ_JBHVWW010000062.1:0-42602 GCF_042882025.1 Kitasatospora sp. NPDC058243
CGGTGCGCCGGCCCGTGCCGCGCCCGGCGCCCGCGCTCGCCGCCGGACGGCTGGCGACGGTGCTCCCCGGCAGCCTGCCGCCCGCCTCCGCGGACACCATGCCGGACTGGCTGGAGCCCGCGATGGCCGCCAACGGCATCGGCTCCTTCGACTGGGACATCCGCCGCGACGTCCTGGAGGGCGACCACCGGGCCTGCGCGATCATCGGCCTGGACAGCATGGACCAGGGCCGCTTCGACCGCACCGCCGGTTCCTTCCTGGCCCTGCTGCACCCCGAGGACGCGCCGGTGGTGCGCCGCCGGGTCGAGCGCGCGGTGGCCGAACTGGGCCAGTGCGGCGCCTACTACCGCACCGTCGGGCCCAACGGCACCATGCGCGCGGTGCGCTTCCGCGGCCGGGTGCTCGCGGACGCCTTCGGCCGGGCCTCGCGGATGGTGGGCTTCGTCTGGGACGCCACCGTCGAACTGCACAAGCGCGACCGCGCCGACCGGATGGCCCTGCTGCGCGAGGAGCGCTCCCGGTTCATCAAGGAGGCGGCCCGCGCCCTCTCCGAAGCCGTCACCGTCCGCGACGTGGCCCGGGTGTTCACCGGGCTGCCGCTGCCCGGCCTGCCGCCGGACGGCCTGGTGCTGGCCTCCTTCGAGGCCGGCCGGGCGCAGGTGCTCGGCGCCTCCGGCTACCGGACCGAGGCGCTGGCGGTCTGGGACCGCACGGTGCTGCCGGCCGGGCACCCGGCCGCCGAGGCGGTGCGCCACCGGGCGCCGGTGTTCATCCCGACCCGCGAGGAGTTCCGCGCGTCCTACCCCGACGTCTGGGAGCCGACCAGCCGTACCGGGCGCGGCTCCTGGGCGTTCCTGCCGCTGGTGGCCAGCGGGCGGGCGATCGGCGTCTGCGTGGTCAGCTTCGACGACGAGCGCGAGCTGGACGCCGACGAGCGCACCCTGCTGTCGACCCTGGGCGGGCTGGTCGCCCAGTCCCTGGCCCGGGCCCGGCTGCACGACGCCGAGCACGAGCTGGCGGCCGGCCTCCAGCGGGTGATGCTGCCGCGGACCGTGCCGTCGGTGCCGGGGGTGACGACCGCCGTGCGCTACCTGGCGGCCGGCTCCGGCCTGCAGATCGGCGGCGACTGGTACGACGTGGTGCCGCTGCCGGGCGGGCACGTCGGCCTGGTGATCGGGGACGTCCAGGGCCACGACGTGCACGCCGCCGGGATCATGGGCCAGCTGCGGATCGCGCTGCGCGCCTACGCGGCCGAGGGGCACCCGCCGGCCGCGGTGATGGCCCGCGCCTCCCGCTTCCTCGCCGACCTGGACACCGACCACTTCGCGACCTGCGCCTACGCCGAGGTCAACGTGGACTACGGCGTGGTCTACGCCGTCCGGGCCGGCCACCTCGACCCGGTGGTGCGCCGGGCGGACGGCACCGCCGCCGTGGTGCCGGTGGCCGGCGGGCTGCCGCTGGGCATCGACCCGGACCAGGAGTACCGGGTCACCCGGTTCAGCCTGGACCCGGGCGAGACGGTGCTGCTCTGTACCGACGGCCTGGTCGAGGCGCGCGGCATGGACCTGGACGAGGGCATCGCCCGGCTCACCCGGGCGCTCGCCCGCCCGCTGCCGCGCGCCGAGGAGGCGGCCCGCGACCCGCTGGAGGACCTGGCCGACCGGATCGCCTCCCAGGCCGCCGACTCCAGCGAGCGCGAGGACGACATAGCGCTGCTGCTCCTGCGCTGGGACGGTCCGGCCGGCGGCCTGGCCGCCCAGCAGCTGCGCCGCCGGATCGGCCAGGCCGACCTGGCGCGGATCTCCGAGGTCCGGGCGGAGCTGCGCGACGCGCTGCGCCGCTGGGGCGTCGCCGAGTTCATCGACACCGCCGAACTGCTCTCCTCCGAACTGGTCACCAACGCCATCCGGCACACCGACCGGGACGCCATGTTCACCGCCCGGCTCTACCGGGAGCCGGCCTCGGACGGCGGCCGGGCCCGGCTGCGGGTCGAGGTGGAGGACGAGTCGGACCTGTGGCCGACCCGCCGGACCCCGGGGGAGCAGGCCTCCTCCGGGCGCGGGCTGATGCTCGTCGAGGCGCTGGCGGACGCCTGGGGCGTGGAGCCGCGCGGCTCCGGCAAGCGGATGTGGTTCGAGCTCAGCGGCACGCCCGCAACCTAGATCCGGTTACCCGAACTGCTGCTCCAGGTCCTTCAGTTTGCGCTCCAGCGAGTCCAGCCGCGGCAGCGTCACGGTGTCCTCGTCGACGGTCAGGTCGATGGTGCGCCGCTCCGGGCGGGCGGGCAGGCCCGGCTGGGCCACCGTGCCCTCGGCGGGCACCACCGCGCCCTCGGCGGCCTCGACCTCGCGCGGCCCGGCGGGCCGCTCCGCCGCGGGCCCGCCGGCTATGGCGGGTTCCGAGCCGGACTCCAACTGCCGTGCGGCGCCGCCGCGTCCGCGCCAGGCGCTGTTGCTGCGGCTGATCGCCCGGATCTCCGCCCGCTCGCGGCGGCCGGCGAGCCTGCGGCGCTCCCGCTCCACGGCCCTCTCCCGCTTGTCCTCGCGGACCTCGTCCACCGCCTCGTCGAGGCTGCGGACGCCTTCCAGGAGCATCAGCGACCAGGCCGCGTAGGTCTCGCGGGGGGCGCGCAGCCAGCGCACGATGCGGATCTGCGGCAGCGGGCGGGGGACGAGCCCCTGCTCGCGCAGCGCGGCCCGGCGGGTCTGCTTGAGCGCCCGGTCGAACAGGATGGCCGCCGAGAGGGACATGCCGGAGAAGAACTGCGGGGCGCCTGCGTGGCCGAAGCCGCGCGGGGCGTGCACCCAGTTGAACCAGGCCGAGGCGCCGGCGAACAGCCAGACCAGCAGCCGGGAGCCGAGCGCGGCGTCGCCGTGGCTGGCCTCGCGCACGGCGAGCACCGAGCAGAACATCGCGGCGCCGTCGAGGCCGAACGGCACGAGGTACTCCCAGCCGCCGGACAGTCCGAGGTTCTGCACCCCGAAGCCGACCAGCCCGTGGAAGGACAGCGCGGCGGCGACACCCGCGCAGCAGAACAGCAGCGTGTACGAGGCGCCGCCGTACAGGGATTCCTTGCGGCGGCGCCGTTCCTCGGAACGCTCCCAGGAATCCGGCCCTCCGGCGGCGGCGGATCCCCGGCTCCGGACCAGGGCCACCAGGAGCGCGCTGACCAGCAGCCCCGCACCTCCGGTGACGGCCCAGCCAAGCGGTATGTCGGACAATTTCATCGCCGGAACCAGCCTCGCTTTCCTGCGTCGCGTTCCTGCGTCGTGATGGCGGGGACCATCATGGCGGATGCTCGGCGGGGGAATGGCCGATTCGGTGCCAATGCGCTGAGTAGAGGGATTTCTGACCCCGCGAAAATCGCATTTTATTATGCATTTGAAGCGGGCTATTCCCGGAATTCCGGGCTTTCCGGATCCGGCTTCGCACGTGTTTTCGTCAACCCCGCATGACGCGGGGGCAGCCGCCGCAGATGTCCTCCGGTTGGGCGGTGTACACGAGGCAGCAGCTGGCCCGGGCCCGGTCGGTGCCCGAAGCATCCCCGCACCCGGGCGCCGGCGCGGCGAAACCGGCACCCGGGGTGAAGGGGGACGGCGCCGGAGCGGGGCCGCCGGTCACGCCGGGCGCGCACGCCGGTGCCGCCGCCGCGCCGCCCGCCTGCGGGGGCTCCAGCAGCGCGGACAGCTCGGCGCGCGCCCGCTCCTGCTCCCCGAGCAGCCCGCCGGCGTACCAGAGCCCCTCCACCGCCGCGTCCGTGGCCATCGCCCACAGCACCCGCGGCCCGCGCCGCACCTCGGGCCGGAAGGCGGCCAGTACCGGCTCCAGGAACCCGCCCAGCGCGCACCGCAGTTCGGCGGCCAACGCGTTCCCGTCCGGCACCGTACGGGCCTGCGGCACGACGGCCGCCGGGTCGTCCGGCAGGCAGACGAACGCCTCCGGGCGGACCGTCAGCTCCACCCGGTCGGTGCCGCGGCGCACCGAGACGTCCTCCGGGCCGAGCAGCGGGACCCGGCGCTCCAGGAACCACGGCAGCGTGAACAGCAGCGAGAGCGGCCACACGACGCGGTGCAGGCCGAAGCCGGCCGCCACGTCCGGGCGCAGCGGCCGCCCGTAGCGGGCGAGGCCCTGCCGGGCGTCGTGGGCGATCAGCTCGCGGACCGCCTCGGGCCGGGTGGTCAGGTCGGCGGCGGGGATCCAGCCGTCGCCGCGGCGGGGCGGGGCGCAGCGCACCCGCAGGACGGGGGCGAGCGCGGTGAGCCGGTGGTACGAGGTCGCGCCGGGGGCGGTGGCGGCCGGCGCGGGGGTGAGGGCGTGCGCCTCGGTGGTGCGGGGGGCGCACGGCGTGGGGCCGGGCCGGGTGCTGCTCGCGGTCATGGGCGGGCCCCATCGGGTCGACCGGGGACCGCCCATGGACCGCCCGGCGGTGCCCGGTCGGGGTGGTGGCCCGCCCGGGCCCGGCCGGACCGGGGCATGGCGGTGCCCGGGGAACGGCAAGGCGAACCCGGCCGGGGTACTGCTCACCCCGGCCAGGTTAGGCTCACCTTAGCTGATTGTCCCCCAGGTCTCGCGGGTGATGCGCCCGTCCGGGGGAGGCCCCGGCGTGTGGGCCCCGTCCGGGGGGAGCCCCGGCGTGCGGGTGGTGCCCAACTGGCGCGCGAGCCAGACCGGCACGCCGCCCAGGGCGTGGACGAGCCGGGCCGCCTCGGCGCGCAACCGGGTGGCCTCGGCCGGTTCGGACACCTCGGCGAGCGCCGCGAGCGCCGGCGCCACCCCCACCGTGAAGCCGAGTTGCTCGCGCAGCCGTAGCGAGGCGTCGAAGCCCTCGCGGGCGTGGCCGCGGTCCCCGCGGGCCAGGGCCAGCGCCGCCAGGTGGCGCCAGGTGTACGAGCGCAGCAGTTCGTCCCCGCGTTCGCCCGCGCCGTCGTGCGCCCGGCGGTAGGCGATCCAGGCGGCGCCGCGGTCGCGCAGCAGGTTCTCGGCGACCAGTCCGCGCCGGAAGTCCAGCAGCGGGCGGCCCGGCGCGTCCGGCGGCAGCAGTGCCGAGGTGCGTCCGAGCGCGGCCTGCGCCTCGTCCAGTCGGTCCCGGGGGCCGAGCACGCTGGCCACGTACGCCAGGAAGCCGCGGGCGCAGGCTGCGCCCGCGCGCTGCTCGGTGCTGGCCACCACGGCCTCCGCGAGGCGCAGCGCCTGTTCCGCCTGGGTCCACTGTGCGGCGGTGAACAGGCACTGCTCGATGAGGAGTTCGGCCCGTGCCAGGGCCGCTGTCGGGTCCTGTTCGGCGGCCGGGCGCAGCAGTTCGGCCGCCTCCTGCCAGCACCCCCGGGACCTCAGTCGCCACACGGTGTCGCCCGGCTCCTCCGCTGCCGCCCGCCCCCGCCCGTTCGGGCCGTTCGGGCCCCATCCGTGCTCTGACAACGCCACCTCCTTGTGTGCGCCATCCAGCGGGGCGCGGCCCTGCCCGGCGTCGCCGCCGTCGACTGTCGGCGGCACGGCGACGGCAGCGCAAGGGCCCGCGCTGTGGCGGCAATTCAACACGGGGGTGAGCTTGTGCACCAGATCACGAGCGGAGGTTCTTGCATTCGCGGGGGAAATGATCTAGGCCCTGTCCGGCCTGATCCGCAGGGCGCGCCCTGGCGGATGCGCCCCGGTGGCCTCCGGTCGGTCAGGACGTCCAGCCGGTTTCCATCAGGGCCTCGGCGGCGCCGTTGGCGGGCTGCGGCACCCCCGCCAGGTCCAGGCTGAACAGGGCGACCAGCAGTTGTTCGCCGCGCACGGTGGCCTGGTGGGAGTAGCCGGCCAGGGTGAACATGGCGGCGGCCATCTCCTCGGCGTGCAGGGTCTGCAGCCACAGGCACTCGACCGACTTCACGTCGGCCGGCTCGGTCCAGGTGTCCACCTGGGCGACCATCCGGCTGCCCAGCAGGGTCACTCCGTCGCGCTCCTGGGCCTCGGTCAGCTCCAGGTCGTCGAAGCCGAGCCACTCCAGGTAGCGGGCGGCGGTGAAGACCGCGTCCTGCGAGGTGCGCACCGGGTGCGGGCGGAACGGCGCGCGGTGGCGGAACGGCTTGGGCTGGCCGCCGGAGCCGCCGGGCGGGGCGGGCACCGGGGTGCTCATCGGGTGGGCCGGGTACGGGCGGGAGGCCTGCGGGCCGGGGGTGGCGAGCGGGCCGGCCGTGCCGCCGCCGAGCCGGGTGGTGCGGTCCACCGGCAGCCGGACGGTGGCGCCGCAGTTGCAGGTGAACTCGGGCTGCGGCCACTGGTCGGAGCGGCCGCAGTGCGGGCAGCGCATGCTCAGCCAGGAGTCCTCCCAGGAGCGGAACCGCACCTGCACCGGCACCCCGCCGCGCAGCAGCGGCACCTTCAGCGAGGCGCCGCACGGACAGGGCAGCGACGGCGGCTCGTAGAGGTGCTCGCGGCGGCAGGCGGGGCAGCGGATCGCCCGGGCGCCACCGCCCGCCCCGTGCCCTGGCCTCGCGGGGTCGTGTCCGGTGAAGTCGTCGGGCAGTCCGGCCATCGCGGGCTCCGTCCGTTCGAGTCGGGTGGTGGAACGGTTTCCATGCTCCCCGAAACGGTGGGTCCTTGGCGCGGAATGGGGCAATCCTCAGGGTCGGATCAGGGGTGTGCGCCCGGCCGGTGCCCGCCACGGGTGCTTCGGGCACCCGGGCCGGCGGGGTGCGGTCAGCCGGCGGACCAGCGGGCCAGGTCGGCGGGGGTGTCCAGGTCGTCCGGGACGGCGACGTCGGCGCACTCGACCAGGGTGACCGCGTCCGGGTGCGCGGCCAGCAGGGTGCGGGCCCCGGCGTCGCCGCAGGCGCCCGCGGCCGCCTGCGCGAAGTACCGGGCGCCGATCAGCACCGGGTGCCCGCGCCGCCCTGCGTAGGCCGCCGCGGCCAGTTCCGCGCCGGCCCGGTGCGCGGCCAGCAGCCGGGCCACCGCGGCCGCGGTGACGCCCGGGGTGTCCACCAGCATCACCAGCACCGCCGACACCTCCGGCGCCAGCGCGGCCAGCCCGACGCGCAGCGAGGAGCCCATGCCGCCCGCCCAGTCCGGGTTGGCCACCAGCCGGCAGCCCGGCAGGTGCGCCGTGGAGCGGACGCGTTCGCCGGCCGCGCCCAGTACCACCGTGACGTCCGTGCAGCCGCCCGCCCGCACCACCGCCACCGCGTGCTCGACCAGCGGGCGGCCCGCGTACCGGATCAGGGCCTTGGGCCGCCCGCCGAGGCGTCGCCCGCCCCCGGCGGCGAGCACCAGCGCGGCGACGGGCCCGGTTCGGTCTTCGGTGGTCTGCATGGGCCCAGCCTGCCCGCCGGGGCCGCCGCCGCGCAGCCGTACGAACCCACAGTTGTACGAATGCACAAGGGGAACCCGCAGGTGGTGGCCGCCCCCCGGCGGTTCGGCCGCTGGTCCTGCGGCCCGCCGGCCCCTGTACTGGGTCGATGAACACCGCACCGCGCCCGCTGCTGGACCGTTTCGGCCGGGTCCACACCGACCTGAGGGTCTCGCTGACCGACCGCTGCAACCTGCGCTGCACCTACTGCATGCCGGCCGAGGGCCTGGACTGGCTGCCGAGGGCGCAGGCGCTGGGCGACGACGAGGTGGTGCGGCTGGTGCGGATCGCGGTCGGGCGGCTGGGGGTCGCCTCGGTGCGGCTGACCGGCGGGGAGCCGCTGTTGCGGCGGGGCCTGCCGGACCTGGTGGGGCGGATCGCCGCGCTGGGGCCGGAGGTGTCGTTGACGACGAACGGGATCGGGCTGGCCCGCACGGCGGTGGCGCTGCGGGCGGCGGGGCTGGAGCGGGTGAACGTCAGCCTGGACACGCTGCGCCCGGAGCGGTTCGCGCGGATCACGCGGCGGGACCGGATCGCGGACGTGTTCGCGGGACTGGTGGTGGCGCGGGCGGCGGGGCTGGGGCCGGTGAAGGTGAACGCGGTGCCGGTGCGCGGGGTGAACGAGGACGAGATCCCGGAGCTGGCGGCCTTCGCGGTGGAGCACGGGTACCGGATGCGGTTCATCGAGTCGATGCCGTTGGACGCGCAGGGCGCCTGGGACCGTTCGGCGATGGTCACCGCCGCGGAGGTCCTGGAGCGGCTCGGGGAGCGCTTCGACCTGCTGCCCGTGGGCCGGCGGGGCAGCGCCCCGGCGGAGGAGTGGCGGGTCGTGGGCACGGACGCCGTCATCGGGGTGATCGCCTCCGTGACCCGCCCGTTCTGCGGGGGCTGCGACCGGGTGCGGCTCACCGCCGACGGCCAGTTGCGCAACTGCCTGTTCGCGACGGAGGAGTCCGATCTGCGCGCGCTGCTGCGCGGCGGTGCCGACGACGACCGGATCGAGGCGGCCTGGCGGGCCTCGGTGGCGGGGAAGGGGCCCGGACACGCCGTCAACTCCGCCGACTTCGTCCGGCCCGACCGCCCGATGTCCGCCATCGGCGGCTGACGCCCGGGGTGTGAGCTTCGACATGGTGGGCGGGGTTCGCGTGGCGCCGCCTTGACCTGCTCTCGGGGTGGCTGATCTGCTGGTTCGCCGTCAACCCGCCCCAGATCCCGGGAGTTATCCGTGCCCGCCCGCCGCACCGCCCTGTCCGCCGCCACCGTGTTCCTGATATGCGCGCTCGCGCTGGCCGGCTGGCTGCTGGGCGGCCGTGACCACAAGAGCGGCGACTCCGCCGCGCCCGCCGGGGGCCTGGGCACCAGCCCGCTGCAGAACCCGGACGGCACCAAGCCCGGCCTGGCCCCGCTGACCACGCCGGAGGAGCAGAAGGCGGGCCGCGACGTGATAGCCAAGGTCGCCACCGCCGCCGCCGGCCCCAAGGACGGCTACGACCGCAACGAGTTCGGCCCCGCCTGGACGGACAACGTCGACGGCGTCCCGCTCGGCCACAACAACTGCGACACCCGCAACGACCTGCTGGCCCGCGACGGCACCGCCGTCGAGCGCAAGGACGGCTCGAACTGCGTCGTCACCGCGATGACCATCTACGACCCGTACACCGGCAAGAACGTCCAGTGGACCAAGCAGCAGGCCACGAAGATCCAGATCGACCACGTGATGCCGCTGTCCTACGACTGGCAGCTGGGCGCCGCCAAGTGGGACAAGGCCAAGCGCGTCCAGATCGCCAACGACCCGCTCAACCTGATCCCCGCCGACGGCTCGCAGAACGCCTCCAAGGGCGACTCCGGCCCGGCCACCTGGCTCCCCGCCAACACCGCCGTCCGCTGCTCGTACGCCGTCCGCTTCGCCCAGGTCTCCCTGAAGTACCAGCTCCCCGTCACCGTGGCCGACAAGCAGGCCATGCTGCAGCAGTGCGGAGGCTGAGGAATCGTTACGGCAGGTGCTGGTGTGACGGGAGCGGGCGCCGGGTGGTATTCGTGGGCGGTGCACTCGTCGAACCCCCGTCGCCCGCTCCGCGCCCTGCTCACCGTCGCCCTCCTCGTGCTCGCCGCGGGCTGCACCGGGCCCTCGGACCCGGGCGCCCGCCGGCCCGGCACCGCGGCCGCGGCCCGGCCCCAGGACCTGGTGCCCGGCACGGCCGCCCCCGCGCTCGCGGCCCTGTACCTCCAGCCGCTGGACTGGAAGGACTGCCCGGACCGGCCTGAGCGCCCGGCCGGGGAGCCGGTCGCGCAGTGCACCGGACTCAAGGTCCCGCTGGACTACGCCGATCCGGGCGGCGAGACGATCGACGTCGCCGTCTCCCGGATCCGCGCCACCGAGGCCGACCGGCGGATCGGCGCCCTGGTGCTCAACCCCGGCGGGCCGGGCAACTCCGGCGTGGACCGGGTGGTCTGGGGCTGGGAGGACTACCGCGGCACCCTCTCCGACCACTTCGACCTGGTCGGCTTCGACCCGCGCGGCGCCGGCCGCACCACCCCCGTGCACTGCCTCGACGACCGCACCCGGGACGAGTGGACCAGCACCGACGACCCCGGCTACGACCGCGGCCGGGTGCTCGCCGACGCCTGCCAGGCCCGGTACGCCACGCTGCTGCCCCACCTCTCCACCCGCGACACCGCCCGCGACCTCGACGTGCTGCGCGGCGCCCTGGGCGAACGGCGGCTCGACTTCCTCGGCAGCTCCTACGGCACCTACCTGGGCGCCCTCTACGCCGAGGAGTTCCCCGCCCGCACCGGCCGCCTGGCCCTGGACGGCGCCTTCGAACGCAGCCTCGACCCGGTCCGGCTGAACGTCGAGGCCGCCGCCGCCACCGAGACCGCGCTGCGGGACTTCGCCGCCGACTGCGCGGGCCGCGACGACTGCCCCCTCGGCCGCGACCGCGCCGCCGCCCCGCAGCGGCTCGCCGACTTCCTGGACGGCCTGCGCGCACACCCGCTGCCCGCCGCCGACGGCCGCCGCCTCACCGCCACCCTGGCCTGGAACGGCACCCTCGACACCCTCTACGACGGCCACCGCTCCTGGGAGCGGCTGCGCCAGGCCCTCGACCCGGCGATCACCCGCGGCGACGCCACCGAACTGCTCGCCCTCGCCGACGGCGCCAACGGCCGCGCCGAGGACGGCGGTTACTCCACCGCGGCGGACGCCTTCGCCGCCATCAGCTGCGCGGACGCCCTGATGGCCCCCACCGCCGGGGACCTGCGCACCGACCGCGCCGAACTCGCCGCCCGCGCCCCGCTGATGAGCCGGCACGACACCTCGGCTGCGCTGTTCGCCCCGGACTGCCGCTCCTGGCCGTACCGCACCGCCGAACGGCCCGCCCGGATCCGGGCCGAGGGCAGCGCCCCGATCCTGGTGATCGGCTCCACCGCCGACCCGGTCACGCCGTACCCGTGGGCGCAGCGGATGGCCTCCAACCTCGCCGACGCCGTCCTGCTCACCCGGGACGGCGACGGGCACACCGGCTACGACAAGAGCGGGTGCGTGCGGGACGCGGTGGCCGCGTTCCTGGTGGACGGCACGCTGCCCGCCGCAGGGACGCACTGCCCGTCCGCCTGACGGGGGCTGCCGGGGCCGGCCAGGGGGCAACGCGAAGGGGCGCACCGCCGGCTGCGGTGCGCCCCCTGGGGTCGGACGGTCAGGAGGTCGGGGCCGTCAGGTCGTAGAAGGTGGTGGAGCCGACCGTCTTCGCGGTGAAGTGGCTCGTCACCCAGCTCTCGATCTGGGAGGTCTCCGACTCCTTCTCCCCGGAGCCGCCCTGTCCGCTCTCGGCCCCGCCGAAGCCGCGGTGGGAGCCGCCGGCGATGAACCAGTGCACCTTGCCCTCCTGGACGTACTTCTGGAAGCCGGCCAGGCTGAGCGAGGGGTCGGTGCCGTTGAAGCCGCCGAGGGCCATCACCGGCTCTTCGGTGGCGAGTTGGTAGCTGGCGGCGTTCTGTGAGCCGCTGGTGGCGGCCGCCCAGGTGTACTGGCCGGCGCTCTCCTTGAGCAGGGCGGAGGCCTCCTCGCTCACCTTGGTGCCGCCGAGCAGGCCGCCCATGCCGCCCATGCCGCCCGTGGCGCCCATGCCGCCGGGGCCGAAGGTGCCGGGGTCCTCGCCGCTGCCGGGACTGCCGGGGTTGCCGGTGCCCGGGTTGGCGGTGCCGGGGTCGGCGCCCGTGCCGCGCTCGCGGTGACCGTTGCCGCCGCCCGGGCCCTTGCCCGAACCGCCGCCCGGCCAGCCGCCGTTGCCGCCGTTGAAGCCGCCCTGGCCGCCGCCGCTGCCGCCGTTGAACCCGTTGCCGCCGCCCTGGCCGCCGTGCTGCCCGCCGCCGCCGGGGAAGCCGGGTGCGCCGCCGTTCTGCCCGCCGCCGTTCTGGCCGGGCTGGAACGTCCGCCCGTTGCCCGCGAAGCCCTGCCCGCCGTGCCGGCCGCCGCCGCCCGGACCGGAGGCGCCCTGGACGGCCGGCCCGGCCGTCACGATGGAGCCGCTGTGCGCCGTGCCGACGGTGTCCACCGCGTACGCGGCCGGCCCGCCGAGCGCCGCCGCCAGGCCGACCAGGCCGGCGACCGAGGCGATCCGGGCCCCGAGCCGCCCGTCGCCCCGCCCGGCCAGCTGTCCGGCGACCAGCGCGGCCGCCGCCACCAGCCCGCCGACCAGCACCGCCCAGCGCAGCCAGGGCACGAACTCCGCGCTCCGCCCGAGCAGGACGAACGCCCACACCGCCGTCACCGCGAGGGTGCCGGCCAGCACCAGCGCCCACGGAAGCCGGTGCCGGGCCCGCCACAGGCCGTCCACGCCCATGCCGACCAGCGCCGCGACGGCCGGGGCGAGCGCCACCGTGTAGTACTGGTGGAAGATCCCGGACATGAAGCTGAACACCAGCGCGGTGGACAGCATCGCGCCGCCCCAGACCAGGAACGCCGCGCGGGCGGTGTCGGTGCGGGCGTAGCGGCGGGTCGCCCACAGGGCGGCGACCAGCAGGATCAGCGCGGCCGGCAGCAGCCAGGCGATCTGCCCGCCGATGTCGCTTCCGAACAGCCGGGTGAGGCCGGTCTGGCCCCAGCCGCGGCCGCCGCGCATCGCCCCGGCCGGCAGGTCGAGCCCGGCCGGGAGCCGCCCGCCGCCGCCGACGCTGCCGGTCTCGTCGCCGTTGATCCGGCCGAGGCCGTTGTAGCCGAAGGTGAGGGAGAGGAAGCTGTCGTCCTGCGAGCCGCCGACGTACGGGCGGGCCGAGGCCGGCAGCAGTTCGACCACCGCGACCCACCAGCCGCCCGCGACCACCATGGCCGCGCCCGCGAGCAGCAGTTGCCGCACCCGCCGCCACAGGCCGGTGGGCGCGACGACCAGGTAGACCAGCGCGAAGGCGGGCAGCACGAGGAAGGCCTGCAGGGTCTTGGTGAGGAAGGCCAGGCCGAACATCGCCCCGGTGAACACCAGCCACCGGGTGCCCGCCGCCTCGATGGCCCGCACCAGCCCGTACGCGGCCAGGGTGAGCAGCAGGGCCAGCAGCGCGTCGGGGTTGTTGAAGCGGAACATCAGCGCCGCGACCGGGGTGAGCGCCAGGGCGGCCCCGGCGAGCAGGCCGCCGAGCGGGGAGAAGCGCCGGCGCACCGTCGCGTACACGACGCCGACGGTGGCGGCGCCCATCAGGGCCTGCGGGGCGAGCACGGACCAGGAGGACAGGCCGAAGACCCGCACCGAGAGGGCCATCGGCCACAGCGACATCGGGGGCTTGTCGACGGTGATGAAGTTCCCGGCGTCGGAGGAGCCGAAGAAGAAGGCCTTCCAGCTCTGGCTGCCGGCCTGGACGGCGGCCGAGTAGAAGGCGTTGGCCCAGCCGGAGGCGCTCAGGCCCCAGAGATAGAGGACGACGGTCGCGGCCAGCAGTGCCAGCAGGGCCGGGCGCACCCAGCGCGGGTCGTCCGCGCGGCCGCGCCAGGCGCGGGCGGGGAGGGTGCGCAGCCGGCCGGACCAGGAGGCGGGGCCCTTGGGGCCTACGGGCGGCAGGGGCTGCTCGGGGAAGAGCGGCGCCGGGTCCGGCCGGGCTGGGTCCGGCTGCGGCACCTCCGGCGGCGGGAAGTCCGCGGCCTCGGGCCACGGTTCGCCGGCCGGAGTGGAGTAGCTGGTCGTGGTCATGCGCCATACCGTGCGTGGTGCGGCTGAGAGGAGCGTGAGACGACGCTGTGAGACGGGTGTGATCTGCGGGGCCGATCGGGTGATCGGGTGATCGGGCGGGCCGCCGGGGGATCGGTCAGGCGGCCTTCGGCGTGGTCAGGCGGCCTTCGGCATGGTGAGGTGCTGGCCGAGCCACTCCAGGGCCGGGGGGATCTCCCGGGTCCAGGTGTGGAAGTTGTGGCCGCCGGTGTCCAGGGTGATGGTGGACACCTTGGTGGGGGCCTTGAAGGCGCCGACCATGGCCTGGGTGTCGGCGTAGTTGTTCTCGTCGTAGCTGGTGGTGAGCAGCAGGGAGACGGGGGCGGCCGGCTGGTTCTTCAGCCGCCACAGCAGGTCGTTCTGCTGCTTCAGCTGGTCGTTGCCGCCGAAGAGGTCGCCGGTGGTCTCGTCGTGCGCCGCGCTGTAGTAGCCGGAGAGCGCGACCGCCGCGCGGTAGGCGTCGGGCTTGCGCATCGCGAACTTGAGCGCGCAGTAGCCGCCGGTCGAGTTGCCGATGACGGCGCGGCTCGCCGGGTCGGTGCCGAGCCGGTAGGTGGTGGCGAGCGCCTTGGGCAGGTCGGTGGTGAAGAAGGTCTCCGCCTGGGGGCCGCCCGGCACGTCGACGCACTCGGTGTCCCGGTTGCCGACGACCGTGGGGCGCATCATCACCAGGACGGTCGGCGGCAGCTTCTTCTGCTCGATCGCGGTGAGGGTGGAGGCCGGGTACTGCATCAGCGAGATCAGCTTCTCCGGGGTGCCCGGGTAGCCGGTGAGCACCAGGGCCATCGGGAACCGCTGCTGCGCGTAGTCCGGCTGGAAGTACTGCGGGGGCAGGTAGACGAACGCCTCGGTGCTCAGGCCGGTCGAGGCTCCTTTGACGGCGACCTGCTGGATCAGCCCGGAGCGCTCCCGGTCCGAGCCCTGGGCCGAGTAGAACTTCTGCTCGCCGGTGACGGCCACGGAGGCGTTCGGCGTGTGGTCGACGACCGTGCCCGGCTTGCCGTCGGTGCCGAGCAGGTCGCTCCAGGAGCTGTAGAAGCCGAAGTAGCCGTTGGCGATCAGGCCCATGGCGACCAGCACGGCGATCTGGGTGGCGAGGAAGGCGCCGATCCGGCCCGTCCAGGACTTCCAGCCCTTCCCGCCGAAGCGCGGCCAGAGCCACATGGTGGCGCCGAAGACGAGGATCGCGACGACCGAGGCGACGATCTGGAGGGGGAATCCGGTGAGGCTGAGCACGCCCCGATCGTAGTTGACCTCGATCAGCGCCCCCGGGCACCCCCTGCACGCCCTCTGCACGCCCCCTGAATCCGGTTGACCGCGCCGGGCGGGGCCGCCAGCATGGCGGCGGACACGTGCACGCTGTGTGCGCGGGGCATCACCGGGGCGGGATTCATGAAGTCCATCACCAAGGCCGGTCTGGCCGTCGGCACCGTACTGCTGCTCGCGGCCTGCTCCAGCGGTACCAGGGGGAGCGGGGGCGGCGGGGGGAGCGCCGCGGGCGGGCCGTCCACCGGCGCGGCCCCGGCCCTGCCCGCGCCGACGCGGACGCCGACCCCCACCCCGACGCCGCCGCCGTACGGCCCGGTGCTCGGCACGACCATCGACCCGGTGAACACCGCGCTCGGCCAGGTGGCCGGGGCCAAGACCCTGGGCGACCTCGACGGCGTGCTCGGCGGCATCGCCACCAGCGCGCGGACGGCCGGGCGGGGCCTGGGCCTGGCGGACGAGCCGGCCGCGGTCACGACGGCGCAGACCGAGCTGGTGAGGGCGCTGACCTCGCTGGCCACCGACGCGACGAAGGTCCGCGGCGACATCAAGAGCAGGGGCGTCTGCGCGGTGGGCTCCGCGCAGGCCGAACTGGGCGCCTCCGAGGGCCTGGCGGCGGTGTCGGCGGCCCTGGCCAAGATGGCGGCGGCCGGCTACCCGACGACCTTCGCCGTCCCGCAGACCCCCAAGCAGCAGTCCCGTTCGCTGGACAACGGCACCCTGGTGCGCGAGGGGCGGCTGCGCGGCGAGGGCGTGTTCAAGGTCGACAACGGCGGCAGGGGGGACGCGGTCGTCTCGCTCGCGCTGAACGGCAAGTCGGTGCACTCGGTGTACGTGGCCAAGGGGCAGAAGGCCAGCATCGAGGGCGTCGAGGACGGCACGTACGAGGTGTACTTCGCGGGCGGGGTGGACTGGGACTCCGACACGAAGGCGTTCACGCAGAGCTGCCGGTTCACCAAGTTCCAGGACACGCTGGCGTTCGAGACCGGGCGCACCGCGACGTCCTGGTCGATCACCCTCCAGCCGACGGTCGGCGGCAACGCCAAGACCGACGAGGTGGACGAGAACTCCTTCCCGCAGCCGTAGCCCCCGCGAGCGGGCGAGCGGACGGGTGGGCGGGCGGACATGACGCCCCGACGGGCGGGCACGGCCGGTGCCGTGGGGTGCCACCGCGCCCGCCCTTAACGGGCATACCGGGGCGGATGGTCGCCGCCCCGGGCCGCAACGGACGATTGCCGTCGGCGAGTTCGGCCAATACGGTTGACCACTTGAAGTGACCATGGCACTTTCGTGCGGCGCGGGCCTCGGCGACCAGTCGTACACCCCGCGATCCCCCACAAGGAGAGCCATGTTCAAGAGACTTGCCGCGATGGCCGGCGTCGGCGCCGTCGTCGCGGGCGGGCTGACCCTCGCCGCCGCCCCCGCGCACGCCGTCCAGGCCAGCGACCTCACCTCCACCATCGCGCTGAGCAACTGCTCGGCCTCGCTGGTGCGTTACCCCACCTCGGTGGCCGGCGACCGGGCCCTGATGCTCACCAACGGCCACTGCCTGCCGACCATGCCCACGGCCGGCCAGGTCATCCAGAACGCGAGCGCGAGCCGCAGCGGCACCCTGCTCGACGGCGCCGGCAACAGCCTCGGCACCGTCCAGGCCGACAAGGTCGTCTACGCGACCATGACCGGCACCGACGTCGCGCTCTACCAACTCACCGACACCTACGGCTCGATCAGCTCCAAGTACGGCGCGACCGCGCTGACCGTCAACGACACGCACCCGACCGACGGCGCCGCGATGTACATACCCTCCTCGTACTGGAAGCAGGTGTGGAACTGCTCCGTCAACGGGTTCGTGCCCACCCTGCGCGAGGACCAGTGGACCTGGCACGACTCGCTGCGCTACAGCTCCGGCTGCAACACCACGCACGGCACCTCCGGTTCGCCGATCATCGACTCCGCCAGCGGCCGGATCATCGGCATCAACAACACCGGCAACGACAACGGCGAGATGTGCACCCTGGACAACCCGTGCGAGGTCGCCGCGGACGGCACCACCACGGCCACCAAGGGCCAGAGCTACGGCGAGGAGACCTACTGGTTCACCACGTGCCTCGGCAACGGCCGGGTCATCGACCTCAACGTGGCGGGCTGCCTGCTCACCAAGCCGGCCGGCAGCGGCGCGGTCTCCGTCAGCAGCCCCGGTGACCAGTCCACGGCGGTCGGCGGTGCGGTGAACGTCCAGATCAACGCTTCCGGTGGTACCGCGCCGCTGTCGTACAGTGCGACGGGTCTGCCGGCCGGGCTGGCGATCAACGCCTCGACCGGCGCGATCACCGGTACCGCCACCACGGCGGGTTCGTCGAACGTGACGGTGACGGTGAAGGACTCGGCGGGCAAGTCGGGTACCGCGAGCTTCACGTGGACGGTGACCGGTGGCGGTGGCGGTACCTGCACGCCGGCGCAGCTGCTGGGCAACGCGGGCTTCGAGACGGGCTCGGCGGCGCCGTGGACGACCAGCTCCGGTGTGGTGGACAACAGCTCCTCGCAGGCGGCGCACGGTGGTTCGTGGAAGTCGTGGCTGAACGGCTACGGCTCCTCGCACACCGACACGCTGGCGCAGACGGTGACGATCCCGGCGGGCTGCAAGGCGACGCTGAGCTTCTGGCTGCACATCGACACCGCTGAGTCGGGCAGCACCGCGTACGACAAGCTGGCCGTGTCGGTGAACGGCACCACGCTGAAGACGTACTCCAACGCGGACGCCGCGGCGGGCTACCAGCAGCGGACCTTCGACCTCTCGTCCTACGCGGGCCAGACGGTCACCCTGAAGTTCACCGGCACCGAGGACGCCTCGCTGCAGACGAGCTTCGTGATCGACGACACCTCCATCCAGACCAGCTGACGCGCCACCAGCACACCGTCCGGCCCCGGGGCTCCCACACCCCGGGGCCGGACCGTATGCGCCCGGTCTCACGCCCGGCGGGCGGCGGTGATCTGGGCGGGGACGGCGCCGAGCCACCAGGTGGGGTTGGCGGTGCCGTCGGTGGTGCGGCCGTCGTGGTGCACGTAGTGCCGCACGTCGCGCCCGGCCTCGGCGAACTCGCCGTTCAGGGCGCGCTCGATCCACTCCGCGCCGAAGCGGAAGATCTCGGCGGCGACCCCGCCCAGCGGGTGGAACTCGTTCTCGTAGACGCGCAGTTCCTTGGGCGCGCGGATGCGCTCGTAGTTGGCCAGGGCCTGCTCCAGCCGGGTCAGTTCGTCGAACTCGCCGATGCCGTACAGGACCGGGCAGTCGATCTCCTGGACGAGGTCGCCGAGCGGCATGCGGGCGACCAGTTCGCGGTCGAAGGCCTCCTCGTCGGTGTAGCCGGCCATGTACATGTAGTTGTTCTTGAAGGTCGGCTGGGCCTGCTCGAAGATCGTCCGGAAGTCGCCGGTGACCGCCTCGAAGGCGGCCAGCGCGGCGAGCCGGCGGTCGGTGGCGGCGGCGCGCGAGCCCCAGTAGCCGCTCATCGAGATGCCGAACATGCCGATCCGCTGCGGGTCGACCTCCGGGAGCGAGGCCAGGTGGTCGAGGTAACGGCTGATCGCCCGCTCGTAGTTGGTGAGGTCGACGGTGAGCCCGCCCGCCCGGGTCTCGCCCTGGCCGGGGCCCTCGATGGACAGGGCGACGATGCCGCGGGAGGTGTAGTACCGCTCGGCGGCGTAGATGTAGTCCTCCTTGATCATGTCCATCCCCGGGCCGAGGATCACCGCGGGGGCGTTGCGCACCTCGCCGGCCGGCAGGTGCAGCAGGCCGTAGATCCGGCCGCCCTCGAAGTCCAGCTCCACCCGGCGGACCCGGTCGTCGCGCAGCGCGCCGAGGCGCTCCACGCAGTGGTTGGCGTGCTCGCGGAAGGCGAGCTTGCGCGGGTCGGTGGCGTCGAAGACGGAGTACTGGGCGCGGCCCCACATCACCGCGGCGCGCACGTACAGGTCGGCGGCGGTCTGGGCGAAGCCGCCCCGCTCGTGGTGGGCGGCGCGCTCCTCGGCCTGCCCGGCCACGGTGGCCCAGGCCTTGGGGAGCATCGCCCCGCTCTGCACCAGCGCGAAGACCTTGTCGAAGTCGGTGTGGTCGTGGCCGAGCTGCTCCAGGGTGCCCTTGGCCTGGGGGTGCAGGGCGTCGAAGCCGCCCTGGGCGAGGGCGATGTCCAGGGCCCAGCTCTGTCCGGTCGAACGAACGGTCATGACGGGTGTCCTCCGTGTCGATAGGGGGCTCGGTGGCGGTGCCGCCGAGTCGCTAAGTACTTATCTATTAAGTACTTAGGATATTCTGTTGTCAACCCGCCCATCGATCGAGCCACGGAGGCCGCCCCCATGTCGCAGCCCCGACCCACCCCCGCCCGCGAGCAGGCCCTCGACCAGCTCGCCCGCGCCGCCTACAGCCTCAGCGCCGCCGACTCCCGCCTGCGCGGACGCGCCACCCGCACCCCCGGCGCGCTCTCCCTCACCCACGCCCGGGCCCTGCGCGTCCTGGCCGAGGCGGGCCCGCTGTCGATCGGCCAGCTCGCCGCCGCCACCGAGACCACCAGCGCCGCCACCACCCAGCTGGTCAACAACCTCGCCACCGCCGGCTACGTCACCCGGGAGCGCCCCCCGGGCGACAAGCGGTCCGTCCTGGTCGCCCTCACCGACGCGGGCCGCCGCCGCCACGACGAACGCCAGACCACCCTGGCGCAGGCGCTCGACACCGCCCTCGCCCACCACGACGCCCCCGCCCTGGACGCCGCGACCGACGTGCTCCGGCAGCTGGCCGCCATCTACGATCGCCTCTGACCGGGGGGGGCTCAGGGAGCGTCTTGTGGGTCGTGCCGGGCTCACGGCGGCAGGGCGCACCCCGCCCCGCCCGTCGGTGTGCGCGCTTCAGCGCGGCACGCGGTGCTGCCATTCCCGGGCGAACACCACCGAGCCGGCCTCCAGTGCGCGCAGCTGCACGATGCTGAGGAAGTGCCCGGCGTCGCAGCGCAGTTGGGTGCGGGTCTGGACGGTGACGTCCCAGCCGATGTCGGGGCGTTCGAGGCGCACGGTGTGGTCGGTGCGGGCCTGGGCGCTGAGCGGGGCGCCGGTGAGCACCCGGTAGGCGGTGACGGTGTGCTCGTCGCGGACCAGGCCGTCGGGGTGGGTGCGGCTGCCGTCGGTGGCGGGGGAGAGTTCGGCACGCCATTCCCGGCGGCCGATGTCGTGCACGGTGACGTGCTCGGGCCGGGCGGTCAGCGGCTCCGTGCGGTGGATGTCGAGCGGCTCGGGCAGGGCGGGGGCCTCGAAGGCGACGGGGGCGGCGCCCATGTCGGCGGCGAGGTGGCGGGTGGGCAGGGTGAGGGCGGAGCGGGACGGGTCGAGCGCGTAGCCGGCGTCGTCCGGGGTGGGCCACACCCACGGCCAGTAGACCGAGGAGAGGGCGAGCCGCAGCCGGTGCCCGGCCGGGAGGGTGCCGGCGCAGGCGGCGAGTTCGACGTCCGCGTCGGGGCCGGTGGCGACCAGGACGCCCCGGGTGAGCAGCGTGGAGGTGCCGTCCGGGCCGACGGCGCAGAGCCGGGCGGTGATCTGGGCGGGCGGGCCGCCCTCGCGCAGGCGCAGCCGTACGGTCGGGGTGCCGAGCAGTTCGACCGGGTCGGGCAGCGGCTGGGAGTCGAAGCAGACCGAGCGGCCGTCCTCCTCGCGCTGGTCGGGCGGCTGGTCGGCGGGGCGGCCGAGCGGGACGTAGGCGCCGGCGTTGAGGCCGGTGTGCTGCGGGGAGCGGACGCGGACGTGGCGGTCGTCGGAGGCGGTGCCGGCGGTGCGCAGCGGGCCGTCGAGGCCGTAGTGGATCTCCCGGACGTCGGGGGAGGGCCAGGTCTCCTCGCCGGTCCAGCGGGTGCCGATCCAGCTGCGCAGGGCGGGCTCCGCCAGGGCGCCGGTGTCGAGGTCGCGCAGCCAGTGGTCCCACCAGCGCAGGGTCTCGGGGAGGGTGTCCTCGGGCAGGCCGTGCGGCCAGGGGCCGAGCAGGGCGCGGGCGGTGGGGGAGGTGGCGAGCAGGCGCAGCACGAAGGAGCAGGACGGGTCGCCCCAGCCGGCGACGGCGAAGGTGGGGGCGGGGACGGGGACGGTGGTCTCACCGGCGGCGAGCCAGGCGTCGACGGGCGGGTCCAGGGATTCGAGGCGGGCCAGCCAGTCGGTGCGCCAGGCGTCGCCGACGTGCCGGGGGTCGGGCGGGAGGGCGGCGTCGGCGACCAGGGCGGTGAGCCGGGTGTGCAGGTCGGCGGCGAGCAGGGCGCCGCCGAGGCGGTGGCCGCCTTCGGGGCAGACGGTGACCACGGCGCCGACGGTGTCGGGGGCGCGGGCCGCGAGCAGCAGGGCGGTGGTGCCGGCGGCGCCGACGCCGAGCAGGCCGACCCGGCCGCTGCACCAGGGGCGGCGGGCGAGCCAGTCGAGGACGGCGGCGCCGTCGTCGAGCTCCTGGTCGCCGCCGGGTTCGCCGGGCAGGCCGTCGGAGTTGCCGTGGCCGCGGGTGTCGACCCGGAGGGCGCCGTAGCCGTGGCCGGCGTACCAGGGGTGGCGGCGGGCGTCCTCGGCGGCGGTGCGGTCGGTGAGCCGGCCGGCGGAGTACTCCAGCAGGGCGGGGACGGGTTCGTCGCTGACCGGGCGCCACAGCCGGGCGGCCAGCCGGGTGCCGTCGGGTAGCGGGATGCGGACGTCCTCGCGGGTGGTGCGGAAGGGGTAGGACGGCATGGCCGCTCCCATCGGATCCCGGGCCGGTGAGCGCCGGCGGGCCCGCGGCGCGTACGGGGAGCGCGCTGCGGGCGTCGGCATCTCGACCCTAGGGGAGGAATCGTCTGATTTCCTGACGAAGGCTGCGCGGTGGTCGCGGCCCGCCGGTCGGGGCGGCCGGGTGGGGCGGCGGGGTGGGGCCCGGCGCGGGCGGGCGTGTGCCCGCCGCCGCGCGCCCCTCGTCCGCGCCCGTATGCCCCCGTTCGCCGTCGTCCGGCATTTGCACATGACTTGCAACTACTTCCCCGAGGGGGGAAAGATGGCCCAGCTTCGCCCGGACCACCCGAAAGGACCACAGGATGTCCAGCCCCGCCGCAGGTGCCTCGCCCGTCAGATGGCGTGACCGGCTCACCCGGGAGGAGTGGATGCGCCTGGCCGGGATGGGCGGGTTCATCCTCGTGCTGCACGTCGTCGGCTGGTTCACCCTGCTCGCGCTGGTCGCGCCCGAGCACTACGACGTCGGCGGGCAGGTGTTCGGCGCGGGCATGGGCCTGACCGCCTACACCCTCGGGATGCGGCACGCCTTCGACGCGGACCACATCGCGGCGATCGACAACACCACCCGCAAGCTGATGGGCCAGGGCAAGCGACCCCTGTCGGTCGGCTTCTGGTTCTCGCTCGGGCACTCCTCGATCGTCTTCGGCCTCTGCGCGCTGCTCGCCTTCGGCATCCGCTCGCTCGCCGACCAGGTGGAGGCGGACGACTCGACCCTGCACACGATGACCGGCCTGATCGGCACCACCGTCTCCGGGACGTTCCTGCTGCTCCTCGGCCTGATCAACCTGGGCGCCTTCAACGGCATCCTCAAGGTGTTCCGCCGGATGCGCGTGGGCGAGTACGACGAGGCCGAGCTGGAGCGCCAGTTGGAGCGGCGCGGGCTGATGAACCGCATCCTCGGCCGGGTGACCAGGGCCGTCACCAAGCCCTGGCACATGTACCCGGTGGGCCTGCTGTTCGGCCTCGGCTTCGACACCGCCACCGAGGTGTCGCTGCTGGTGCTGGCCGGCGGCGCGGCCGCGTTCTCGCTGCCCTGGTACGCGCTGCTCACGCTGCCGATCCTGTTCGCGGCCGGGATGAGCCTGCTGGACACCATCGACGGCTCGTTCATGAACTTCGCCTACGAGTGGGCCTTCTCCAAGCCGGTCCGCAAGATCTACTACAACCTGACCGTCACCGGCCTGTCGGTGCTGGTCGCGCTGGTGATCGGCCTGGTCGAGCTGATCGGCCTGCTCGGCGAGAAGCTGGACATCACCAGCGGCCCGATCGCCTGGATCGGCGGGCTGGACCTCAACTTCGTCGGCTACGCGATCGTCGGCCTGTTCGTGCTGACCTGGGTCGCGGCGATCGCCTACTGGAAGTTCGGCAAGGTCGAGGAGAAGTGGTCGGCCGGCCTGGCCGCCGCGGCCGCCAAGTCGGAGTAGCGCAAACCCCGAGGGGGGTGGTGACCGGACTCCGGTCACCGCCCCCCTCGGGGTTTGCGGGGCCTAGCGCAGCGCGGCGAGCACCGCGTCCGCCATCACCTTCTCGCCGGTGGCGTTCGGGTGGAACGGCACGGCGGGCGAGCCGGGCAGCGCGCCCTCGATCCAGCGGTCGTCCGAGCAGACGTCGTGCCCGGCGGTGGGCGTGGCGGTGTCGACGTACGTCGCGCCGCCGGCCGCCGCGGTGGACTTGAGCGCGGCGTTCAGCTTGTCGAGCACGCCGTGCATGTACTCGACGTCGCCCGGGGTCACGGGCTGGCGCAGGATGCACGAGCGGCCGTCGGCGGGCAGTACGGACGGGTAGCCGACCAGCAGGACCCGGGCCCGCGGCGCCTTGGCGTGGATGCGCCGCAGCGTGTCGGCGACCTGCGGCGCGATGCTGCTGGTGATCCGCTCGGCCAGGTCGTCGTTGCCGTACTGCCAGGACCAGCTGCTCCAGTCCCAGTAGCCGTGGTGGTAGACGTCCTTGCAGGGCGTGCCGAGCGGGTTGACGACCGCGCCGGCGATGCAGGTGGCGACGAGTTCGCCGAGGCCGAGGTCGCTGGCCGCGAGGTCGTTGCCGCCGATGCCGAGGGTGACCAGGTCGGTGTCGGGGGTCACCGCGTCCAGCTGCGGGTCGTTGACCCGGATGAAGGCGTCGTACTGGGGCTGCGTCATGGCCTTGACCTTGGCGGCGGCGCAGGTGACGTCGGTGTACGCGCCGGCCTTGAGGGCGGCGGCGACCAGGTGGCCGTAGTTGCGGTCGGAGCGCAGGCACAGGCCCGCCGACTGGCCGGGCACGCCCGCGCCGGCGGCGTAGGAGTCGCCGAGCGCCACGAGGTGCTTGGGCGCCGGGGTGGCGGCCTGGGCGCTGGTGGAGGTGAGCGCGAGGGCGGCGCCCAGGGCGACGGAGGCGAGCGCGGTGGAGCTGCGCAGGTATCGGGGTTTCCGGGCAGGGCGGAGCACGGTTCCTCCTGGGGGGAGAGAAACGACGGGTGGGGGTCGTGCCGGGCCGCGGCTACTCGCAGGTAAGTTACTTGTTGGTTTCGTGGACGTCCATGCCGTGCGCGGAAATTTCCGAAATTCCGTCAGATCGCATTTCGCATTTCGCTCCACCATGTATCGAAGACATTTCCGAAACGGTGTGGAGCGGAATTGCCGCACTCGGTTGTTACCGGCCGGTTGACCGGACGTCACCGCAGGCCGCAGTATCGGGCGCACAGCGACGGCGCCCACCCCGCGCGCGCCGTCCCGCCCGCCGCGACGGAGGACTGCGCATGGCCCTGGACGCCGACGTCATCGTCATCGGAGCAGGACTCGCCGGACTCGCCGCCACCGCCGAACTCGCCGACGCCGGACGGAAGGTGATCCTGCTCGACCAGGAGCCCGCGGCCTCGCTCGGCGGCCAGGCGCACTGGTCCTTCGGCGGTCTCTTCCTGGTCGACTCGCCCGAGCAGCGCCGGATGCGGATCCGCGACTCGCACGCCCTCGCCCGCCAGGACTGGTTCGGCACCGCCGGCTTCGACCGGCCCGAGGACGCCTGGCCGCGCCGCTGGGCCGAGGCCTACGTCGACTTCGCGGCCGGCGAGAAGCGCTCCTGGCTGCACGGCCTGGGCGTCCGGTTCTTCCCCGTCGTCGGCTGGGCCGAGCGCGGCGGCCTCCTCGCCGACGGCCCTGGCAACTCGGTGCCCCGCTTCCACATCACCTGGGGCACCGGGCCCGGACTGCTGGAGCCCTTCGTCCGCCGGGTCCGCTCCGCCGCCGCCCGCGGGCTGGTCGACCTGCGCTTCCGGCACCGGGTCACCGGCCTGGCCGCCACCGCGGGCGTCACCGACACCGTCACCGGCGAGGTGCTGGTGCCCAGTTCGGCGGCCCGCGGCGAGGCCAGCTCGCGCGAGGCCGCCGGACGGTTCGAACTGCGTGCCCAGGCCGTGATCGTGACCTCCGGCGGCATCGGCGGCAACCACGACCTCGTCCGCAAGGCCTGGCCCGCCCGGCTCGGCACCCCGCCCGCCAAACTGCTCTCCGGCGTCCCCGCCCACGTCGACGGGCTGATGCTCGGCATCGCCGGCGACGCCGGTGCCAGCCTCATCAACGGCGACCGGATGTGGCACTACACCGAGGGCATCGAGAACTGGGACCCGATCTGGGCCCGGCACGGCATCCGCATCCTGCCCGGCCCGTCCTCGCTCTGGCTGGACGCGCGCGGCAACCGGCTGCCCGTCCCGCTCTTCCCCGGCTTCGACACCCTCGGCACGCTCGACCACATCATGTCCACCGGGTACGGGCACACCTGGTTCGTGCTCAACCAGCGCATCATCGAGAAGGAGTTCACCCTCTCCGGCTCCGAGCAGAACCCGGACCTGACCGGGAAGTCCGTGCGCGGCGTCCTCGGCCGCGCCCTGCCCGGCGCCCCCGGTCCGGTCCGAAGCCACCTGCGGCACGGGCCCGACTTCGTCGTCGCGGGCAACCTCGCCGACCTCGCCCGCGGCATGAACGCCAGGACCCGCGAGGCGCTGATCGACCCCGCCGAACTGCGCCGCGCCGTCGAGGCCCGCGACCGGCAGTTCGCCAACCCCTTCGCCAAGGACCTCCAGGTCACCGCCGTCCACGGCGCCCGCCGCTACCTCGGCGACAAGCTGATCCGGGTGGCCCCGCCGCACCGCATCCTCGACCCGGGCGCCGCCCCGCTGATCGCCGTCCGGCTCAACATCCTCACCCGCAAGTCCCTCGGCGGTCTGGAGACCGACCTCTCCGCGCGCGTCCTGCGCCCCGACGGCGAACCCCTTCCGGGCGTCTACGCCGCGGGCGAGGCCGCCGGTTTCGGCGGCGGCGGCGTCCACGGCTACCGCTCCCTGGAGGGCACCTTCCTCGGCGGCTGCCTCTTCTCCGGCCGCACCGCCGGCCGCGCGGCGGCTCAGGCCACGGCGTAGACCGGTGCGTGCGGCCTCAGCGCTCGTCGGTGAGGCCCAGCCGCAGGTGCTCGACGTGGTACACGGCCTGGTCGAGGAGGGCGGCGACGTGGTCGTCGTGCAGGGAGTAGACCACCGAGCGGCCCCGGCGCTCGCCGACGACCAGGCCGAGGTTGCGCAGCAGCCGCAGCTGGTGGGAGCAGGCCGACTGCTCCATGCCCACGGCGTCGGCGAGTTCGGTGGCCGCGCGCGGTCCCTCGCGCAGTTCGGCGAGGATCAGCAGCCGGGAGGGGGTGGCCAGCGCCTGGAGGGTGGTCGCGACCTTGGCCGCGTTGGAGGCGTCCAGGCGCATCCGCGGTACGGCTTTCTCGGTGGTCGCGTGTCCCATGGGGGCATCCTACGGACCGCCGCCGAACCCCGGCACCCGGTACCCGGCAGTGACTCTTGGCATGCCGGGTAGGCTGCGCGTGCAGCGTGCCCCGTGACCAGGAGGAGTTCCAGAGCCGATGAGCCGCCGAGACCGGGACCGCAAGCAGGCGGCCGCCTCCCCGGTGACCGTCACCGTCTGCCGGGGCTGCTGCTGCGGCACCGAGGCCAAGCACCCGGGGGTGGACCACGCCGGGCAGTACGAGCGGCTGCGGGCGGCGGTGGGTGCGGCGGGCCGGGTCCGCGCGGTCAAGTGCCTGGACGTGTGCACCCAGTCCAACGTGGTGGTGGTCGGCCCCTCCGGGGAGGGGCGGGCGGCGGGCGGGCGTCCGGTCTGGCTGGGCTTCGTGCTGGCGGACGACATGATCGACGAGATAGCCGCCTGGGTGCACGCGGGCGGCCCCGGGCTGGCCGACCCGCCCGGGCTGCTCGACCTCCAGCTGATCTCGGTGTCCCGCCGGGTCCGCGAGGGCCTGGCGGAGTAGCGGACGGTGGAGTCGATCCGTCCTCATCACGGTTGGGACGCAGCGGGGTTGGCCGATCCGGCGGCCGAGCAGGATCCGCTGGACGCCGCCCTCGGCGGTCCCACTACCATGACCGGTGGCTGCCAGCGGTTCCGCCCAGGGAGGACGACGATGACGACGGTCTGCCGGATCTGCGCGGGCACCGGCCGGACCGCCGGTCTCAGCTGCCGGACCTGTCAGGGCACCGGGACCACCGAGGTGGGCGGCGGGGGCGGCAACTGCTTCCTCTGCGACGGCACCGGGGTGTACGTCCGCTACCGGGTGGACGCGACCGGCGCCAAGCACGCCTACCGGGACGAGATCTGCCGCACCTGCGACGGCACCGGCAACCGGTCCCCCTCCACCTGGGACGAGCCCTCCGGCTGAGCGCCCCCGTCCGCGGCGGCGCCGACGGTGGCTCAGGCCGCGCCGCCGGCCGGGGCCATGATCCGGGGTCGGTCCGGGGCGGACGCGCTCCTTTACCTGATCATGGTCGAACATTGGCGTTCGAATGGGCGGCGCGCTGCGGCCCGTTCACCCCGCGTCCGTGTGCGGTCAACGCGCCGCTGGAAGAGTCCCGCGCATGGATATCCCTCACATGGGCGTACCGGCCAAGCTCGCCGACCGCATGAGCACGGCCGAGCAGCACGAGTACCTGCGGGCCCGCTTCTCCCGCCGCCGGATGCTGCGCGCCGGCGCCGTGACCGTCGGTGCCGTCGCCGTCGGCGGCGCGCTGGGCAGTGGAACGGCCTTCGCCGCGCCGGCGAGCCCGCAGCTGCTGACCGGTGCCACGACGGCCGGTGTCGACGGTTCGCTGGTCGCGCCGATCGGGCGCCACCTCCAGTTCGGCCCCGAGCCCGACACCCAGTTCCGCATCTCCTGGCAGGTCCCGGCGCCGGTCAAGAAGCCGTTCCTGCGCTTCGGCAAGACCCCGTGGGAGCTCAGCCACAAGCTCCAGGCCGAGGTCCGCACGCTGCACACCCCGGCGCTGAGCCCGAACAGCCAGCCGGTGGACCAGTACTACCTGCACGTGGCGCTGGAGGACCTGCACCCCGACACCACCTACTACTACGGTGTCGGCCACGAGGGCTTCGACCCGGCCTCGCAGCAGCAGATCTCCACCCTGCACACCTTCCGCACCGCGCCCTCCCGTGACCACCGCTGGGGCAAGGTCTACGAGCCGTTCACCTTCACCGCCTTCGGCGACCAGGGCGTCAGCTCGCACGCGGCCGGCAACGACCACGTCATCCTGGCCCAGAAGCCGTCCTTCCACCTGCACGCCGGCGACATCTGCTACGCCGACCCGGCGGGCTCCGGCACGGACCCCGACAAGTCCGTGTACAACGCCAGGACCTGGGACGACTTCCTGGTCCAGACCGAGACGGTCGCGGCGACCGTGCCGTGGATGGTCGCCTACGGCAACCACGACATCGAGGCCTGGTACTCGCCCAACGGGTACGGCGGCGAGAACACCCGCTTCTTCCTCCCGGACAACGGCCCGGACCCGCGCAAGGTCCCCGGCGTCTACACCTTCCGCTACAAGAACGTCGGCGTCATCTCGCTCGACGCCAACGACGTCTCCTACGAGATCCCGGCCAACCTGGGCATCTCGGCGAACAAGCAGACCAAGTGGCTGGAGCGCACCCTCAAGGACCTGCGCAACGACGAGACGATCGACTTCGTCGTGGTCTTCTTCCACCACTGCGCCTTCTCCACCACCGTCGCGCACGCCTCCGAGGGCGGCGTCCGCGAGGCCTGGGTGCCGCTGTTCGAGAAGTTCCGGGTGGACCTGGTCATCAACGGCCACAACCACATCTACGAGCGCACCGACGCGATCCTCGGCAACAAGGTCTCGAAGCAGGTGCCGAGCGGCGCCACCATCGAGCCGGCGAAGGACGGCGTCGTCTACGTGACCGCGGGCGCGGCCGGCCGCAGCCTGTACAAGTTCGACGTGCCGGACACCTACGAGGGGCACGAGAACCACCAGGACGAGGTGAAGACCTACTACTGGGGGAAGGGCAAGGTGAAGGTCCCCGAGACCATCCAGTGGTCGCGGGTGCGCTACACCGGCTACTCCTTCATCAAGGTCGACGTCACCCCGGCCCACCTGGGCCAGAAGTCGTCCATGAAGGTGACCGCGCTGGCCGAGGACGGCACGCAGATCGACAACTACACGATCCTGCGCAAGGTCGGCGAGGGCTGGGACTCGGACCACGACGACGACGGTCAGGGCGGCGGCTGGGGCTGGTAGTCCCCGAACCGGCTTGCCGGGCCCCGGCGTCGAGGAGTCCGCACCTCGACGCCGGGGCCCCGTGCGTGGACGACCCCGTGCGTGGAGGGCCCAGTGCGTGGCGGGCCCGGTGCGCTCAGCGCCGGGGCCCGTACATGATCACCGCGACCCCGGCCAGGCAGACCAGCGCGCCCACCACGTCGTAGCGGGTCGGCCGGAAGCCGTCCACGACCACGCCCCAGAGCAGTGACCCGGCGACGAACACCCCGCCGTACGCGGCCAGCACCCGGCCGAAGTGGCTGTCCGGCTGGAGCGCCGCGACGAAGCCGTACCCGCCGAGCACCACCACCCCCAGCCCGGCCAGCCACCACGGCCGCTGCTCGCGCACGCTCTGCCAGATCAGCCAGCAGCCGCCGATCTCGGCGAGCGCGGCGACGACGAACAGGGCGACGGAACGCAGGACGGTCATGGCCGACAAGCCTAGGACGTGTCGTGTGCGCTCAGCTCTGGCGGTACGTCGCGAGGAAGCGGCCGATGCGGTTGATGGCCGTCTCCAGGTCGTCGGCGCGGGGCAGGGTGACGAAGCGGAAGTGGTCCGGGCGGGGCCAGTTGAAGCCGGTGCCCTGGACGACGTGGATCTTCTCGCGGAGCAGCAGGTCCAGCACGAACTGCTCGTCGTCGACGATCCGGTGCACCGCCGGGTCGAGCCGGGCGAAGGCGTACAGGGCGCCCTTGGGCTTGACGCAGCTGACGCCGGGGATCTCGTTGAGGGCCTTGAAGGCGACGTCGCGCTGCTCGGTGAGCCGGCCGCCGGGCAGCACCAGGTCGTTGATGGACTGGTGGCCGCCGAGCGCGGCCTGGACGGCGAACTGGGCGGGCACGTTGGGGCACAGCCGCATGCCGGAGAGCATGGTCAGGCCCTCCAGGTAGTCGGTGGCGTGCTGCTTGGGCCCGGAGACGACCAGCCAGCCGCTGCGGAAGCCGGCCACCCGGTAGGCCTTGGAGAGGCCGTTGAAGGTGAGGGTGAGGACGTCGTCGGCGAGGGCGGCGAGGCAGTGGTGCTCGGTGTCGTCGTAGAGGATCTTGTCGTAGATCTCGTCGGCCAGGACCATCAGCTGGTGGCGGCGGGCGAGGTCGAGGATGCCCTCCAGCAGTTCCTTCGGGTAGACCGCGCCGGTGGGGTTGTTGGGGTTGATGACGACGATGGCCTTGGTGCGGGCGGTGATCTTGGCGGCGATGTCGTCGAGGTCCGGGTACCAGTCGGCCTGCTCGTCGCACAGGTAGTGCACGGCCTTGCCGCCGGCCAGCCGGACCACGGCCGTCCACAGCGGGTAGTCCGGCATCGGGACGAGCACCTCGTCGCCGTCGTCGACGAGCGCGGTGACGGCCATCTGGATCAGCTCGGAGGCGCCGTTGCCGAGGTAGACGTCGTTGACGCCGACCCCGGTCACGCCGCGCTGCTGGTAGTACTGCACCACCGCGCGGCGGGCGGGCAGGATGCCGCGCGAGTCGCTGTAGCCGTGCGCCTTGGGCAGGTTGCGGATGATGTCCTGGATGATCTCCTCGGGCGCCTCGAAGCCGAACGGCGCCGGGTTGCCGGTGTTCAGCCGCAGCACGCTGTGCCCGGCCTCCTCCAGGGCGTTGGCCTGGTCGACCACCGGGCCGCGGATCTCGTAGCACACGTTGTTCAGCTTGCTGGACTGCCGAAACTCCACTGCGGCCTCCCGACCGTCACCACCGCATCGTTGCTGATGCTTTGTTCTACCAAGTTGGCACTTGGAAAGTCCAACCTTTTGGCTATGCTGATCCACATGTCACGCCGAAGCTACGACCAGTACTGCGCCGTCGCCCGCGCCCTGGACGCGGTGGGGGAGCGCTGGAGCCTCCTGATCGTCCGTGAACTCCTCGGCGGCCCGCGCCGCTACACCGACCTGCACGCCGACCTGCCCGGCGTCTCCACCGACATCCTCGCCGCCCGGCTCAAGCAGCTGGAGGGCGACGGCCTGGCGCTGCGCCGCCGGCTCGAACGGCCCGCCAACGCCACGGTCTACGAGCTCACCGAACGCGGCCGCGAACTGCGCCCGGTGATCGAGGCGCTGGGGGAGTGGGGCCTGCCCGCCCTCGGCGAGCAGCGGCCCACCGACGCCGTCCGCGAGCACTGGTTCACCCCCCGCGCGGCGGACGACGGGGTGCCCGTCGCGGGTCAGGTGCCGGTGCCAATCCCGATGCCGGGGTCCGATGCCGGTGCCCGGACCGGCCGCGCGTAGCATCGTCGGGCCACGGAGCCATCGGAGGAGAGCGGAGACCGCCCGTGCCCACCACCTACCGCAGTTACGTCGCCATCGGGGACTCCTTCACCGAGGGCATGTGCGACGACCTGCTGCCCGACGGCCACTACCGGGGCTGGGCCGACCGGGTCGCCGACGCGCTCGCCGCCGAGGCCGGCGATGAGGACGGGTTCCGCTACGCGAACCTCGCCGTCCGCGGCAAGCTCATCGGCCAGATCCACGACGAGCAGCTCCCCGCCGCCACCGCGATGGGCGCCGACCTGGTGACCCTCGTCGGCGGCCTCAACGACGCGCTGCGCCCCGGCTGCGACATCGCCCGGGTCGAGCGGCTGCTCGGCCGCTGCGCCGAGGAACTGCGCGCCACCGGCGCCACCGTGGTGCTGTTCACCAGCACCGACCCGACCCGCAGGATGGCGGGCAGCGCCCGGCTGCTCCCGGCCATCCTGCGGATGAAGGCCTTCGTGCACGAGCTCGGCCAGGACGAGGGCGTCGCCGTCGTCGACCTGTTCGCCGCCCCCTGCTTCGACGACCGCCGGCTCTGGGGCGAGGACCGCCTGCACCTGTCGCCCGAGGGCCACCGCCGGGTCGCCGAAGGGGTGTTGGAGGCGCTCGGCCGCCCCGCCGCCTTCGACTGGCGCGCCCCGCTGCCGCCCGCCGCCCCGCCCGGCCGGGCCGAGCGGCTGCGCGCCGACGCCCGCTGGCTGGGCGGCCACCTGGGGCCGTGGATCGGTCGCCGGCTCACCGGGCGCTCCTCCGGCGACGGCCGGCCGCCGAAGCGGGCCGAGCTGCTGCCCTACTCGGCTCCGGGTTCGGCTGCGGGTTCGGCTGTGGGTTCTGCGGCGGGTTCGGCCGCAGGTTCGGCGGCGGGCTCGACTGCGGGCTCGTAGAACAGGCTCGCCATCGGGGAGCGGGTGGTCCAGCCGAGCGCGGTGTAGAGCGCCCGGCCGTCCGGGGTGCCGACCAGGACGGCGGTGTCGGCGCCCGCCTGGTGCCCGGCGTTCTGCAGGGTCCGCATCACCAGGGCGCCCAGGCCCCGGCGCCGGTGCTCGGGCGCGGTCACGATCTGGTCCGGGACGGCCACGGGGCCGGCCAGACCCGCCTGGCCGCGTGCGGCGAGGTGTCCGGCCTCGGTGCGGACCAGGGTCCGGACGACCCCGCCCCGGGTCCAGGTGGTCACCGTGTAGCCGGCCGGCACCTCGGGCCGCTCGGCGCCCAGCGGGGCGGTCATCAGGTACCCCGGCTGGTCGAGCCGCCACTGCGGGCCCAGCCAGGGCCGGACGACGGCCTCCTCGGTGAACAGCTTCAGCCAGGTGCCCGGCGCGGTGGTGGCCTCGGCGATCTTGCGGACGTCGGGCTCGGCCGGCTCGGGCAGCACGTGCCGGGCGACGTGGCCGACCACGCCGACGTCGATCGTCCAGCCCCAGGGCTCGTCCACCGCTTCGGCCGCGCCGCGCGAGACGCTCCAGCCGGCGATCCACATCCGGACGAGTTCGTTGATGCTCGGGTCCTGCACTCCTACCCCCGTATGCCATGGGCGCACTGCGCCATGGGTGCACCTCGTAATAGGTGCACTGCCTATTGACACCTTACCGGGGGTGGGGTGGGTGTGACCAGCGCCCAGTAGGCTTGGCGGTCCGACGCACCGGACGGCCGGTGCCCACGCTGGAAGGACCACGCGACGTGCGCGAGACCGAGCCGCCGCAGCACCCCACGGCGGCTCAGCCGACCGAGCTGCGCTCCGACTGCACCAGCTGCTTCGGCCTCTGCTGCGTCGCCCTGCCCTTCGGCGCCGGCACCGACTTCGCCGTCGACAAGGCCGCCGGCAGCGCGTGCCGCAACCTGCAGACCGACTTCACCTGCGGCATCCACGAACGCCTCCGCGACCGGGGCTTCCAGGGCTGCACCGTCTACGACTGCTTCGGCGCCGGGCAGCGCGTCTCCCAGGTCACCTTCGGCGGCCGCAGCTGGCGCGAGGCGCCGGCCGACGCCAAGCCCATGTACGACGTCTTCCCGGTGGTGCGCCAGCTCCACGAACTGCTCTGGTACCTCACCGAGGCGCTCGGCTACGCCCCCGCCCGCCCGGTCCACGCCGACCTGCGGCAGGCCCTGGAGGAGACCGACCGGCTCGCCGGCGGCACCCCCGAGGAGATCCTCGCCGTCGACGTCCCCGCCCACCGGCAGCGCGTCAGCGACCTGCTGCTGCGCGCCAGCGAACTCGTCCGCGCCGCCGTCCCCCGCCGCCGCGAACACCGCGGCGCCGACCTCTTCGGCGCCCGCCTGCGCGGCGCCGACCTGCGCGGGGCCAACCTGCGCGGCGCCCTGCTCGTCGCCGCCGACCTCAGCGGCGCCGACCTGCGCCTCGCCGACCTCGTCGGCGCCGACCTGCGCGACGCCGACCTCTCCGGCGCCGACCTCACCGAGGCCCTCTTCCTCACCCAGGCCCAGCTGAACGCGGCCCGCGGCGACGAGACCACCCGCCTGCCGGCCGCCCTCGTCCGCCCCACCCACTGGCCCGTCACGGCGGCCGCCGCCACCGGTGCGCGCGCCCCCCGCAAGCCGCGCAACGGCGGCCGCCCGGGTGGCCCGCGCCGCCGCTAGCGGCCGCCCGCCGCAACGACCTGGCCCGCCCGGCAGGTGTCTGCCGGGCGGGCTCGGTGTTCTTGGTGCCTGGCGCTAACAGCTGTGCGCGGCGGAGGGGCGCTTCGCCGCGATGTACGGCTTGCCCATGTGCGCCACGACGTCGGCCGGGCAGGTCTTGATCCAGTTGGAACCCGCGGTGTGGTTCTTGACCTTGGCGTCGCTGCAGTACTCGACGCGGTCGGCGGTCTTGAAGCACTGGTAGCCGGGGTACCCCGCCGCCGAGGCGGTGTTGACGCCGGTGAACAGGCCGGCCGCGGTCAGCAGGGCGACGGGCAGAACGGAACGCATCCTCATGGTTTTCTCCCGTTGGTTCGTCTGGGCAGTGGTCCGATCCTGGCAGCGCGGCAGAGGCGGAGGCAACGCGACATGACATGTTTAGGTCAACCTGTGTTCGAGTGAACTCCCTTCATCTTCTTGGCCGTTGACGACCCCTCAGGCGAGGTCAGGCCGTGAGCAGGCGGGAGCGGAGGGCGGCTATCCGGGCGGGGGAGAGGCCGAGGGCGCCGGTGGCGTAGTCCTCGACCGAGCCGTGGCGGGCGGCGAGGTCGGCGAGGGCGAGGCGGATGACCGTCTCGGGGGCGCGTCCGTAGCCGGGCCAGCGGAGGGTGCGGCCGGGGTGCGCGGCGTGCCACTCGGCGATGAGGTGCGGGGTGGCCAGCTCGGTGAGGGCGAAGTCGGCGGCGATGTCGTCCTCGGAGACGCCGAGCAGGGTGAGGACGAGGGCGGCGATGAGCCCGGTGCGGTCCTTGCCGGAGGCGCAGTGGAAGGCCACGGGCTCCTCGGCGGCGGTGATCACCTCCAGGGCCTCGCGGATCTCCTCCACCCCGTCCTCGGCGACCTCGGCGAAGCGGTCGGCGAGGTACCGCCAGGGGTCGACGTCCGGGTCGATCTCGGCCTGGTCGTAGGGGCGGTGCTCGATCGAGAGGTTGTGGTAGACCAGCCCTTCGTAGTCGGGCACCGTTCGAAGGTGAGCTGACGCATTGTCATGCGCGGCACTCTAACCAGCGGTGCCCGGGTGTCCGGTGGTGCCTCAGCGCTCAGCGGCGCCTTCGTAGCCGGCGGTGAGGAGTTCGAAGGCGCGGTCGGCGTTGGTGGCGGCCTCGAAGTGGAGTTCGTCGGCGGTCTGGCCGTCGTCCCGGATCCGGTGCCAGTTGTGTTCGGCGAGGACCCGCTGGGCGGCGGTGACCTGGGCGGCGAGGAGGGGGGCGGTGAGGCGTCGGGGCGGGGCCAGGTCGGGGGCCTCGTGCAGCGCCCGGGCGAGGGACTGTTCGGCGCGGGCGAGGTATTCGGCGCCCCGGGCCTTCAGGCTCGGCGTCGAGTACACCAGATCGCTGAACGCCAGGACCCGGGGGTCGTCGTTGAGCCCGGTGATGGGGTCGCGCCGGGTGAGCCCGTCCAGGAAGTCCCGGTGCAGGGCGGCCAGCACCGGTTCGCCGACCGCCCGGTCGCGGACCACACCGGCGGCCTGGTCCTGGTGGTCGGCGAACCGGTGGACGACCAGGTCCTCCTTGGTGGAGAAGTAGCTGAACAGCGTCGGCTTCGACACCTCGGCGGCGGCCGCGACGTCCGCCACCGGGACCGTGTCGAAGCCGTGCTCCAGGAAGAGCGCGATCGCGGCCTCGGAGATCGCCCGCCGCGTCCGCTCCTTCTTCCGTTCCCGCAGTCCGCTCATGGCGTCAGGCTAGCAGGATTCCTTGACTGAGGAAGGTCTCTGACCCGGTATGACTTTCGGGCCTGGCCGCCCGTCGCTGCTCAGGAGCTCAGCGAGTCCAGGATGCGGCGGATCGATTCCACCACCGGGGCGCCGGCGGCGGCGAGGGCGGCGACGCCGGAGATGTTGCGCAGGGCGCGGCGCAGGGTGGCGGGCGGGGTGGCCTGCCCGCCGCCGAGGTCCGCCAGCGACTCGTCCAGCACCTCGCGGTCCTCGGCCGGCACCTGCTCGCGCAACTGGCGTACGGCCGCGATGAGTTCGCGCATCGCGGCCTGCGGGTCGGCCGGGCCCTGGTGCTTGATGATGCCGATGTTGTGGTCGCCGTGCTGGGTGACCGAGTCCCCGAAGTGGATGCCGCCGCTCACAGGCTGACCTTCTTTCCGGTGTTGTGGTCGCCGTACTGGTTGATCTGGTCGCCGATGTGGACGTTCTCCACCTGGAGCGCGAACTCGGCCAGCGGGTTGTCGATCGCTTCCATGATCAGCTGGATCAGGTTGCCGACCTGCTGGGCGTCGTGGCTGACCACCGCCGTGTTCGAGGAGCTGGAGGTCTCGATGATCAGCTGGTAGACCGTGCGCATCTGCAGCCGCTTGACCAGCCGGTAGAGGCTGGCCGCGAAGAGCGCGAGCGCCACCACGCCGATCACGTTCTTGGTCGTCTCCTGGTTCGCGCCGCTCCCGAGCAGCGAACCGAGGAGGGCGGTGGCCACCAGCAGGCCGATCACCTGCCGGACGAACCGGATGATCACCCGCGCGCGCTTGGGCGGCAGCAGCTGGAACTGCCGGGCCCGGGCGATGTTGTGGAGCGGATAGGCGTCGCCGCCCACCCACAGCACCCGCCGGCTCACTCTGACGTCGATCACACTGCTTCTGCGTGCCAAGTCGTCCCCCTACCCGTAGTGGCGGGGAGAACCATAGCAACGGTCGCCGCTGGTGGCAGCCCCCGTCAGCGCAGGCGGCCGGTGCGGACGGCGTCGATGAAGGACTGCCAGGCGACGGGGCTGAAGTCGAGGACGGGGCCCTCGGGGTCCTTCGAGTCACGGACGAGCCGCCCGGGGTGGGTGGTCGCCACCTCGACGCAGTTGCCGCCGTTGTTACCGCTGTAGCTGGACTTGCGCCATGGGGCGTCGGTCTTGGTGGCGATCATGTTGAGAAGTCCTTCCCTGACGCTGCGGATCCGATCGGCGCTCTCACGCGGCGACAGCGCGTCCGCCTGGAGCAGATCATAGGCCCGCTGCTTGCGCTGGACTTCCATGGGATCTTCGATGAAGTGTCCCTGGTCCAGGCTCTCGGAATAGAGCCTCGTCCGGCCGTCAGGGGAGGTGAGGAAGGAGACGAGAGTGTCGAACGGGATGCGTTCGCCGAGGCTGAACGGCGCGATCTGAATGACGACATTGGGCATCCGACCAACCGTCAACAGGTGGCCGAGCTGCTCGTACATCACCTCGGGACCGCCGATGAGCGAGTGCAGTGCGGCCTCGGAGTGGACGACCATGAGGAGCGGGCCCCCAGGGGCCGTCAGTCGGTGCTGGCGGGCGATACGTGAGACCACCAGCTCCTCGACAAGTTCGGGGTTGCCCGCCGCGTCACCCGATCCAAGCAGTGCGCGGGCGTACCCCTCTGTCTGGAGGAGTCCTGAGATGAGGGCCACCTGGAACTCGCCGATCTTCGAGGCCTTGTTCTCGTAGCCCGCGTAGCGTCGGAACCAGTCGGGGTGTTCCACCCGTGCGTACCAGTCGATCTCCTTCCAGAGATCGATCAACTGGCCGCCCGTCTCCAGCAGTCGGTCCGCTGCGAGGACGAAGTCCTCCTGCGGGTTGCGGGTGCCGGCCTCGATGCGGGAGATGTGCGGGCGGCTGCACGGGATGAGGATCGCCAGCTGACCCTGTGACATCCCCTTCGACTCTCTCAGCTGCTTCAGCACCGCGCCGAACACGGCGCCCGCACTCGATCGCAGGTTTGGGTTCGTGAACTTCTTGCGGGTCATGGCGCAGGCCCCCTGTGTCAGGACGTTCCCTGGAACCGGCTGATCACTCGTCACCAGCACGGTGACCGCCGATGCTTAATCATGGAACTGATCGCGCAATCGCACTAGTGAGTGCACGAAGCGGCCTGCCCGCGCGCGAAATCCTCAATGCATCCAAAGGTGGCACCGCTATGCCCGAAGCCCTTGACAGAGCCCTCGCCGATCAGCTGTGCACGCTCCCGCGACACCCTTCCTCGCCGACCGCCGCCCGGGTGGTGCTCCGGGGGTTCCTCTCCGACCTCAAGGACGGAGAACACTACGCGGGCGACGGCGAGTTGATCGTCACCGAGCTGGTCGCCAGTGCGGTCCGGACTCCCCCTGCACACCACCTCATCGACGTGCTCTTCGAGTACTCCGCCCCCGCCGGCCTCTGGATCGAGGTCACCGCCATCGGGCAGTCCGGCCGCGCGGGGCCGGACTGCCCGGGTCTTCGGCTGGTGCGGCGGCTCTGCGCCGCCTGGGGGTGCGACCCCGCCGCGGGCCGCTCGTGGGCCCGGTTGGCCCCGCCCGTCACTCAGTAGCCGAGGGTGAAGCGGCGCTGGACGAACCGGGGGAGCTCGACCTCGTCGACGAGGTCGACGCCGCGCCCGACGCCGCCCAGCGGGTCTGCGTCGGTATCGCCGGCCTCGCGGCGGACTGATCAGGTGCTGCGGTCGGCGAGTACCTCGCGGACGACGTGGCGGGCGTTGGCGGTGAGGCCCGGATTGGTGTGACGGTAGTAGGGGATCGTCACCAGCGCGATGGAGAAGGCCCAGGCGCGGCCGCGGGCCCACATGGCGTCATCGGCGCGGAGGGCGGCACGGAAGGCGGGGCGGGCCGAGGCGGGCAGCAGGTTCCAGGCGACGATCAGGTCGGCGGTGGGGTCGCCGACGCCCATCAGGCCGAAGTCGAGGACGGCGCCGAGCCGGCCGGACCGGTCGAGCAGGAGGTTCCCGGGGGTGAGGTCGCCGTGCATCCAGGAGGGCGGGCCGGCGTACTCGGAGAGGCGAAGCGCCTTGTCCCACAGGGCGGTTGCGGCGTGGGTGTCGACCGATCCGGCGAGTTGGGCGATGGCCGCGCGGGTGGCGCCGTCGCGGGAGGCGAGCGGGACGCTGCGGTGGCCGGCCGGGCCGCCGGCCGGGTTGACGGCGCGCAGGGCGTTGACGAAGGCGGCGAGGTCGCGGGCGAGCGCACCGGGAGCGGCGAGGGCGCCGGCGACCGGGTTGGCGCCCTCGAACCAGCGGAGCACCGACCACTCCCAGGGGTAGCCGGCGGCGGGCCGGCCGACCGCGAGCGGGGCGGGTATCGGCCGTGGCAGTCGGGGGGCCAGCGCGGGCAGCCACTGCTTCTCGCGGCGGACGTCCCCGGCCGCCCATTCCACCCGGGGGAGCCGGACGGCGAGTTCGGGCCCGAGGCGGAACATCGCGTTGTCCGTCCCGGTGGAGGTGACCGGTGTGACCGGCAGGCCGACCCAGTCCGGGAACTGGGCGGAGATCAACCGCCGTACCAGGGCCGCGTCGATGACCAGTCCGTCGGGGTGCATCCGGGTGGCAGCGCACATGCCCGGCAGCGTACAGCGCGGATCGGTGCCCTTCAGCGGATTCCCGGAATGCGTACGGTCGGCCTCAGTTCAGCGTGACCCGCACGCCGATCGTCCCGCCCTTGCCGAAGCGCAGCACGTTCGCGGTCAGCGCGATCGCGCACAGCAGCCCGTACTTGCGGCGCAGCAGCTTCCGGTAGGCGGGCGCGCGGTCGGGGTCGAGGGCGGCGGTGGCCGGGACCTGCTCGCCGAGCAGGGTGCCGCGGATGTCGCTCGGCCCGACCAGCACGTCGGAGCGGTTGCGCAGCCGCTTGACCTTGCCGGTGCGGGTGACGGTGGTGAAGACCAGCGCGTCGCCGTCGCGCGCCACCCAGACCGGGGTGGGCACGGGGGTGCCGTTCTTGCGGTGGGTGGTGAACAGCAGGTACTTGGCGGCGGCGAGTTCGTCCAGCCGGGCGGCGGCGTCCGGCGAGGGGCCGGCGTCCGGCGGGCGGGAGGCGTCCAGTGCGGGGGAGGTGTCCATGCGCGTCAGCGTAGGAAGGCGCAACGGGGCACTGCTTGAGTCTGGTTGGGGTCGCGGGCGGAGGGCGCCACGCCCGGCCGCCCCGGGTGCGGCCGGGAGCGGTCCCCGGCACCTGCCAGAATGCAGGGCGTACGGCGAAAGCACTGAAGGAGAAGGTGACCGGCTTCGTGACCACGCCAGTCGAACAGGTGGCCCGGCAGGCCCAGCAGGCGATCGAGCGCAAGATCGCCGAGGAACTGGGCGTTCGCGACGGGCAGGTGAAGTCCGCGGTCGAGCTGCTCGACGGCGGCGCGACCGTGCCCTTCGTGGCCCGCTACCGCAAGGAGGTCACCGGCTCCCTGGACGACGCCCAGCTGCGCACCCTGGAGGAGCGGCTGCGCTACCTGCGGGAGCTGGAGGAGCGCCGGGCGGCCGTCCTGGAGTCGATCGGGGCCCAGGGCAAGCTGGACGACGCGCTGCGCGCGCAGGTGCTGGCCGCCGATTCCAAGGCCCGGCTGGAGGACATCTACCTGCCGTTCAAGCCGAAGCGGCGCACCAAGGCGCAGATCGCCCGTGAGGCGGGCCTGGAGCCGCTGGCCGAGACGCTGCTCGCCGATCCCTCGCAGGATCCGGCGGCGCTGGCCGCCCGGTTCCTGAACGAGTCCGTCGCCGAGCCGGCCGCCGCGCTGGAGGGCGCCCGGGCGATCCTGGTGGAGCGCTTCGGGGAGGACGCCGACCTGGTCGGTTCGCTGCGCGAGCGGATGTGGACCCGGGGCCGGCTGGTGGCCACCGTGCGTGGCGGCAAGGAGCAGGACGGCGCCAAGTTCGCCGACTACTTCGACTTCGCCGAGCCGTACACCAAGCTTCCCTCGCACCGCATCCTGGCGATGCTGCGCGGCGAGAAGGAGGAGGTGCTGGACCTCGACCTCTCGCCGTACGACGGCGAGGAGGGCGATCTGCCCGGCGAGAACGACTACGAGCGGCGGATCGCCGCCCGCTTCGGCATCGCCGACCACGGCCGCCCGGCCGACAAGTGGCTGGGCGACACCGTCCGTTGGGCCTGGCGCACCCGCGTCCTGGTCCGGCTCGGCATCGACCTGCGGTCGCGGCTGCGGGCCGAGGCGGAGGAGGAGGCGGTGCGGGTGTTCGCCGCCAACCTGCGCGATCTGCTGCTGGCCGCGCCGGCCGGCACCCGCGCCACCATGGGCCTGGACCCGGGCTTCCGGACGGGGGTGAAGGTCGCGGTGGTGGACGCCACCGGCAAGGTCGTCGCGTACGACACGATCTACCCGCACCAGCCCGCCAACAAGTGGGACGCCGCGCTCGCGACCCTGGCCGCGCTGGCGAAGAAGCACGACGTCGACCTGGTGGCGATCGGCAACGGCACCGCCTCCCGGGAGACGGACAAGCTCGCCGAGGACCTGCTCAAGCGCCACCCCGAGCTGAACCTCACCAAGGCGATGGTCAGCGAGGCGGGCGCCTCGGTCTACTCGGCCTCCGCCTTCGCCTCGCAGGAGCTGCCGGAGCTGGACGTGTCGATCCGCGGCGCGGTCTCGATCGCCCGCCGTCTCCAGGACCCGCTGGCCGAACTGGTCAAGATCGACCCGAAGTCGATCGGGGTCGGCCAGTACCAGCACGACCTGAGCGAGGTGAAGCTCTCCCGTTCGCTGGACGCGGTGGTCGAGGACTGCGTCAACGCCGTGGGCGTGGACGTCAACACCGCCTCGGCGCCGCTGCTGACCAGGGTCTCCGGCATCACCGGCACGCTCGCCGACAACATCGTGGCCCACCGTGACGCCAACGGCCCGTTCCGCACCCGCCGGCAGCTCAAGGACGTCTCCCGGCTGGGCCCGAAGGCCTTCGAGCAGTGTGCGGGCTTCCTGCGCATCCCCGACGGCGACGACCCGCTGGACGCCTCCAGCGTGCACCCCGAGGCGTACCCGGTGGTGCGCCGGATCCTGGCGTCCACCGGCGGGGAGCTGGGCGGGCTGATCGGCAACGGCGAACGGCTGCGGGCCCTGCGCCCGGGCGACTTCGCCGACGAGGTCTTCGGCATCCCGACCGTCACCGACATCCTCGGCGAGCTGGACAAGCCGGGCCGCGACCCGCGCCCGGCGTTCCGCACCGCGACCTTCAAGGAGGGCGTCGACAAGATCGGCGACCTGGAGGTCGGGATGGTGCTGGAGGGCGTGGTCACCAATGTGGCCGCGTTCGGCGCCTTCGTCGACGTGGGCGTCCACCAGGACGGGCTGGTGCACGTCTCGGCGCTGTCGAGGACCTTCGTCAAGGATCCGCGCGAGGTGGTCAAGCCGGGCGACATCGTGAAGGTCCGGGTCGTCTCGGTGGACGTGCCGCGCAAGCGCATCGGGCTGACCCTGCGGCTGGACGACGAGGTCGGTCGCGACCGGGGCGGCGACCGCAGTGACCGGGGCGAGCGTGGTGAGCGCGGTGGCGACCGTGGCCGGGGCGGCGAGCGCGGCGAGCGGCAGGCCCGCCCGCCGCGCCAGGAGCGCCGGGGCGGCGGCCAGGGCGGCGGCTCGGGCGGGTCCGGCGGCGGCGCGTCGCTGGCGAACAGCGCGATGGCGGACGCGCTGCGCCGGGCGGGCCTGACCGGCGGCGACGCCTCGGGTGACCGCCGCTCCGGGCGGCGCTGAGCGGCCCGAGCGGCTGGGGCGCTGGGGCGCTGAGGCGCTGAGCGGCTGACCGCCGCGGGGGGGGGGGGGGGGGAGGTGGTGGGTCGGCCCCCCCCACCCCCCCCCGGAGTTGCGTGGGGTTTGGACAGAGGACCGTTTTTTTGTTCCTTTTCTTTCCCCCTT
>NZ_JBHVWW010000062.1:42612-58916 GCF_042882025.1 Kitasatospora sp. NPDC058243
GCCGGGGCCGGTGGACGTCTGCGCGTCCGCCGGCCCCGGCCGCCGTGCGGGTCGGATCGGGTCAGGCCAGGAGCTTGTCCTTGGCCTTCTGGTACTCCTCCTCGGAGATGGCGCCCTTCTCCTTCAGGTCCGCCAGTCTCGCCAGGTCGTCGACGTGGCTGCCGCTGCCCCCGGGTGCGCCGGTTCCGGCCGCGTCCCGGATGTAGGCCTTGACGGCGGCCTCGCTCTGCCGGACCTGGGCGGCGTCCCGCTCGCTCATCGACTTCCCGCGGGCGATCACGTAGGCCAGCACACCGATCAGCGGCAGCACGATCACCAGGAGCAGCCAGCCGGCTTTGGCCCAGCCGCCCAGGTCGTGGCTGCGGAAGATGTCCGTGATGATCTTGAACAGCAGGAAGAACCAGAGGATCCAGAGGAACAGCTCCAGCATCGTCCAGAAGATGTTGAGCACCGGGTAGTCCACGGCCAGCATGTTGGTGTCCATGGCCGAGTCATATCACCGCAAAACGGACAATGCTCTCTGTTGTTCGGCCGTTCCAGTGGTCTTCCGGCCCGGCGGGAATATCTCGGAGAGGGGGCTCGGAGGGGCGGGGGATCAGCCCCGCCCGGCCCGCCGCCGCAGCTCCACGGCCAGCCCGATCAGCTCGCCCCACCAGGCGTCGTGCCCGGCCAGCAGCAGCCGCTGCGCCTCGCCCGCCGGCACCGCCCGTACCTCGACCACCTGCTCGCCGTCCGCCGGGTTGGTCGGCGCCGAGTCCACCGCGACCTCCGCCCAGCCCCACAGCCACGCCTTCTCCGGGTGCGGCTGCCACGGCCGGTACGGCGTCGGGTCCTCGGTGCGGCAGCGGTGCGCGCCGAGCCAGTCCGGCTCGCCGAGCAGCCGGGCGCCGGCCTCCTCGCGCAGCTCGCGCGCCAGGCAGGTGGCGATGCTCTCGTCCTGCTCCCGGGTGCCGCCGGGCAGGAACCAGTGGTCCCGGTCGTCCCGGCAGAGGACCACCTTGTCGTCCGTGAAGCCCACCAGGTGGATGTTGGTCACCAGCTCGTCCGGCGGCAGCACGGTGGAGAACAGCGCGTCGTACCGGCCCCAGGTCCAGTACTGCGGGGCGTGCAACGCGGGGAAGAGGGTGGCGAGTTCGGCGGATCTGTCGTCGGTGTCCGCCTGGTGCGTGGTGTCGGTCATTCGGTGATCGTAGTGCCGGCCGGGAAACGCCGGGGGGCGCTCGGATGGACGAGTGTGATGTCCGAGGTGGAGATGGCTCGCGGCCGTCGGCGGGCGGCCTCGACCGGCTCGCCGACCCAACTCCCCAGCGAGATCTCGGCGGTGATGCCCGGCCCGAAACCGGCGATCAGGCCGGTGGTGCCGTCGGCCACGCCGCCGTCGGCGAACAGCCGGGCGAGCGCGTCGAAGACGACGGCGCTGGCGATGTTGCCGCGCTCGGTCAGCGTCGCGCGGCTGTACCGGAAGGTGGCCGGCTCCAGGTTGAGGAAGTGGCAGAGGTCGTCGAGGATGCGCGGGCCGCCGGCGTGCACGATGTAGAAGCCCAACCCGGAGACGTCCCAACCGTGTTCGACGGCCAGGCCGCGCAGCGCCGGGGCGAGCATCTCCATGGTGCCGGGCACCCGCTTGTCCAGCTGGAAGTGGAAGCCGGTGTCCTTGACCCCGTAGGAGATCCAGTTCTCGGTGTCCGGGACGAGGTGCGAGCCGTTGCGCTCGACGTGCACGCCGGTGCCGCCGTGTCCGCGCATCACCACGGCGGCGACGGCGTCCCCGAACAGGCCGTTGGAGAGCAGCGAGCCGACGCCGAGGTCGGTCGGCTGGTAGCAGAGCGAGCAGAACTCGCAGGACACGATCAGCACGTTGGCGCCCGGGTAGGCGCGGCAGAAGTCGTGCGCGCGGTTGACGGCGGCGCCGCCGGCCGCGCAGCCGAGCTGGGCGATCGGCATCTGGCGGGTGTCGGAGCGGAAGCCCAGGGCGTTGATCAGCCAGGCGGTCAGCGACGGCATCATGAAGCCGGTGCAGGACACGTAGATGATCAGGTCGATGTCCCGGGCGCCCAACTCGGCGTGCCCCAGGGCCCGTTCGACCACCTCGGGGACGCGGAGCTTGGCCTCCCGCTCGTAGACCGCGTTGCGGGCGGTGAAGCCCGGGTGGGTGAGGGTCTGCTCGATCGGCTGGACCAGGTGCCTGGTCCGCACCCCGGTGTTCTCGATCAGCCGCAGGGCGAGGGCGAGTTGCGGGTGGCCGGCGTGCAGGCTGCGGGCCAGATCGAGGGTCTGGTCGAGGGTGATGACGTTCTCGGGTACGGCGATGGCCGGGCGGCAGAGTGTTGCCATGGTGCGGGTCTCCCCTGGGTGGCCTGGCCGGGCGGGCTGGCGAGCGGCCCGGGCAGGCGGCCTACGGATGCGTCGGACGGGCGCCGCGCGGGTGCTCCGTGGCGGAGCCGGTGGCGCGGGGAGGAGGTCACCAGGCGAGCGGCAGGGTGCGGGGGTAGCGCCAGATCGACCCGGTGTGCCAGTCGAGTTCGGACGGCGGGACGGCGAGCCGCAGGCCGGGGAAGCGCCGCAGCAGGGTGCCGATGGCGACCTGGAGTTCCATCCGGGCCAGGTGCGCGCCGAGGCAGTGGTGCTGGCCGTGGCCGAAGGCCATGTGGGTGGGGGCGCCGCGGTCGAGGTCGAGTTCGTCGGGGCGCTCGTACATCGCCGGGTCGCGGTTGGCGGCGAGGTAGGAGACGTGGACGGCCTCGCCGGCGCGGATCAGCACGCCGCCCAGCTCGACGTCCTCGGTGGCGACCCGGGCGATGCCGACGCCCTGGCGGAACGGGATGAAGCGCAGCAGCTCCTCCAGCCCGCGCGGCAGCAGGTCGGGCTGGGCGCGCAGCTTGGCGAGCTGTTCGGGGTGGGTGAGCAGGGTGTAGGTGATGTTGCTGAGCTGGTAGGTGCTGGTGTCGTGGCCGGTGACCAGCAGGACCATCGCCATGACGGCCAGCTCCTGGTCGTCCAGCAGTTCGTCGCCGTCGCGGGCGGTGGCGAGGGCGCTGATCAGGTCCTCGCCGGGGTGGGCGCGGCGGGCGGCGGTCAGTTCGGTGAAGTAGCCGCGCAGCGCGGCCTTGGCGGTTTCCTGGCCGGCCCGGCTGCCGGGGCCCATCGTCATCATGGCGACGGCGTGGCCGCGCAGTTCGGAGCGGTCCTGCTCGGGGATGTCCAGCAGTTCGCAGATGGTGGTGAGCGGGAGCCGGCTGGAGAGGAAGTGCACCAGGTCGGCGGGGGAGCCGTGTTCGGCCATCTCGTCGAGGTAGCCGTCGACGATCCGCTGGGTGGCCGGGCGCATCCGCTCGACCTGGCGGTTGGTGAAGCCCTGGGCGACGAGGCGGCGCAGCCGGTTGTGGCCCGGCGGGTCCATCAGGTTGATCGCCTCGGCCTGGGCGATCGGGGCGGGCGTCATCCGGGGCAGGTCGCGCCCGATGCCGGCGGCGCGGCTGAACCGCCGGTCGGTGGTGACGATCCGGACGTCCTCGTAGCGGGTGGCGAGCCAGGCCTCGCCCTCGCCGTGCGGCAGCCGGATCCTGGCGATCGGGGCCTCGGTGAGCAGCCGCTTGAGGAGCGGGTCGAACTCCAGGCCGTCGGTGTGGTTGAAGGGGCAGTCCCACACGGGGGCGGAGGTAGTCACGGGCCTGTCCAAATGTCTTGAAAATGCCGCCCGAACGGTCATTTCTCGTTCGGGCGCGGACAGAGAGATGTTCCCCCATGAAATGGCAAAAATGTGAATCGGACCGGGAGTTACCTCTAACGAGTTAGCTAGATGATTGTCATGCGAATCAATGGAGTTGACTGAACATCAGTTGACACTGCCCCCTGGTGAGACCAGCCCGGTCTCGTACGCGAGGACGACCGCCTGGGCCCGGTCGCGCAGGTCGAGCTTGGCGAAGATCCGGGCGACGTGCGTCTTCACCGTCGACTCGCTGAGCGTCAGTTCCACCGCCAACTCGGCGTTGGACAGCCCGCGTCCGAGCAGCGCCAGCACCTCCGCCTCGCGCGGGGTGAGCGGGGCGAGGTTGCGGTGCAGCGGCGGGCCGTCGGCGCCGGGGGCGGGGCGCGGGGCGCCGGCCGCGAAGCGTTCGACCAGCCGCCGGGTGATCGAGGGGGCGAGCAGGGCGTCCCCGGTGTCCACCAGGCGCACGGCGGCGGCGAGATGGGCGGAGGTGACGTCCTTGAGCAGGAAGCCGCTGGCCCCGGCGGCGAGGGCGGCGTAGACGTAGTGGTCGAGGTCGAAGGTGGTCAGCATGATCACCCGGCAGCCGGGCGCCCGGGCGAGGATCCGGCGGGCGGCCTCCAGGCCGTCCATGCCGGGCATCCGGATGTCCAGCAGCGCCACGTCGGGCCGGTGCGCGACGGCGGCCGCCACCGCCTCGGCGCCGTCGGCGGCCTCGGCGACCACGTCGATGCCGCGCGCGGTGAGGATCATCCGGAAGCCGGTGCGGACGAGCTCCTGGTCGTCGGCGATCACCACCCGGGGGCGGCGCTCCCGCTCCGGCTGCTGCTCCGGCCCCCGCTGCACCTCGGCCCCGGTCACGGCCGGTCCAGCGGGATGCGGGCGCGGACCCGGTAGCCGCCGCCGAGCCGGCGCCGGGCGTCGAGGTCGCCGCCGTACACGGCGACGCGCTCGCGCAGGCCGAGCAGCCCGCGCCCGGCGCCGTCGGCCGGCCGGGCGGGTTGCGCGGGCACGGCGTCGGCTGGCCGCGCGGGCGCGGCGTGGGCGCCCGCCAGCACGCTCGGCCCGCTGTTGAGCACTTCCACCCGCAGGTAGTGGTCCGCGTAGCGCACCGTCACCTCGGCCGTCACCCCGTCCCCGTGTTTGAGCGCGTTGGTCAGCGCCTCCTGGATGATCCGGTACGCCGTCACGTCGACGCCGCCGGGCAGCGGTCTCGGCTCGCCCGAGATCCGCACCTCCACCGGCAGCCCGGCGAAGGCGAACCGGTCGATCAGCGGCCCGAGCCGGCTCAGGCTGGGCTGCGGCGCGAAACCGTCCGCCGCCTCCTCCTCGGTGCCGTCGGCGGCGGGGGCGAGCAGCCCGAGCAGGTGCCGCAGCTCGGTCATCGCGTCGCGCCCGGCGGCCTCGACGGCGCCCATCGCCGCCGCCGCCTCCGCGGGCATGGTGGCGATCACCTCGCGCGCGGCCCCGGCCTGGACCACCATCAGACTCACGTTGTGGCTGACGATGTCGTGCAACTCGGCCGCGATGCGTGCCCGTTCGGTGTCCACGGCGGTACGGGCGGCGCTCTCCCGCTCCCGTTCCAGCAGCCAGCCGCGCTCGCCGATGGCCGCCCGGTGCAGCCGCCGCGCCCGGGCGAGCGCGACGCCCAGCCAGCCGGCCCCCGCGACCGCCGTACCCGCCACCGCCGCACTCGCCACCGCTACGGCGGCCCAGTTCGTCCCCGTTCCCCACACACCGCCAGTTTCCCAGCCCACGCCATGATCGACATCATCCGGGGGTGCCGCCCGCGTACATCCCGGGTACTACGGCCGCCCCGGCTACACCCCGGGTGGGACGCCGGGCCCGGGGGCCCGCGCCTACCGTCGTCCACCATGAGCAACGACCACGACGGGACCACCCCGCCGAACGACCACGACGGGACCACCCCGCCGGACGACGCGCAGGCCGTCGTCGAGCTGTCCGGGGTCCACAAGGAGTTCGGCGACGCCAAGGCGCTCGACGGCGTCGACCTGCGGATCCGGGCGGGCGAGGCGGTCGCCGTGATGGGCCCCTCCGGGTGCGGCAAGTCCACCCTGCTGAACATGGTCGCCGGGCTGGACCGGCCGACCTCCGGCACCGTCCGGGTGCACGGCCAGGACCTCGGGCAGCTGAACGAGACCGGGCTGGCCCTGTTCCGCCGCCGCCACATCGGCATGATCTTCCAGTTCTTCAACCTGATCGACGACCTGCCCGCCCTCGACAACGTCGCCCTGGCCGCCCAGCTGACCGGCACCACGGCCCGCCAGGCGCGCCGCCGCGCCCTGGAACTGCTGGACGAACTCGGCGTCGCGCACCGCAAGGACACCTACCCGGCCGCGCTCAGCGGCGGCGAGCGCCAGCGGGTCGCGGTGGCCCGGGCCCTGATGAACCGCCCGGCGCTGCTGCTCGCGGACGAGCCGACCGGCGCGCTGGACAGCCGCTCCGGCGAGCAGGTGATGGACCTGCTGATCGACCTCAACCAGATCGGCCAGACCCTGCTGATCGTCACCCACGACCCCAACCTGGCCACCCGCTGCGCCAGCCGCCTGGTCGAGGTCGCGGACGGCAAGGTGGCGCGCGAGCGGGCCCTGGAGGCGTCCGCATGACCGGCGCCGTGTGGCGGGCCTCCCGGGCGGCCGTGAAGCGCCGCCGGGTGCAGACCTTCGTGATCGGCCTGGTCGTCTTCTGCTCCACCACGACCGTGCTGCTCGCCCTCGCGGTGATCAGCGCCGCCCGGGCGCCCTTCGATGATGCCTTCGCCGCCGAGCGCGGCGCCCACGTCGTCACCGCCTTCGACCCGGCCAGGGCCTCGGCGGAGCAGCTGGCCGCCACCGCCCACCGGCCGGGCGTGGAGGCGGCCGCCGGGCCGTTCGACCAGGCCGTGGTGGAGATCCCCACCGACTGGGTCGGCCGCCCGCCGGGCCCGCTGACCCTGGTCGGCCGGGCCGACCCGGCCGGGCCGGTGGACCGGGTGCAGATGCTGGGCGGCCGCTGGGCCACGGCGCCCGGCGAGGTGGTCATCCAGCAACCGGGCGGCGGCGCCGCGACGAAGCTCCTCGGCACGTCGCTCACCACCGCCACCGGGCTGAAGCTCACCATCGTCGGCTTCGCCGGCAGCATGAGCCAGTCCGCCGGCGGCTGGGTCGTCCCCGAGCAGGCGGCCGCCCTGCACCCCACCGGCCGTCAGATGCTCTACCGCTTCGCCGACGCGGACACCGAACAGCAGCTGACCGCCTCCCTGGGCACGGCCACCGAGGGCCTGCCCGGGGGCGCGCTCGCCAGCGCGCAGTCGTACCTGGTGCTCAAGCAGGCCTTCTCCGCCGGCGCCGACGCCTACCTGCCGCTGATGACGGTCTTCGGCGTGCTCGGTCTGGTCGTCGCCGCGCTGATCGTCGGCAACGTGGTGAGCGGCGCGGTGGTCTCCGGCTACCGGCACATCGGCGTGCTGAAGTCGATCGGCTTCACCCCGCGCCAGGTGGTCACGGTCTACCTGACCATGGTCTCGGTGCCCGCGGTCGTCGGCACGGTCCTCGGGACGGCGGCCGGCTGGACGGGGGCGTACCCGATCCTGGAGACCGCCTTCAGCGGCATCTCGACCGGCACCGCCGTGATCGAGCCGGCCGGCTGGCTGCCCGCCGCCACCCTGGTCGGCGTCCCGCTGCTGGTCGTCGCCGCCGCGTTCGTCCCGGCCTCGCGCGCCCACCGGCTCTCCGCCGCCCAGGCGATCTCGGCCGGCAGCGCGCCGCGCACCGGGCGCGGGCTGAAGGTCCAGCGCCGGCTGAGCGGCACCCGGCTGCCGCGCGCCGTCAGCCTCGGCCTCGGCCAGCCCTTCGCCCGCCCGGGCCGGACGGCGCTGACCATGGCGGCGATCGTGCTCGGCGTGGTCACCGTGACGGTCACCACCGGCCTGAGCAGCACCCTGGCCAGGAGCATGGCCCCGGCCGACGACAAGACCCACGTCAACGTGCAGACCGGCCACTTCCAGAGCAACCCGACCGAGCCGCGGCTGACCCCGGCCCAGACCGAGGCGATGCTGCGCGCCACCCCCGGAGCCGCGCAGGTCGTCACCCGGGGGCTGGTCCGGGTGGGCGTGGTCGGCCACACCCAGCCCGTCTTCATGGACTTCTACGGCGGCGACGACATCGCCGCCACCAGGTGGCTGCGGGTGGTCAAGGGCCGCCCGGCGACCGGGCCGGACGAGGTCCAGGCCGGGCCGGCCTTCCTCGACCAGCGCGGGCTCAGGCTCGGCGACCGGATCACCCTGACCCTGGAGGGCCGACAGCTGGCCGTCACCATCGTCGGCGAGGAGATCCAGGGCAACGCGAACGCGATCACCTCCAACGACGCCACCCGGGCCGAGCTCACCCCCGACCCGCACACGGTCGAGTACGACGTGCGGCTCGCCGACGGCGCCGACACCGCGGCCTACCGGAAGGCGGTCACGGCCGCCGACCCGAGCCTGACGCCCTCGGTGGTCACCGCGAGTTCGGTGGGGCCCGTCGTCGCGATCCAGACCTTCAGCACGGTCTTCACCGTCCTGCTGTCGGTGGTCGCCTCGCTCGGCGTCTTCAACACCCTGCTGCTCACCATCCGCGAGCGCCGCCGGGACATCGGCATGCTGAAGTCCATCGGCATGACGCCCCGCCAGGTCGTCGCGATGACGGTCACCTCGGTGGCCTGGCAGGGCGCGCTCAGCGGCGTCATCGGCATCCCGCTCGGGATCGTGGTGCACCGGCTGATCGCCGAGAACGTCCGGATCCTGGCCTTCCCGGAGCACATGATCGACGTCTGGGGCGCCCCGCTGCTCGCCGGGCTCGCGCTGGCGGGCGTCGCGATCGCCGTCCTCGGCGCCCTCGTCCCGGCCCGCTCGGCGGCCCGGCTGCCGATCGCCGAGGTGCTGCACAACGAGTGAGCGCGGCCGACACGCGGGCGGCACACGGACGGTCGGACGGTTCGCCGCCCGGCCGTCCGGGTGCCGTCCGACGGGCCTTCGGCCGCATGGCTGACGCCGGGTCAGGGCCCGGCGTTCGAGCGCCTATCATCGCGCCATGGCCACCGCTGAGCTGATCCGCATCGTCTCCCGCTCCTCGCCCATGGCGCTCGCCCAGGTCGAGCGGGTCCGCGCCGAACTCGCCGCCCTGCACCCGGGCCTGCGCACCGAGGTGGTGCCGGTCACCACCTCCGGCGACCGCTGGATGGGCGACCTCGCCCGGCTCGGCGGGAAGGGCGCGTTCACCAAGGAGGTCGACGCCGCGCTGCTCGCCGGGGAGGCCGACGTCGCCGTGCACTGCCTCAAGGACGTGCCCGCCGACCGCCCGCTGCCCGCCGGCACCGTCTTCGCCGCCTACCTGCGCCGCGACGACATCCGTGACGCCCTCGTCCACCCCGGCGGCCTGACCCTCGCCGAACTGCCGCCCGGCACCCGGATCGGCACCTCCTCCGTCCGCCGGGTCGCCCAACTCGCCGCCTCCCACCCGCACCTGGTGTGCGTGCCGATCCGCGGCAACGCCAACAGCCGGCTGGCCAAGCTGGCCGCCGGAGAGGCCGACGCGCTGCTGCTCGCCGCCTCCGGGCTGGAGCGGATCGGCGAGCAGGCGCGGATCACCGAGATCCTGGACCTCGACGCGATGTGCCCGCCGATCGGCGCCGGCATCCTCGTCCTGCAGTGCCGCGAGGACGACGTCGTCACCGTCGACGCGGTCGCCGCGCTCGGCCACCGCGACACCTGGCGCGAGGCGGCGGCCGAGCGGATGTTCCTGCACGTCCTCCAGGGCCACTGCAACAGCCCGATCGCCGGCTACGCCAGGGCCGAACCGGACGGCCGGCTCTCGATGCGCGGCCGGGTCTTCAGCCCGGACGGCAAGCAGGTGCTGGACGCCCACGAGTGGGCCGGCGCACTCAGCCCCGAGGACCTCGGCACCTCCACGGCGCTGGCGCTCAAGCGGCAGGGCGCGCAGGAGCTGATCGCGGGCATCCCGCACTGATCCCCGGCATCCCGCACTGATTTCCAGCATCCCGCACCGATCCCCGCCTCTGCGACCGACCGCTACCGGAACAGCAGTTCGGCGAAGCGGTCCACCTGGTCCACCTCGGGGGACCAGCAGTACAGCATCACCTCGTCCGCGCCGATGGCCGTGAAACCGGCCACGGCGGCCCGGATCGCCTCCGGCGTGGTGAGCAGGCCCTCCTCCATCCGGTCGGCGCGGCCGCTGGACTCGTAGTACGCGCGGATGTTGCGCCGGGCCTGCTCGACCGTCTCCGCCGGGCCGAGGACGGCGTTCGCCTGGGCGACCAGCCGGGGCCGGCCGTCCCGGCCGTGCCGCTGCCAGGAGTTCTCGACGTCCTGGAACAGCCCGGCCATCGCCTCCGGCGGCACTCCCGCGCCGAGGAAGCCGTCCCCGAACCGGCCGACCCGGTCCAGCGCGGCCGGGGCGAAGCCGCCGAACAGCACCTCGGGGCCGCCCGGCGTCGCAGGCGCGGGCCCGACCGGGCCGACCCCCTCGCTGAACGGCTCACCGGCCCAGAGGCGGCGCAGCACCGCCATCCGCTCGTCCAGGAGCCGGCCCCGGCGGCGCGGGTCGATGCCGGCGGCCAGGAAGTCGTCCTCCCGGCCGCCGACGCCGAGGCCGAGCGTGAACCGCCCGCCGGAGAGCAGGTCCAGGGTGGCGGTCTGCTTGGCGAGCAGCGCGGGGACGTGGTGCGGCGCGAGCAGCACCTCGGTCTGCAGGCGGACGCGGGACGTGGCGCCGGCCAGGGCGGCCAGCGTCACCAGCGGTTCGGGGTTGTCGAACACCACCCGGTCCGCCAGGCCGAGCGTGCTGAACGGGCCGGCGTCGGCCCGCCGGGCCCACTCGAACAGCAGGACGGGGTCCTGGAGGGGCAGACCGAGGCCGATCTTGACGGCCTGCGGGGAGGCCTGCGGGTCGGGCTGCGAGGCGGGCTGAGGGTCGGGCTGCATGGGGATCATCCTCCGGAGGGCAGGCCGCATACGGGCGCCGCCCCTCCGTGGGCCCGCGCGCGGCCCTGCTCCCCGTCCTGCGGCTCGTCGTTCCGGGGAGCGTGCTAGTCGGAGTGCGGCGACGGTTGCGCGAGGTGTTTCCCGGGTCCAACGCCGTTCCCCGCGCGTCCGTGCCTGGAATGATGCCCGGGAATCGCCGGGCAACTGGCGATTCGTCAAGATTCCCGGCGGCGTGCCGGAGGCGGACGCGGCGCCGGAGAGCTCCCACCCGACCCGGCCCTGGGGGCGGATCGACCGCTACGCCCGGTGCTCGGGCAGCCAGTGCTGCGCGTAGGCGACGGCGTCGCGGAGGCGGAAGAGGCGGGTGGTGGCGGCGCCGACCGTGGCGTGGCGGACGGCCTTCGGGTGGTCGGCCTCGAAGGCGGTGCCGAGTTCGGCGAAGTCGTCGGCGCAGATGGCCCGGTCGCGGACGGTGAGCCGTTGGCGGCCCTCGGGGGTGAGGGTGGCGAAGGAGATGTCCTCGCTCGGGCCCGGGACGCGGTATTCGGCGAGGTGGAAGGAGGTGCAGGAGCCGAAGTCGACGCCCAGCAGCAGGACCTGGGCGTCGCGGTCCTCCAGCCGGGCGAGCGGGCTGGACTCGCCCAGCAGGCAGTCGAGGGCGTGTCCGTCGGTGGTCTCGGCGGCGCCCGGGCCGAGGGCGGCGAAGGAGGTCTGCGGGTGGGCGCTGCGCCGGGCGCCGGGCCAGGTCCGGACGGTTTCGGGGATGGCGCCCATGCCCAGGGTGGGGCTCACCTGCGGGTCGTACGCGGGCCAGGACGCCCGGATGTCGGGCCACCAGGCCTCCGGCACCGGCGGGTTGGACCAGCCGGCGGGGTCGGAGTTGTCCCCGGTGTGGGTGGGGACGGCGAGGGTGCCGGTCGGTCCGAGGGCGTCGAGCAGGGCCTGGACGACGGTGACCGGCCCGCCGGAGACCCAGCCGAGGGAGCGCAGCGAGGAGTGCACGAGCAGCGTGCCGCCGGGTTCGACCCCGGCGGCACGCAGGTCGGCGGCGAGGGACTGGCGGGTGCAGAGGGGGCCGTTGACGCGCATCGGGCCAGCTTGCGGGTTGGTGGGCCGGGTGCGCCAGCGGGTTTATCTCCCTCGCCTGGACACCGCCCGCGTGCCGTCTCTGACGCGTCGCCAAATTGGTCTCGACCATTTGGTCTTGACCATTGCTTTGGGTTCGGGGGCGGAGGAGGATCACCGCGAAGCACCGGGCGGCGGACTCCGGCGCTCCTCGGTGCCCGCCAGTGCCCGTCAGTGCCCGTCCGGGAGGAGCGGGAAGAGGCGGGCCACGGCGGCGACCGGGCGGGCGCCGGCAGGACGGCCGGCGGGGTCGGTCTCGCGGTCGCGGTAGCGGGTCAGCACCTGGCGGACGGCCTCGCCGACGGCGGCCAGTTCGGCTGGGGTCAGGTAGAGGACGGTGCTGAACGCCTCGTCCTGCCGCCAGTCCGCCGGGGCCGCGTCGCGGTGGGCGAGCCAGCGCTGGTAGCTCTCGTCCTCCAGGCCGCGCGCGAGTTCCCCGAACTCGTCGGCTGCGGCGGGCTGGTGGGGTTGGTGTGGTTGCTGCGGGAGCCGCCAGGGGCGGGCGCGGCCGTCGGTGGCGGGGGCCTCCTCGATGAGGCCGTGACGGGCCAGCTGCCGTAGGTGGAAGGAGCACAGGCCGGAGCTGTACCCGGTGGCGGCGGCGGCCTCGGTGGAGGTGAGGGCGGCCTTCTCGGCGAGGAGGCCGAGGATCGCGGTGCGTACGGGGTGTTGGGGGAGGGCGCCGGTGGCGGGGGGCGCGGTGAGGTCTTCGGTGTCGTCGGCATCTTTGGCGTCTTTTGCGTCTTCGGTCACTTTGCAAAGTCTGCTACTTTGCAAAGTCGATGACAAGCCGTCATCCTTGCCGTCGTGTCGACGGTGTCGACGAGGGAGCGCCGATGTCCGAACTGCGTGAACGCCCGACCGTCCTGCGGATCACCGAGGTGGGGGAGGACATCCTCCGCCGCACCTGCCGCCCGGCGACCGGGGAGGACTACGGCAGCGAGCGGCTGGCCCGCCTCATCGAGGACATGTTCGCCACCATGCAGGTCGCCGACGGCTGCGGGCTCGCGGCCAACCAGGCGGACGTGGACCTGAGCCTCTTCGTCTACGACTGCCGCGACGACCAGGGCGTCCGGCACGTCGGCCACGTGCTCAACCCGGTCGTCGAGCCCCGCGAGCCAGGCCGCCGGCTGATCGAGGACACCGAAGGCTGCCTCTCCGTCCCCGGCGCCAGCACCGGACTCGCCCGCCCGGCCGAGGTGGTGGTGCACGGCTTCGACCAGTACGGCGCCGCCGTCACCATCGAGGGGACCGGCTACTTCGCCCGCTGCCTCCAGCACGAGACCGACCACCTGAACGGGCAGTTGTACATCGACCGGCTGTCCGGCCGGGACCGCAAGCGCGTCCTGCGCCAGACCGCCGACCGCCGGGAGGACGTCTTCGCCCAGCGGGCCCAGCGGGCCGCCCGGGCGGCCCGGTCGTCTTCCCGCTGACCGCGCCCGACCAGAGCCCTGGGCGCGCGCCGGTCCGGGGGTGGCGCACCTGGACAGCCGGGGACTGTCGGCATTCGGCGTAGACGTGTCGGGTGAGATGGCCGCGTTCCTTTGCGGCCCCCATCCCACCCGACCGCAGCCGCCCCTGCGGGGCTGTCGGCGCGAACTGGCGTTCGGTAACATGAACTCGCCGACGCCCGTGGCTCCGAAGGGACGAGTGACTGTCGAGTGCCTACCGCGACCGCAAGCAGCCTGGCCTTCGACGTCGTCGACATCGACGTGGACGCCGATCTCGCGCTGGACGCCGACACCGCCGCGGACCGGCCCTTCCGCCAGGTCGGCCGGACGGACTTCGACCTGGCCAGCCCGATCCTGACCGAGCCCGCGCCGCAGATCACCCAGATGGACTTCGAGGTGGAGGCCCCGGGCCTGATGGATCCCCCGCCGCAGGTCGTCCAGCTGGACTTCGCCGTCGATGTCGCCTGACGCCGCCGACACCGACTGACGCCGCCCGATGGACCCGAACCGCCCGTACGGCCGCCCCTTCGACCGCTTCCCGACCCGCCGCCAGCACGAGGACCGCTGGGCGGAGCTGGCCCGGGCCATCGCCGCCAGCCCCGGGCCGCGCCGCCCCGAGCGGGACGGCGAGACGGCCGAACCGGCCACGCCCAGGGGCGAGTTGACCGTGCTCGGCTCCGGCATCGAGGCGGCCGGGTTCACCCGCGCCGACGAGCGGCTGCTCCGCGAGGCGGACCACGTCTTCCACTGCGTCGCCGACCCGGTGACGGTGGTGCGGATCAAGGCCTGGCGGCCCGACTCCTACGACCTCGGCGTCCTCTACGACGACGCCAAGGACCGCTATCTGACGTACGTGCAGATGTCCGAGGCGATCCTGCACTTCGTCCGGGCCGGGCGGCGGGTGGCGGCGGTCTTCTACGGCCACCCGGGCGTGTTCGTCCTCTCCAGCCACCGCGCCGTCCGGATCGCCCGCCGAGAGGGCCATGCGGCCGTGATGCGTCCGGGGATCAGCGCGCTGGACGTCCTGTGCGCCGACCTCGGCGTGGATCCGAGCAGCCCCGGCATGCAGACCTTCGAGGCCTCGGACCTGCTGATCCGCGGCCGGCGGATCGACCCGGGCCTGCACCTGGTGCTCTGGCAGGTCGGGCTGGTCGGCGAACTCGGCTACCAGCGAACCGGGTTCTTCAACCACCGGCTGCCCGTCCTGGTCGACCGGCTGGAGGAGGTCTACGGCCCGGACCACCCCGTGGTCAACTACATCGGCGCCCGCTACCGGGGCACCGCCCCCGTCACCGACCGGCACACCGTCGCCGGGCTCCGGGACCGGGCCGTGCAGCGGACCGTCACCAGCGCCTCCACCTGGTACCTCCCGCCGGCCGTTGCCGCCCCGGCCGATCCGCGGATGCTCGAACGGCTGGGCCTGATCCGGCCCGGCCAGACCGTGCGGCCGCCCACCGGCCCGGTCCGGAACATCGACGAGTACGGGCCGCGCGAACTCGCCGCCCTCGACGGCTTCACGGACTTCCACGTCCCCGGCGGCTACCACTGGCAGGAGGACACGCCCGCCGCCCGCTTCGTCCTCGCCCTGGGGGAGGACGGCGCCCTGCGCGAACGCTTCGTCCGGGAGCCCGAGGCGGCGGTGGCGTCCTGGGCGCCGCCGGACCTCGCCGACGCCGAACGCGCCCTGCTGGCCCGCCGTGAGGACGCGGCCATGCAGGCCGCCGCCAAGGGCCGCTACCGGCGGCCGACCCCGGAGGCGGCGCGGCGGCTGCGCACCCTGCTCACCCGCAAGTCCGAGGCGCGCGCGCTGCTCCGGTCGGTGCGCGACGGCGGGCCCGGGGGCGGCGGGCTCGGGGTCGACGGGAGCAGCATCCGGCGCGACCTGGACACCGTCCTCGCCGAGGCCCTGTACCCGTGGACGGGCCTGTACGGCACGCCGGACGGCGACCTCGACGTCTACGTCCTGGGCCGCGCCACCGACCCGCCCCGGCACCGGATCCACGTCAACGGCCGGCGGATCACCGCCCCGCGCCACGACCACGGTGTGCTGCGCTGGCGGGTCGAGGACGGCAACGACTGCGGCGGCGAACTGCGCACCGAGGTCGGCCGGGACGGGCGGCGCCGGCTGGTCGGCGCGGTGTGGCCCGCCGGGCGGGTGGCGGCGGCGGAGTTCTCGGTGCAACTCGCCGAGTACGCCCTGCCCGACGTGCCGCCGCTCGCCGACCTGGTCGGCGACTACCGGGCGGCGGACGAGGCCGGGCGCGAACTGGTCGTCTCCGTCGGGCCGGGCGAGGACGGCCCGGCGCTGCGGGTCCGTGTCACGGTCGGCGGCGTGCCCGCGGCGGCCGCCGTCGTGGTCGGCCCGGCGGGCTTCGAGGTGGACGGCGTCGCCGTCCCCTACGCCCAGGCCGTGGCGGCATCGACCGTGCCGCCGTATCTGTACGGCTGCTACCGGGTGCAGCTGCCGGGCGGCCGCGGCGCGGAGCTGAGGGTGGCCGAGGACGGCATCACCCTCGACGAACAGCCTCTCCTCCATGCGGAGTTCACCGGCAGACGCCTCACCTGGCGCGACGGCCCCGCACCGCTGCCGTCCGCCGAACTGACCCTGCTGCTCGACCCGATCACCCTGCACCCGATGCTCACCGGCACCGGCACCGGCACCGGCACCGGCCGCGCGCCCGACGGCCCACCGCTGCCGGTGGTCGGCATGGTGCCGGTCGCCGCCGAACAGGCCGAACGCCTGGCCGCCCGCCCGCAGTTCGGCCTCCCGGCCGGGCCGTGGGCGCACCTGACGGCGCTCGCCGCAGAGGCGAGCCACGGCGGCGGCCTGTTCTGGTGGCACGGCTGGGAGCAGTCCGCCACCGCCCTGCACACGGTGCGGCGCGCACTCTGGGAGGCGGGCCTCTAGCCCCGCGCCTCCAGTCCCGGGCCGGGTGCTGCCCCGGCGGAAGATTTCAAGTCCAGTGAGACGGTCGGGATGTTAGGAGGTTTGTGGGGCGGGTTCCCTGCGCTTGCTGGGGTCGTTGATCCATGCTGTCTG
>NZ_JBHVWW010000063.1:0-12126 GCF_042882025.1 Kitasatospora sp. NPDC058243
CCGTCGTCACCCTCGACGCCCGCCGCCGCGACAGCGCCAAGAGCGCCCTCATCACCCTCGTCGAACACGCCCTCCTCGCCCGACTCCGATGACGGACACGGCCGCGGCCGCGGCCCACGGACCTTCGTTCGGAGGTCTGCGGGCCGCGGCCGCGGCGGGTCGCCCGGCGGGCTGCCCGGTGAGCTACTCGGCGGTCTGGTCGGTGGGCTCCAGGCCGGCCCGGATCAGCCCGTAGGTGTAGGCGTCCTCCAACGCCAGCCAGGAGGCGGCCACCACGTTGTCGGCCACCCCGACGGTCGACCAGGTGGACGTGCCGTCGGTGGACTCGATCAGCACCCGGGTCTTGGAGCCGGTGCCGTGCTGGCCCTCCAGGATGCGGACCTTGTAGTCCACCAACTCGAACCGGGCCAGCGGCGGGTAGATCCCCTCCAGCGCGGTGCGCAGCGCCTGGTCCAGCGCGTTCACCGGGCCGTTGCCCTCGCCGGTGGCGATCCGGCGCTCCCCCTTCGCCCACAGCTTCACCGTCGCCTCGTTGCCGGTGAACCCGTTCGGGCCCTGCTCGCTGATGGTCCGCCAGGACTCCAGGGTGTAGAAGCGCTCCCGGCCGCCGCGCACCTCGTCGCGCAGCAGCAGCTCGAAGGAGGCGTCGGCGGACTCGTAGGTGTAGCCGAGGTTCTCCTGCTCCTTCACCTTGGCCACCACCCGGCCGGCCAGGTCCCGGTCGCTGGACAGGTCGTAGCCGAGCTCCTTGCCCTTGAGCTCGACCGAGGCGCGGCCCGCCATGTCGGAGACCAGCATCCGCATGGTGTTGCCGACCCGCTCCGGGTCGATGTGCTGGTACAGGTCAGGGTCGACCTTGATTGCGGAGGCGTGCAGGCCCGCCTTGTGCGCGAAGGCCGAGTAGCCGACGTACGGCTGGTGGGTGGAGGGGGTCAGGTTGACCACCTCGGCGATCGCGTGCGACAGCCTGGTCATCTCGGCGAGCCGCCCCTCGGGGAGCACCCGCCGGTCGTACTTGATCTCCAGCGCGCCGACCACCGGGAACAGGTTGGCGTTGCCGACCCGCTCGCCGTAGCCGTTGGCGGTGCACTGGACGTGGGTGGCGCCGGCGTCCACCGCGGCCAGCGTGTTGGCCACCGCGCAGCCGGTGTCGTCCTGGGCGTGGATGCCCAGCCGGGCACCGGTGACGGCGAGGACGTCGGCGACGGTCTCCCGCACGCCGGCCGGCAGCATCCCGCCGTTGGTGTCGCACAGCACCACCACGTCCGCGCCCGCCTGGTGCGCGGTGCGGACCACGGCCAGCGCGTACTCGCGGTTCGCCCGGTAGCCGTCGAAGAAGTGCTCGCAGTCGATGAACACCCGCCGCCCCTGCGCGCGCAGGAACTCGACGCTGTCCCGGACCATCTCCAGGTTCTCGTCGAGGGTGGTGCGCAGCGCCAGCTCCACGTGCCGGTCGTGCGCCTTGGCGACGAGGGTGACGACCGGGGCGCCCGAGGCGACCAGCGCGGCCAGCTGCGGGTCCTCCGCGGCCTTGCCGCCGGCCCGGCGGGTGGCGCCGAAGGCGACCAGCCGGGCGTGCCGGAGGTCCAGTTCGGCGGCGGCCCGGGCGAAGAACTCGGTGTCGCGCGGGTTGGCCCCCGGCCAGCCGCCCTCGATGAAGCCCACCCCGAACTCGTCCAGGTACCGCGCGATGGCCAGCTTGTCCGCCACCGTCAGGTTGATGCCCTCCCGCTGCGCACCGTCGCGCAGGGTGGTGTCGAACACGTGGAAACTGTCGTCGGTACGGCTGACCTCGGTCATGACCCCTGGTTCTCCGTTCGGGGAGGTTCGTACTGCTCTGCCGGATTGCGAGTCCCGGCTCCACTGTCCAGCATCCCGCGCGCGGCTCCGGTGTCCCCGAGCCCCTTGTGGGGGCTCTCGGCCGGTCCGGAGGCTGTGTTCATCGGGGCGGTGCCCGAAAAACGAAAAAACCCCTCGCGGGTGCGAGAGGTCTGCGCGCGGGTCTGGACGCTGGTGGTCGCTCCGCATCGGGTCCTGCGGGAGCGGTCACTGCGGACCGGCGCGCCTGCTGCTAATCATCAGCGACAGCGAGGACACGCTCGCAGTCTGGCACACGTCCCGGCATCCGGCCCGCCCGTCTCGCGATGCGGAACAGGGCAGGCCGGAGCGGGTGCCGCCTCAGACGATCTTGTGCAGCCAGCCGTGGGTGTCGGGGGTCTGGCCGCCCTGGATGGCCAGCAGGGCCCGGCGCAGCTCCATGGTGGTCGGGCCGGGCTCGCCGGCGCCGACCGTCCAGTCGGCGGCGGCCGACTTGACCGAGCCGACCGGGGTGATGACGGCGGCGGTGCCGCAGGCGAACACCTCGGTGAGGGTGCCGTCCGCGTTGGCCTGCTGCCACTCGTCGGTGGAGATCTTCCGCTCCTCGACGGCGTAGCCGAGGTCGGCGGCGAGCTGGAGCAGCGAGTCGCGGGTGATGCCGGGCAGCAGGGCGCCGGACAGCTCGGGGGTGACGATCTTCGCGTCCTTGCCCTCGCCGAAGACGAAGTACAGGTTCATGCCGCCCATCTCCTCGATCCACCGGTGCTCGGCGGCGTCGAGCCAGACGACCTGGTCGCAGCCCTTCTCGGCGGCCTGGGCCTGGGCGATCAGCGAAGCGGCGTAGTTGCCGGCGCACTTGGCGGCGCCGGTGCCACCGGGAGCGGCCCGGACGTACTCCTTGGACAGCCACACCGAGACCGGCTTGACGCCGCCCGGGAAGTAGGCGCCGGCCGGCGAGGCGATGATCATGAACAGGTAGGAGTTGGCCGGGCGGACACCCAGACCGACCTCGGTGGCGAACATGAACGGACGCAGGTACAGGCTCTGCTCGGGCTCGTTCGGCACCCACCCCTGGTCCTGCTGGACCAGCAGCTCGACGGCCTCGACGAAGGTCTCCACCGGCAGCTCCGGCATCGCCAGCCGGCGGGCCGAGGCCTGGAAGCGGGCCGCGTTGGCCTCCGGACGGAAGGTCGCGATGGAGCCGTCGGCCTGGCGGTAGGCCTTCAGGCCCTCGAAGATCGACTGGCCGTAGTGCAGGGTCATGTTCGCCGGGTCGACCTCCAGCGGCGCGTACGGCGCCAGCTGGGCGTCGTGCCAGCCCACGCCCTCGGTCCAACGGATGGTGACCATGTGGTCGGTGAAGACCCGGCCGAAGCCGGGGTTGATCAGCCGGGCCTCGCGCTCCGCGGTGGGCAGCGGGTGGGCGGAAGGCTTGAGGTCGAACGTGATGGGCGCCTGGGTGGGCGTGCTCATGGCTGTTTCCTTCACCGTGGGGTAGGTCCGGGCCGCCACCGCCGGGTGCCCGCCGCGGCCAACCAGCACCGGAACGAACGCACAACGGCACGACCCACTGTCGATACTCGCATCCAGAGGGCCGTGCCGAACAGCTGCCCGCTCCTTGGGGAGCTGCAAGCTGCGGTTATGTGGTGCGGCCCGCCGGGCCGCGACCGTTGTCGGCCCCGGCCCGTGGGCCGGAGTCCGTCAAGCGGATCCGGCCCGTCAGCCGGCTACTCGGGTGACCAGCGCGTCGCCGACCGCGGAGGTGCTGCGGGTGCCGGTGCGCTCGGCCAGGTCCGCCGCGACGGCGGCCTCCACCCGGGCGGCCTCGGCGGCGAAGCCCAGGTGCTCCAGCAGCATGGCGACCGACAGCACGGTGGCCGTCGGGTCGGCCTTGCCCTGGCCCGCGATGTCCGGCGCCGAACCGTGCACCGGCTCGAACATCGACGGGAACTCGCCGCCCGGGTTGATGTTGCCGCTCGCGGCCAGGCCGATCCCGCCGGTGACGGCGGCGGCCAGGTCGGTCAGGATGTCGCCGAACAGGTTGTCGGTGACGATGACGTCGAAGCGCTCCGGCTGGGTGACGAAGAAGATCGTCGCCGCGTCGACGTGCAGGTAGTCGGTGGTCACCTCCGGGAACTCCCGGCCGACCTCCGCGAAGATCCGCGACCACAGGTGCCCGGCGTGCACCAGCACGTTGTTCTTGTGCACCAGCGTCAGCTTCTTGCGCGGACGCGCCTGGGCCCGGCGGTAGGCGTCGCGCACCACGCGCTCGATGCCGAACGCGGTGTTCAGGCTGACCTCGGTCGCCACCTCCTGCGGCGTCCCGGTGCGCAGCGAGCCGCCGTTGCCGACGTACGGGCCCTCGGTGCCCTCGCGGACCACCACGAAGTCGATGGTCGGCTCACCGGCCAGCGGGGACTTCACCCCGGGGAACAGGCGGCCCGGACGCAGGTTGATGTGGTGGTCGAAGGCGAACCGCAGCTTCAGCAGCAGCCCCCGCTCCAGCACGCCCGACGGCACGCTCGGGTCGCCGATGGCGCCCAGCAGGATCGCGTCGTGCGACTTCAGCTCGGCCAGCACGCTGTCCGGCAGGGTCTCCCCGGTCCGGTGGTAGCGCCGGGCGCCGAGGTCGTACTCGGTGGTCTCCAGCTTCACCTCGGCGGGAAGCACGGCACCCAGGACCTTGAGACCTTCGGCCACCACTTCCTGGCCGATGCCGTCACCCGGGACAACTGCGAGACGAATCGTGCGAGACATGCTCGGACCCTACTCCGGTGTCCCAGGGGCTGACACCCGGCGTCCACCATCCGGACGGGTCAGGGTGACCGTCAACGGAAACGGCCGCTGAACCGTCAGGCTGCCAGGGAAAGTCCCGCTCTGAACGTAATCGCCGGCAGCCTCATCCAACTCGTAGGCGTGAACCACCGGTTCACACCGCTCGCGCTCGACACGCCAGAAGTAGCGGATCCCGGCAGCGGCGTACTTGCGCGGCTTGACGTCGCGGTCCCGCTCCGCCGATGCCTCCTCGACCACTTCCACGGCCAACAGAACATCCCGGGCCAGCCAGAACGTCTGATCGGGCCCGGTGTCCGCTCGGGCATCGACGACCATGACATCGGGCTCCGGCCGGTTACGGGTGTCGAGCTTCAACCCCATCCGGCAGCAGACCTCCCAACCGTCCGGCACCTGGTCGGCCAGTTGCTGATCCAGCCTGCTGGTCGTCCGGGCATGGAACGTTGTCTGACGGGCGGAGAAGACCAGGCCACCGAAGAGCAACTCGGTGTGGGGCGGGAGATCCCGTAGCCGATCCAGGTCGTCCGCGGTGTAGCCGGTAGCCGGAGGGCGCAGCCACTCCGGCATCGCAAGGTCGAGTTCCCTTTCCACCGGGGCACCGTCGCAGGCCGATCCGCCGGGCTGCCACCTCATCACCCCTTCGAGGGAGCGCGGGGGGCCTGATCCGCGCGGGGGGCGCGCTTAGGGTGGCGGGGTCCGGCAATCCCTCGCGGAAACGGGGTCGAGCAGCAGATGGGCGTGCGGCGGCGGGAGGTGCTGGTCTGCGGGAGTGCGGCCGGGCTGGCGGTGGGCGGGTACGCGCTCGCGGTGGGGCTGCGCGGGGTGTGGCCGACGGGGGCGGGCGAGGCCGCCCTGCCGTACCACGCCCACCTGTGGGACCTGCTGCACGGGCGGGCCGCCGGGGACCTCCTGTTCAACTGGAACAGCGGCTACGGCGTCCCGTTCCTCGCCGACTTCTTCGCCTACCTGATGAACCCGTTCTCCTGGCCGACCGCCCTCCTCCCCCGCGACCAGGGCCGGCTCGCGCTCCTCCTGGTCACCCTCGCCACCATCGGCCTCGGCACCGCCCTGATGGCCCACCTGCTCGGCCGGCTGCACGCCGGCCCGCACTGGCTGCGGGCGCTCGCCGCCATCGGGTACGGGCTCTGCGCCTGGGTGCTCGACGTCGGTGGGGCGGCGCCGATGTGGCTCTGGGGCCTGGTCTCGCTGCCGCTGCTCGGCCTGGCCGCCGACTGGTGCCTGCGCGAGCGGCGCTGGGTGGCCGGCTCGCTGTGCGTCACCCTCGCCTGGGCCGGCAACCTGTACACCGCCGCGCTGGCCACCCTGATGGCCGGGCTGCTGCTGGCCGTCCGCCTGTTCGCCACCCCGCGGCCGTTGCGCCAGCGGGTCCGGGTCACCGGGCGGGCCTTCACCATGGCCACCACCGGTGTCCTGCTCGCCTCGCCCGTGCTGTTCGTCGCCGTCCGGGCCGCGCACGGCGCCCAGCCGGAGTCCCCGGTGCAGCCGCTCGGCCCGTCCGGGCTCGGCGGGCACCTCGCGCAGTTGCTGCCCGCCACCCACGGCGGGCGGCCGCTGCCGGACGTCGCGATCGGCCTGCTGGGGCTGCTGCTGGTGTGCGGGCTGCCGTTCAACCGGCGGGTGCGGGTACGGGAGCGGGCGGTCTGGTGCGGGGCGCTGGTGCTGGTGGTGCTCAGCTTCGTCTGGACCCCGACCGTGCTGGTCTGGCACGGTCTGGCGATCCCGGCCGGTGGGCCGTACCGGGTCGCGTTCGTGCTCAGCGGCCTGCTGGTGCTGGCGGGCTGGGTGTCGCTGGCGCACCGGCCGGACCGGCCGACCCTGCTGGGCGGCGCCGCCGTGGTCGCGGTGATCGCCGCGCTGGCGGCGGGCCGGCACTCGGTCCGCGCCTCCACCTGGACGCTGCTGGCCGTCGGCGGGGTCGTCCTGCTCGCCGCGCTCCGGACCCTCGACCGCCGGCACACCGACCGCCGGGCCACCGCCCTGGCGACCTGGGTGCTGGCCGGCGTGGTGCTCGGCAACGCCGTCTGGTCCGGGTACGCGGCGCTCGCCGCCGCCCCGGCCGACCCCGCCTCCCCCGCCGCCGTCCGGGCCGGGTACGCGGCGGTGCGCGACGGCGCCGACTGGCCCCGGGGCCGCAGCGACCCCGGCCCGCACGCCTTCACCACCAACGATCCGCTGCTGCTCGACGGCCAGGGCGGCGGCTACTTCAGCGGCTACCTGCCGACCGTCGCCGCCCTGCTGCTGCACGACCTCGGCGCGGGCTGGACGGCGGGCGGGCGGCAGACCGCCAGCGTCACCGACCCGGTCGGGCAGGCCCTGTTCGCCGTCCGCGCCCACCTCGACGACGGGCCGCCCCCGGCCGGCTTCACCCCCGGACGGGCCGCCGCACCGCCGCTGGTCACCGTGCTGCCGCCCGGCGCCCGGCCGGACACCTCCTCGGTCTGGTCCCGGCAGGAGTCACTGCTCGGCAGCCGGGTGTACGAGGCCCCGCTGCCCGTCCCGGCCGGCGGCCCGCCGCCCACCCTGCACGGCACCAGCGGCTGGTCGCTGCCCGGCGGCGCCGAGGGCACCGTCCTCACCGCGGCCTGCACCCCCGGCGGCACGGCCTACTTCCACGGCGTCTGGTACCGGGGCACGGTCAGCGGCCTCGGCACCACCTACCGCAGCGACGGCGAACAGCCCACCACGGCCGTCGCGATCCACCGGCTGGGGCCGGTCCCCGCCGACGGGACGGTCCGGGTGACCCTGCGCTCCGACACGGTCGGCCAGGTCCCGGCCCGTCCGATCGGCTGTCTGCGGCCCGGCGCCCTGGACGCCGCCGTCGCCCGTCTCACCGCCACCGGCGCGACCGGCGTGACGGCCGGCGGGCACACCCTCGCCGCGACCCTCCCGGCCGGCTCCACCGGCACCGCGCTGCTGTCCGTCCCGGCCGCCGAGGGCTGGACCTGCGCGGCGGGCGGCGGCCGGTACGTCCCGCCGACGCCCGTCCTGGGCATGATCGGCGTACCGCTCGGCGCCGGCGCCGACCGCATCGCCTGCTCCTTCCGCCCGCCCGGTCTCACCGAGGGCCTCACCGTCTGCTCCGCCACTGCCGCCGCCCTCGCCCTGGTCGCCGTCTTCACCCGCTTCTCCCGCCGCCCGACCCGCGCCCCCCGCCGCACCCGCCGGCTCGCCGCCCAGGCCGCCGACCGAGGCTGAGGCGGCCGGGCCTGAGGCGGCCGGGCCGGGCACGGCCGACCGCCGGTGGCACCGCAAGTGGGCCCGCGCCACCGAGGCGCGGCACAACGCGCGAGGGGCGGCCCGCCAGGTCGGCGGGCCGCCCCTCGGACGGGTGCGGTCAGGGGAGGCTGATCACCTGGCTCCGGTGGGCGGCGGGGTTGAGGTGGTGGAGCAGGAGCAGGCGGGAGGTGTCGCCGGGGGTGCGGCGGATGTCGAGGACGGTGCCGGGCCGGACCGGGGTGGCGAGGGCCGCGGGGCCGCCGAGGCCGGCGCGGATGTCGACGGCGGGGTGCAGGACGTCGAGGGCCAGGACGGGGCGGGTGCCGCGCAGGCCGATGGCGGAGTAGGACTCGGCCGGGTCGGGTGTGCCGGGGGCGACGGTGCTGGTCCAGACGCCGTAGTGGATGGTGCTGTGGCCTTCCCGGACGCCCGGGAGGGCGCTCAGCCGGACGGGGAGGACGACGGCGTCGCCGTCCAGCAGGGCGGTGTCGGTGTCGCCCCAGTGGCCGTTGAGCGGCTGGACGTCGAGTTCGGCGCCGGTTCGGGCGTCCAGGGCGCGGGAGACGAGGACGTCGCTGTTGCGCAGCCGGTCTGCTTCGAGGATGACGTCGGTGGTGCCGTCGCCGTCGGTGTCCAGGGAGACCCGGACGCCGTAGAGCCCGACCGGGGTGGCGGCCGGGGCCCAGAGCTGGGCGCCCACGTAGAGCAGGTCGGAGCCGGTGGCGGCACCGACGACCCGCAGGTTGGCGGCCCGGTCGCCGGGGTGCTGGACGCAGACGTCCTGCGGGGGGTCGGCCGGCTCGGCGTCGTCGTCGGGCCGGATGCCGGCCCCGGGCCCGACGGCGGCTTCGCTGTCGGGCGGGCAGTCGGCCCAGCGGGTGCCTTCGCCGCCGAGGGTGAGGGCGGTGACGAGTCCGGGCCGGTTGCCGGGGGCGGCGCTGCCGCCGAGCATCAGGACGGTGCCGTCCCGGGTGGTGCGGGCGGCGGCGGTGGCGGTGAGGTCGGTGGCCGGGCGCGGGGCGGCGAGGACGGGGACGCGCAGTTGGGGCAGGGCCGGGTCGGTGACGGGGGTGAGCAGGACGCGGCCGGAGAGTTCGGCGCGGTAGCTGCGGGCCTTGCCGTCCTGCACGGTGTCGATGGTGGGGTCGGGGGCGCGGCCCAGCTCCCCGGGGACGGCGAGGGTGACGTGCACCCGAGCGGTGCCGCCGGCCGGGACGTCGACCTGGTCCGGCGTCACCTCGAAGGTGGCGCCGGGCAGTTCGGTGGCGGCCGCGTAGCCGGTGCGGTAGCTCAGCGGACGGTCCGCGTGGTTGCGCACCTCGATGTCGCGGCCGAGGGCGGTCGGCCCGGCGATCTCGACCGGCCCGTAGGAGACGCCGACGCTTCCTTCGGCCGCTCCGTCGCCGGCCGCGTAGGCGACGACGGGGGTGTGGACGGCCCGGTCGACCTGGGCGCGGCCGGCGCCGGTGCGCTCGGGGCCGTAGACCGGTCCGCCGTGGTCGTCGCCGAGCCAGGTGTCGACGGCGGTGTTCATGAGCGCGGCCTTGAGCTGTTCGACCGGCCAGTCGGGGTGGGCGGCGCGGACGAGGGCGGCGAGGCCGGTGATGTGCGGGGTGGCCATCGAGGTGCCGTCCTCGCGCTGGCCGCCGCTGCCGGTGCCGACGAGGGCGGACCAGATGGTCTCGCCGGGGGCGGCGAGGTCGGGTTTGACGATGCCGGGGACGCCGATGCCGCGGGAGGAGAAGTCGGTGAGGGTGTCGGTGCGGGCGGGCTGGTTCTGGGAGACGGAGCCGTGCAGCGGGTTGCCGGGGGCGGCGAGGCGGACCTCGACCGGCCCGGCCGCGGCGGCCTGCCGGAGCCGTTCGCCGTCGGCGTGGGCGAGCAGGGCGGCCGGGATGCGGTCGTTGCCGGAGATCTCGGCGAGGTGGTCGGTGTCGGCGGCGTAGAGGGCGCCGATCGCACCGGCGTCGGCGGCGTGGTCGGCGCGGGGGCCGGAGTTGCAGGCCCGTTCGGTGTCGCGGGTGCGCCAGGTGAGGACGGCGATCTTTCCGGCGAGCCGCTGCCGGTCGGCTTCGCTGTAGGCGGCGCAGCCGTCGGACTGGTCGGCGGGCAGGGCGAGTTGGCCGCTGACGTCGGCGCTGGACCAGCCCTGGTAGCGCTCGCTCCAGTGGGCCGGGACGACGCCGGCCAGGCTGGCGGGGGCGAGCACGGTGAGGCCGTCGGTGTCGCTGTGCGGGTCGACGGAGGCGGCGACGGCGATGGCCCGGGCGGCGGTGCCGGGGCTGCCGCCGATGCCGTAGACGTCGCCGTCGTTGCCGGCGGCGGCGACCACGACGGTGCCGAGGGCGGCGAGCCGGTCGACGGCGAGGGCGTCGGTGTCGTCGGGGTTGCCGAAGCGGCTGCCGAGGGAGAGGTTGACGACGTCGAGGCGGTCGCCGAGGTCACCGTCGCCGTTGGGGTCGGCGGCGAGGTCGAGCGCCTGGGCGAGCCGGTCGGTGGAGCCGTCGCAGCCGAAGACCCGGATCGCGTACAGCTGGGCGCCGGGGGCGGCGCCGGGGCCGACCTTGAACCCGGCGGGGTCGAGTCCGGGCCGGTAGGGGCCGGTGTACGGGTGACCGTCGGCGGTGACGCCGTAGCCGGCGGCGGTGCCGGCGACGTGGGTGCCGTGCCCGTTGCGGTCGCAGTCGATCGGGTTGTCACTGGGGTGCGGGACGGGCTGGTGGTGGGGGGAGGACGGGTCGGGGTTGTAGTCGTCGCCGACCAGGTCCTTGCCGCCGATCACCTTGGCGTTGGGGAACAGCTCGGGCGGGGCCGGCTTGCCGCGTTCGACGGAGCGGAAGGCGGCCTCGGTGCCGGGGCCGCCGAAGTCGGCGTGGGTGTAGTCGATGCCGCTGTCGATGATGCCGATCCGCACCCCTTGGCCGGTGTTGCCGTCGCCGGTGGCGCCGGCCCAGACCTGCGGGGCGCCGATCAGCGGGACGGAGTAGGCGTTGTCCCGCTGTTTGCGGACGATCGGGTGGACGGCCCGGACGCCGGGCAGCGCGCGCAGGGCGGGCAGCCGGTCGGCGGGCGCGTTGACGGCGAGGCCGGTGAGCAGGGTGCGGGTGCGGTAGAGCTCGCCGGCGGTGGGCGCCGCCCGGTGGACGGCCGCGGCGAGCCGGTCGAGGGCTTCGCCGGCCTTGGCGCGCTGGGCGGCGCCGGCGTCGGCGGCCTCCCGGCGGGCGGCTTCCGGGGAGCGCTGGGCCCGCCGGGCCCCGTCGGCGGCGCGCCGCCAGGCGGGGCCGGCCGGCTCGGTGCCGAGTTCGAGCAGGACGGTGGCCGTTCGGCCGGCCCTCGACGGCTCCGTCGGGGGCCCGCCGGAGGCCGGGGTGGCGGCGAGCGCCGCGCTCCCGGCCAGCACGGCCAGGGTGAGGCCGATCCGGGTGATGGGTCGGCGGACGGATGGCAGGCGCACTGGGCCCTCTCCCCCCGGCAGGGGGACTGATCCGCACACCGTGTCGCTGACGCCCGCCCGCGCGAACGTCGATCACCCTTCCGGGGGCCCCAAATTAGGATGATCGCGCCGGCGAGCGCGAGCAACTTCCCTCGGACGGACGCCGGTTGCACTCGACCGGGTGACCTGACGGCAGCCCGAGCGGCCTATTCGGCGGATGAACGGCCGGGTCGGAGAAGCCCCCCGAGGAGGGCCGTCCGACGACCCCTGACAGACAGGCCCGCCAGGGGTTCCCGTCAGAGGTGCCCGGTCGAGCCGCCGTTGTCGCGGCGGTCCAGCGCCCGCTGCAGCGCGGCGGCGGCGAAGGGGTTCCGCTCGGCGGCCCGGCGCCGGCGCGGGGCGCGGACGGGGGTGGCGGCGGGGGTGGCAGTGGCGTGGCGGTCGGCGGTGAGGGGCATACCGGGCTCCTTGGAAGCGGCGCCCCGAAGAGGGCGCGGGAGGGGAGGGGTACGCGCGGGGGCAGGGATCGCCTGCCCGTGAAGGCGCACGCGGACACGGGCCGAACGCCCTGTCTACAGGGTCGGCACGCCGTATCGCCCTTCCACGGTACGACCGGGCCCGGGCCGTGTCTGCACGAATACTTGGATTTCCTAGTATCTGAGACGGGCGCCGCCCGGGGGAACGCAGCGGGGGGCAGGGGGGGAACGGACAAGGGGAGGAGAGGCAAGAAAGGGGGAGGGGGAGGGGGGGGAGAGAAAAAAGCCCCAGAACCCTCCCGCCGGCTAGACGCGTCACCTCACCCACGCCGAGCCGGCGGGCGCCATCGCGCCCGGGCGCGCCGGTCC
>NZ_JBHVWW010000063.1:12136-58264 GCF_042882025.1 Kitasatospora sp. NPDC058243
GGTTGGACCGGGGGTGTCCCGGCTCCGCGGCCAACTTGCTTCCCGGGCCCCGGGGGGCGTCGGGCTCAGGCGCCCAGGTCGACCGAGCGGGCGAAGCGGGCGCCGATCTCGGCGGCGATCGCCGACAGCACGTCCTGCGGGATCTGGCTGTCCACGGTGATGGAGGCGAGCGCGCCGCCGCCGTCGCGGGCGACCTGCATGCCGGCGATGTTGATGCCGGCGTCGCCGAGGTGGCGGCCGAGCACGCCGACCACGCCGGGGCGGTCCTCGTACTTGAAGAAGGCCATGTGGTCGGTGAGCGCGACGTCCACGTCGAAGGCGTCCACGCCGACGATCTTCTGGGTCTGCTTCGGGCCGGCCAGGGTGCCGGAGATGGCGATCTCCTCGCCGTTCGCGAGCGTGCCGCGGACGGTGATCACGTTGCGGTGCTCGGCGCTCTCGCTGGAGGTGGTCAGGCGGACCTCGACGCCGCGCTCCTGGGCGAACAGCGGGGCGTTGACGTAGGACACCGTCTCCGCCACCACGTCCTCGAACACGCCCTTCAGCGCGGACAGTTCGAGCACCTTCACGTCGTGCTGGGTGATCTCGCCGCGGACCTCGACGTCGAGCCGGACGGCGACCTCGCCGGCCAGCGCGGTGAAGATCCGGCCGAGCTTCTCGGCCAGCGGCAGGCCCGGGCGCACGTCCTCGGCGATCACGCCGCCCTGGACGTTGACGGCGTCCGGCACCAGCTCGCCGGCCAGCGCCAGGCGCACCGACTTGGCGACGGCGATGCCGGCCTTCTCCTGCGCCTCGTCGGTGGAGGCGCCCAGGTGCGGGGTGGCGACCACGTTGTCGAAGCCGAACAGCGGGGAGTCGGTGCACGGCTCCTTGGTGTACACGTCCAGGCCGGCGCCGGCCACCCGGCCGTCGCGCAGGGCGTTGGCGAGCGCCTCCTCGTCCACGATGCCGCCGCGGGCGGCGTTGACGATGCGCACGGTCGGCTTGACCTTGTGCAGCGCCTCGTCGCCGATCAGGCCGATGGTCTCGGGGGTCTTGGGGAGGTGGACGGTGATGAAGTCCGAGACCTCCAGCAGCTCCTCCAGGGTGACCAGCTTGACGCCCATCTGGGCGGCGCGGGCGGCCTGGATGTAGGGGTCGTACGCGACGATCTTCATGCCGAACGCGGACATCCGCTGGGCGACCAGGACGCCGATCCGGCCGAGGCCGACGACGCCGAGGGTCTTCTCGCTCAGCTCGACGCCGGTGTACTTGTTGCGCTTCCACTCGCCCTGCTTGAGCGCGGCGTTGGCCGGCGCGATGTTGCGGGCCACGGAGATCAGCAGGCCGCAGGCGAGTTCGGCGGCGGTGACGATGTTGGAGGTCGGCGCGTTCACGACCATCACGCCGGCCTTGGTGGCGGCGGCGACGTCCACGTTGTCCAGGCCGACCCCGGCCCGGGCGACCACCTTGAGCTTGCGGGCGACGGCCAGCGCCTCCGCGTCGACCTTGGTGGCGGAGCGGATCAGGATCGCGTCGACGTCGGCGATCGCGCCGAGCAGCTCGGTGCGGTCGGCGCCGTTGCAGTGGCGGATCTCGAAGTCGGGGCCGAGGGCGTCGACGGTGGCGGGCGACAGCTCTTCGGCGATCAGGACGACGGCGGTTTTGGATGTCACAGTGCTCACGACAGTGTGTCCTTAACTCTGCGGTTCTCCCCGGCACGTGGGTGGCGTGGACGGCGGGGGGAAGGTGGCATGCCGCGTAGGTAGACGCACGACGCTGTGGGCCTGACGCGCACTCGGAGTGTATCGACGGGCTGGGTACCAGGCTGCTCCCGTCCGGCGAAATCACCCGGACGAGAGCAGCCTACTTGTACAAGGAAGTTACAAAATCGGGCAGAGCCCGAGGCCGGTTCAGGCCTTGTCGTCGACCCAGCTCATCAGCGAGCGCAGCTTCTTGCCGGTGGTCTCCAGCAGGTGGTCCTCGTCGGCCTTCTTGTACTCGTTGTACTTGGGCAGACCGGCCTTGTACTCGGCGATCCAGGTGTTGGCGAAGGTGCCGTCCTGGATCTCGGCGAGGACCTTGCGCATCTCGGCCTTGGTGGCGTCGGTGATGATCCGCGGGCCGGTGACGTAGTCGCCCCACTCGGCGGTCTCGGAGACCGACCAGCGCATCTTCTCCAGGCCGCCCTCGTACATCAGGTCGACGATGAGCTTCAGCTCGTGCAGGCACTCGAAGTAGGCGATCTCCGGCTGGTAGCCGGCCTCGACCAGGGTCTCGAAACCGGCCTTCACCAGGGCGGCGGTGCCACCGCAGAGGACGGCCTGCTCACCGAACAGGTCGGTCTCGGTCTCCTCGGTGAAGGTGGTCTTGATGACGCCGGCCTTGGTGGCGCCCAGGCCCTTGGCGTAGGACAGCGCCAGGTCGAAGGCCTTGCCGGAGGCGTCCTGCTCGACGGCGACGATCGCGGGGACGCCGCGGCCCTCCTCGTACTGGCGGCGGACCAGGTGGCCCGGGCCCTTCGGGGCGACCATGCAGACGTCGACGTCCGCCGGGGGCTTGATGAAGCCGAAGCGGATGTTCAGGCCGTGGCCGAAGAACAGGGCGTCGCCGGCCTTCAGGTGCGGGGCGATGTCGGCCTCGTAGACGTCGGCCTGGATCGGGTCCGGCACCAGGATCATGATGACGTCGGCCTCGGCCGCGGCCTCGGCCGGGGTGACGACGCGCAGGCCGGCCTCCTCCGCCTTGGCACGGGACTTGGACTCCGGCTTCAGGCCGACCCGGACGTCGGCGCCGGAGTCGCGCAGGGACAGCGCGTGGGCGTGGCCCTGGCTGCCGTAGCCGATGACCGCGACCTTGCGGCCCTGGATGATGGACAGGTCGGCGTCGTCTTCGTAGAACAGCTCGGCCACGGGGGCACATCTCCTTGCGTGATGGTTGCCGGGTACGCGTTCTCTACGGTAGGCGTACCGGCGGGGGCGTGGGGCGGTGCTTCAGGGTGTGAGACGGCCTGCGTCTCGGGGGTGCTCAGGCGCTGCGGTCGAGGGCGCGCAACGAGCGGTCCGTGATCGAACGGGCGCCGCGCCCGATGGCGACCAGGCCGGACTGGACCAACTCCTTGATGCCGTAAGGCTCCAGCATCCGGAGCATGGCCTCCAGCTTGTCCGAGCTTCCGGTGGCCTCGATGGTCACCGCGTCCGGGGACACGTCGACCGTCTTGGCACGGAACAGCTGGACGATCTCGACGATCTGCGACCGGGTCTCGTTGTCGGCGCGGACCTTCACCAGGACCAGTTCCCGCTGGATCGCAGCGGACTGGTCGAGTTCGACGATCTTTATCACGTTCACGAGCTTGTTGAGCTGCTTGGTGACCTGTTCCAGCGGGAGGTCCTCGACGTTGACCACGATGGTCATCCGGGACACGTCCGGATGCTCGGTCGGGCCGACGGCGAGGGAGTCGATGTTGAAGCCCCGACGGGAGAACAGGGCGGCGATGCGGGCGAGCACGCCGGGCTTGTTCTCGACCAGGACGGAGAGGGTGTGCTTGGACATGGGGTTCCTCAGGCGCTCTGGAGTTGAAGGGGGGCGTTAGTCGAGGTCGTCGCCGAAGTCGGGGCGGACGCCCTTGGCGAACTGGATCTCGTCGTTGCTGGTGCCGGCCGCGACCATCGGCCAGACCATGGCGTCCTGGTGGACGATGAAGTCGATGACGACCGGGCGGTCGTTGATCTCCATGGCCTGCTTGATGACGGCGTCCAGGTCCTCGGGGCGCTCGCAGCGCAGGCCGACGCAGCCCATCGCCTCGGACAGCAGGACGAAGTCGGGGATCCGGGTGCCCTGGGCCGGCGGCGCGATGCCGTCGTGGTCGGGGCCGGAGTGCAGCACGGTGTTGGAGTAGCGCTGGTTGTAGAACAGCGTCTGCCACTGGCGGACCATGCCGAGCGAGCCGTTGTTGATGACCGCGACCTTGATCGGGATGTCGTTCAGGGCGCAGGTGGCCAGTTCCTGGTTGGTCATCTGGAAGCAGCCGTCGCCGTCGATGGCCCAGACCGCGGTGTCCGGCCGGCCGGCCTTGGCGCCCATCGCGGCCGGGACGGCGTAGCCCATGGTGCCCGCGCCGCCCGAGTTGAGCCAGGTGCCCGGCTTCTCGAAGCGGATGAACTGCGAGCTCCACATCTGGTGCTGGCCGACGCCCGCGGCGTAGATCGCTTCGGGGCCGACCAGCCGGCCGATCCGCTCGATGACCTGCTGCGGGGAGAGGCGGCCGCCCGGGGCGGGCTCGTAGCCCAGCGGGTAGGTCTTCTTCCACTCGTCGAGCTTCTCCCACCACTGCGAGTAGTCGCCCTTGTGGCCGGCGTCGAACTCGGCCTGGACGGCCACGATCAGATCGGCCAGCACCTCGCGGGCGTCGCCGACGATCGGCACGTCGGCGGGGCGGTTCTTGCCGATCTCGGCCGGGTCGATGTCCGCGTGGACGACCTTGGCGTGCGGGGCGAAGCCGTCCAGCTTGCCGGTGACGCGGTCGTCGAAGCGGGCGCCGAGGGTGAACAGCAGGTCGGCCTTCTGCAGCGCGGTGACGGCCGGGACGGAGCCGTGCATGCCGGGCATGCCCAGGTGCTGCGGGTGGCTGTCGGGGAAGGCGCCGAGCGCCATCAGGGTGGTGACCACCGGGGCGCCGGTCAGCTCGGCGAGGATCCGCAGCTCGGTGGTGGCCTGCGCCTTGATCACGCCGCCGCCGACGTACAGCACCGGGCGCTTGGCGCCCACCAGCATCTTCGCGGCCTCGCGGATCTGCTTGGCGTGCGGCTTGGTGACCGGGCGGTAGCCGGGCAGCGAGAGCTCGACCGGCCAGCGGAAGGTGGTGGTGGCCTGGAGCGCGTCCTTGGCGATGTCGACCAGGACGGGGCCGGGGCGGCCGGTGGCGGCGATGTGGAACGCCTCGGCGATCACCCGGGGGATCTCGGCGGGGTCGGTGACCAGGTAGTTGTGCTTGGTGATCGGCATGGTGATGCCGCAGATGTCCGCCTCCTGGAAGGCGTCGGTGCCGATCGCCTTGGAGGAGACCTGGCCGGTGATCGCGACGATCGGCACCGAGTCCATGTAGGCGTCGGCGATCGGGGTCACCAGGTTGGTCGCGCCCGGGCCGGAGGTGGCCATGCAGACCCCGACCCGGCCGGTGGCCTGGGCGTATCCGGTGGCGGCGTGGCCGGCGCCCTGCTCGTGGCGGACCAGGATGTGGCGCACCTTGGCCGAGTCCATCAGCGGGTCGTACGCGGGAAGGATGGCCCCGCCCGGGATGCCGAAGACGGTGTCGGCGCCCACGGCCTCCAGCGAGCGGATGAGCGACTGGGCGCCGGTCATGGTTTCGACGACGTGCTGGGGAGCGGGAGCGTGGGCGGCCGTGGTGTCCCCGCGGCGGGGGGATGCGGCGTGCTCAGTCATCTGCCTGTCTCTTCTCGGAATGTGCCGGCCCGGTGGTTTCGGGCCCCGGTGGTGCGAGGGTGGGGTCCCGGTTTCGGGCCGATCGCCGGCTCTGCCTCAATCGTCCCGCTTCCTCCCCGCGAATCGGGGCGGATCGGGCGGTCGGGGCCAGGGGTCTTGCGGTGGTGGAACAGCGTCAGTGCAACAAAAAACCCCTCGTGCCAAGGGCATGCGAGGGGTGGCGCGTCGGTCTGTCACAAGCGGGGGGTGTGAACCCGCTCAGCCGACGCGCCCGCCAAGTACGAGAATTCGGGTGCGCATGGCAACGACCCTCCTCCTGTCCGGGGGCACGTGTCAAGCAGGTGGGATGACCGTCTCGCCATGCGGACCTGGCCCTGGACCGGTCACCGCGCGGCGTTCGGGCAGGTCGGGGGCACCGTGGTGATGCACGACACGCCCCCCGCCGCCCTCCCCGCGGCCACCCGTCCGGGCCTCCGCGGCCAGGTACGCGCGCCGGGCCGAGACCGAGCCGAGCGGTCTGGGCAGCGGGTAGCCTCGGCGCACCAGCGCCCGGCGCAGCCGGGTCTCGTCCAGCGGCGGCGCGAAGGCCGAACCCTGGCCCTGCCGGCAGCCCAGCTCCTGGAGCGCGGCGACCTGGCGGGGCAGGTCCACCCCCTCGGCGCCGGTGACCAGGCCGAGGTCGTGGCCGAGCCGCAGGGCGTGCCCGGCGAGCGTGCGGCTGAGCGCGGACTCCCCGAGGTCCTGCACCAGCGTGCGGTCCAGCTTGAGGCCGTCCAGGGGCAGCCGGGCCAGCTCGCCGAGCGAACCGCTGCCGGCGCCGTAGCCGGCCAGCACGGTGGTGACCCCGAGCCGGCGCAACGCGGCCAGCCGGCGGCCGAGTTCGTCGGCGAGCGAGTCCGGGCCCATCCGGGCCACCTCGATCACCAGCTCGCCGGCCGGCAGCCGGCTGTCGCGCAGCGCCGCGGCCACCGTCTCGTACAGGCCGGGCGAGCACAGCCGCTCGGTGGAGAGCCGGACGGCGACCGGGACGGGCGCGGGGCCGCTGCGGCTGCGGCCGGACTGGCCGCGCCGGTTGGCCGCGGCCGTCACCGCCTCCTGGACCAGCCAGCGGGAGAACCGGGTGGCCGCGTCGCCGTGGTCGGCCGAGCGCAGGAACTCGGCCGGGGTGAGCAGCAGGCCGCCCGCCGAACGCCAGCGGGCCTGCGCCTCGACGCCGGTCACCGCGCCGCTGCCGAGGTCCACCACGGGCTGGTGGAGCAGGGTGAAGCCGCCCTCCCGGACGGCGGCCCGCAGCCGCTCCTCCAGTTCGGTGCGGCGCTCCAGATCGGCCCGCATCGCGGGGTTGTAGAGCACCACCCGGCCCTTGCCCTCGGACTTGGCCCGGTACATCGCGAGGTCGGCGTTGCGCATCAGCTCGTCGGTGGCCGCCCTCGGGTCGGCGGCCGGGCCGCGTTCGGGGGTGCCGAAGGCGATGCCGATGCTGGCGGCGACACCGAGTTCGGCGCCGCCGATCCAGTACGGCTCGGAGAGCGCGATCCGCAGCCGTTCGGCGAGCTCCTGGACCTGGAGCCGGCCGAGCGGGCCGCAGACCAGCGCGGCGAACTCGTCGCCGCCGAACCGGGCGACGGTGTCCCCGCAGCGGACGGCCCCCTGGAGCCGGCGGGCCGCCTGCACCAGCAGTTCGTCGCCCACCTGGTGGCCGGCCGTGTCGTTGACCGCCTTGAAGCCGTCCAGGTCGAGGAAGAGCACCGCGACCCCGGCGCCGCCCTCGCCCTGCTGGCCGCGGGCGCCGAGGGCGGCCCGCAGCCGCTGGGCGAACAGCGCCCGGTTGGGCAGGTCGGTGAGCGGGTCGTGGAAGGCGTTGTGCTGCAACTGGGCCTGGAGTATCACGCGTTCGGTCACGTCCCGGCTGTTGAGGATCAGGCCGTCACGGTGCCGGCTGACCGTCGACTCGACGTGCAGCCACTCGCCGCCGCCGGAGCTGATCCGGCACTCCACCCGGGCGGACGGCTCGGCGGTGCCCGGGGAGCGGTGGGCGGTGAGCCGGACCCTCGCCAGGTAGCGGCGGACCTCGGCGAGCACCCGGTCCACGTCCTCCGGGTGGACCAGGTCCAGCAGGTTGCCGCCGACCAGTTCCTCCGGGTCCCGCCCGTAGACGCCGAGTGCGGCCGGGGAGACGTAGGAGAGCACGCCGTTGGCGCCGGCGATCATGATGACGTCGCTGGAGCCCTGCACCAGGGAGCGGAAGTGCGCCTCCTTGTGGGCGAGTTCCTGGGCGAGCGAGAGGTTGTCGAGCAGCATCACGCCCTGGCGCAGGATGAGCGCCAGGCCGACGGTGCAGGCCGCCGCGGCCACCACCCGGTCCAATTCCCGCCCGCCGAGGGCGTTGTAGAGGATCCCGGCGGTGCACACCGCGGCGGCCGCGTACGGGGTGAGCGCGCTGAAGGTGGTGGCCACCCGGCGGCGCGGCAGGCCTCCGGCCGAGGGGTGCTCGCGCAGCGGGCGGCGCCAGCGCGGCGACCACGGCGCCCAGGCCAGCAGCAGGCTGCCGGAGAACCATCCGGCGTCCAGCAGTTCGCCCGAGCGGTAGCTGCTGCGCAGCTCCGGGGAGGTGAACAGGGCGTCGCACAGGACGGTGACGGCCAGCGCCACCATCGCGGTGTGCACGGCCGCCCGATTGCCGTCCCGGCCGCCGAAGCGCAGCCCGACGACCAGGCTGACCAGCAGGATGTCCAGGACCGGGTAGGCCAGGTTGAGGGCCAGCCGCAGTGGCGAGCCGACCTCGCCGGCGGCGATCCGGCCGAGCGCCAGGCTCCAGCTGAGGGTGAACAGCGAGCCGGCGATCAGCCAGCCGTCGAGCAGCAGGCAGAGCCAGCCGGCGGCCGAGCGCGGGCGCTGGGCGAGCACCAGGACACCGGTGATGGCGAGCGGGGAGAACAGCAGGAAGGCGTACTCGGCGAGCGAGTCCTGCGGCAGCGGGCTGCGGGCGACCAGTTCGTACCAGCCCCAGGTGCCGTTGCCGCAGGCCACCATGAGCGAGGAGAGGCCGAACAGCAGCCAGGCCGGGCGGGCGCGCCCGCCGGCTGTGCAGCCGTACACCAGGCAGGACAGCGCGGCCGCGAGCGCCGCCGCGGCCAGGCCGAAGTCGCCCATGAAGATGGAGAGTTGGAAGGATCCCCAGCCGGTGGCGGCGCCCAGGGCGTAGGCCAGGCAGAGCGCGCCGAGGACGAGGCCGGGCAGCGTCCGGCTCTCCCGGAGCCGGTTCAGCGGGCCGCGCCGGCCGGGGGCGGGCGGGCCGGCTGCGGCTGCGCCGGGCGCGGACGTTTCGGGCTCGGACGCGTCGGCGGGTGGCACGCCCGGCCGTCCGGCCCCGGGCAGCACCGTATCGGTGGAGCTCACTCGGCCTCTCCCCCTCCGGCCCGGGGCCTGGCGCCCCGGCCACGGGCCACCGGCCGCGCGCCTCTCGGTCGTACGCGGTGGCCTGGCGCCCCGTCAGGACGGAGGCCCAGGGGGTGGGCGGCCTTCCGGTCACCACACCGCACCGATGTTCCCGATCGGGACCCTACACCAAATCCGTCACTCAATGACACATGCACTCAACTTAGAGTAATGGCGAGGGGGTGGGGAAATGCACCCGATTCCGGCGGATCGGCCCGGTTGGCGGCGGCGCGCGACCAGGGGCTCACGCGGCGCGCACGGGAGCACGCGACGGCGCCCGGCCCCGAGCCGCCCGGACCGGAGACGGTCAGGAGGCCCGGCGCCGGGCGCTCGGGTCAGCGGGAGGCCCGGGGGGACAGGGCCTACGCCGGATCGTCCGGGAACAGCCGCAGCCGGTGCGCCAGCGCTGCCGCCTCACCCCGGCCGGTGACCGCGAGCTTGCCCAGGATGTTGGAAACGTGCACGCTCGCGGTCTTCGGAGAGATGTACAACTCCTCCGCGATCTGCCGGTTGCTCCAGCCGCGCGCCAGCAACCGGAGCACGTCCCGCTCACGGGGGGTGAGGCCGAAGGACTCCCCGGCGGGCGGGGTCGCGGCCGGCCCGGCGGCCGGGCGCGCGGCCGCCGCCGGGGTCAGCGTCAGCCCGGCCCGGTCGGCCAGGCCCGCGACCTCCGCCAGCAGCGGACGGTCACCCCGGACGGTGGCCAGCTCCCGCGCCTCGCGCAGCAGTTCGGCCCCGGCCTCGCGCCGCCCGGCCAGCACCTCGGCCTCGCCGGCCCGCAGCAGGGCGACCGCCAGCGGGTACGGCAGCCCGGTCGGCCGCAGCGCGGCGACCGCGGCGGCCCACTGCTCCGGGGTGTCGGCGGCCTCGGCGCGGGCCAGTTCGCCCTCCAGCAGCCGGGCCCAGCCGTGGTGCATCGGCGCCCGCGGCCGCAGCCGGGCCGCCCGCGCGGCGATCGCGGCCAGTGCCTCGGCCCGGCCCGCCGCGGCCTCCGGCAGGCCCCGGCTGTCCGCCTCCACCGTGGCGGCCTCGACCAGCAGCGGGTACACGTCGGACTCGTGGCCGAGCCGCCCCTCCTCCGCCAGCGCGGTGAGCAGTTCCTCCCGGGCCTCCAGCGGCCGACCGGCGAGCGCGGCGATCCGCACCGCCAGCCGGCTGATCGGCACGCTGTGCTGGAGCTGGCCGACCCGGTTGGCCGACCGGGCCTGCGCCAGCATGGTCGCCGCGCCGGCCAGGTCCCCGCGCAGCAGCGCGAGGTCGCCGCGCATCCGGTCCAGGAACTCGGCGTGGGTGCCGGTCAGGCTGGTCAGCTCGCAGGCGTCGAGTACCTCGGCGGCCTCCCGGATCCGCCCCAGGTCGGTCAGCGCCTCGGCCAGGTTGCCGGTCAGGATGGTGCCGATGTTGCGCAGCAGGCCGTTGCCGTCCGCGTAGACCAGGCCCTCGCGGGCCAGCACCACCGCCTCCTCGGCCCGGCCCACCCCGCGCTGCATGCTGGCCAGGTTGTTGACGCCGCGCAGCAGCAGGTCGGGCACGCCCAGCCGGCGGGCCGCCTCGACCGCCCCGGCCAGTTCGGCCAGCCCGCCGTCGGCGTCGCCGTGCACGTCGTAGCGCAGGCCGCCGAGCGTCATCCGGGCGTGCACCTCGACGGAGTGCGCGCCGACCTCCTGGGCGATCCGGATCGCCCGCTCGGCCAGCTCGATGTGCTCGGGGCCGGGCTTCTTGAGCATCGCCACCCCGGCGCCGAGCGCGAACACCTCGGCCTGGACGGCGGACGGCGGCAGGTGGTCGACCAGCCGGTGCGCGTGCAGGATCTCCTCGTCGTCGCCGGAGCGGCGCAGATTGCCCAGCATCCGGGCCCGGTTGATCCGGAACCAGGCCGCGCGCACCGGGTGCACCGCCTCGTCGACCAGCCGCAGCCCCCGCCTGGCGAGGCTCAGGCCGCGCTCGCGGTCGCCGCAGCGCCGGGCCGCGACCACCGCCTCGGCCAGCACGTCGACCAGCTGGATCCGGTCGCAGTCCCCGTCGGCGGTGCTGTGGTCGCAGGAGCCCGGCGGGTAGGTCTCGGCCCAGTCGTACGGGCGCAGGGTGTGCGCCAGCACCTCCTCGGAGACCATGTCCCACAGTTCCAGGGCCCGTTCCAGCATGCCCAGTTGCTCGGCGAAGGCGTTGCGGCGGCGGGCCGCCCGGGCGGCGTCCAGGGCGGTCGGCAGGGCGCGGGCCGGGTCGTGCGCGTGGTACCAGTAGTTGGCCAGCCGGGCGGGCAGGGCGTCGCAGGAGACCAGCTGCGGCTGCGCCTCCACCGCGAGTGCGAACTTGCGGTTGATCCGGTGCCGTTCACCGGGCAGCAGGTCGTCCGAGACCGCCTCGCGGACCAGCGCGTGCCGGAAGCGGTAGCCCTCGCCCTCGCCGTCCGGGCGCAGGATGTTGGCGCCGACGGCCGCCCGCAGCGCCTCGATCAGCGCCTCCTCGTCGTCGTCCAGGACGGCCGCCAGCAGGGCGTGCTCGACGTGCGAGCCGCCCTCGGCGGCGATCCGCACCACCCGCTGGGCCTCCTCGACCAGGCTCTCCACCCGGACCAGCAGGATGTCGCGCAGCGAGTCGGTGAGCCCTGCGCCGCAGCCGTCCTCGAAGGCGGTGGCCAGCTCCTCGACGAAGAACGGGTTCCCCTCGGAGCGGCGGTGGATGCGGTCCACCAGCTTCCGGTCGGGGTCGGCGGTGCCGAGGATGCCGGCCAGCTGGGCGGCGACCTCGCCGCGGCCGAACCGCTCCAGCTCCAGCCGCTGGACGGTGCGCAGCCGTTCGAGCTCGGCCAGGAAGGGGCGCAGCGGGTGGCGGCGGTGCAGGTCGTCGGAGCGGTAGGTGGCGACCAGCAGCACCCGGGACCGGTGCAGGGTGCGGACCAGGAAGGCGAGCAGTTCGCGGGTGGAGCGGTCGGACCAGTGCAGGTCCTCGACGGCGAACACGAGGGTACGCTCCGCGCCGAGCCGCTCGAACAGCCTCGCGGTGTGCTCGAACAGCCGGGCCCGGCCGTACTCGTCGTTGGGTTCGCCGTCGGCCTCGCCGAACTCGGGCAGCAGCCGGGCCAGGTGCCCCTCGCTGCCGACCGCCGCGGCCTCCAGCTCGGCGCCCAGCGAGCGGTGCAGCCGGCGCAGCGCGGCGGCCAGCGGGGCGTACGGCAGGCCCTCGGCGCCGATCTCCAGGCAGCCGCCGAGCGTGGTGACCGCTCCCCCGGCGGCGGCCCGCTCCAGGAACTCCTCCAGCAGCCGGGTCTTGCCGACGCCCGCCTCGCCGCCGATCAGCACGGCCTGCGGGCTGCCGGAGCCGGCCCGGCGCAGCGCGTCGGTCAGTTCGGTGATCTCGCTGCCGCGGCCGACGAAGACGGGACTCACCGATATCTGCTGCATGGAGGCGAGCATGCCATAGCCGGAGGTGGCGGGCCGAGGGGTTATCTCCCCTGGCGAACGCCCGGAGGGGGAGGCGCTCCCCTGCTGCGCCTCCCCCTCCGAAACTCCCTCGGCACCGTCGTGGTGCCGGTCCGTCAGCATTCGCGCTGGCGCGCGGGGCGCCGCTGGAAGCGGGCGGCCACCGGACGCTGCCGCAGGCGGCGCCCCTCCTTGGCCTCCCGGACCAGGCGCTCGTGCTCGGCGCGGACGGCCAGCTCGTGGGCGTGCTGCTGGATGAGCTCGTACTCGATCACTTTCGGTTCCCCCTGTGGGTTTCACTGCGTTTCGCTGTCGAGTAAGACTTTCCTCTCCCAGCGGGGGGTGCCGCATCGGAAGCCCTACCGATCTTCCGGGCCCCAGGTACCTTAGATCGGGGCCCCGGGAACGACAAAGGCCCGGTCTTACCTCGATTTAGAGGTGAGACCGGGCCTTAGGGGCCTTAGATGCCTTAGGCGCCTTAGGAAGCTCAGGCGGAGACGCCCAGCTTCCCCGGGCTGCGCCTACTGCCCTTCGACGGCGAGCCGCTCCAGGATCAGGTCCTTGACGCGGGCCGCGTCGGCCTGGCCGCGGGTGGCCTTCATGACCGCACCGACCAGCGCGCCGACCGCGGCGACCTTGCCGTCGCGGATCTTGGCGGCGATCGCCTCGTTCTCGGCGATGGCCTGGTCGACGGCCGCACCGAGCGCGGAGTCGTCCGAGACGACGGCCAGGCCGCGCTTCTCGACGACCTCGTCCGGCTCGCCCTCGCCGGCCAGCACGGCCTCGATGACCTGGCGGGCCAGCTTGTCGTTCAGCTTGCCCTCGGCGACCAGCGCGGTGACCCGGGCGACCTGCGCCGGGGTGATCGGCTGCTCGCTCAGCTCGGTGCCGGTCTCGTTGGCCCGGCGGGCCAGCTCGCCCATCCACCACTTGCGGGCCTGGTCGGCCGGGGCGCCGGCGGCGATGGTCTCCTGGATCGGCTCGACGGCGCCGGCGTTCAGCACCGACTGCATGTCCTTGTCGGACAGGCCCCACTCGGCCTGCAGCCGGGCCCGGCGTACCCGCGGCAGCTCGGGCAGGCCTGCGCGCAGCTCCTCGACCCAGGCGCGGGCGGGGGCGATCGGCACCAGGTCCGGCTCGGGGAAGTAGCGGTAGTCCTCGGCGTTGTCCTTGATCCGGCCCGAGGTGGTGCTGCCGTCCTCCTCGTGGAAGTGCCGGGTCTCCTGGATGATCGTGCCGCCGTCGGTCAGCACGGTGGCGTGCCGCTGGATCTCGAACCGGGCGGCCCGCTCCACGCTGCGCAGCGAGTTGACGTTCTTGGTCTCCGAACGGGTGCCGAAGGTCTCGGTGCCGTTGGGGCGCAGCGACAGGTTGACGTCGCAGCGCATCTGGCCCTTGTCCATCCGCGCCTCGGAGACGCCCAGCGCCTTGATCAGCTCGCGCAGCTCGGCGACGTACGCCTTGGCGACCTCGGGGGCGCGCACGCCGGCGCCGGTGATCGGCTTGGTGACGATCTCGATCAGCGGGATGCCGGCCCGGTTGTAGTCGAGCAGCGAGTGGGTGGCGCCGTGGATGCGGCCGGTGGCGCCACCGACGTGGCTGGACTTGCCGGTGTCCTCCTCCATGTGGGCGCGCTCGATCTCCACGCGGAAGGTCGAGCCGTCCTCCAGCTGCACGTCGAGGTAGCCGTTGAAGGCGATCGGCTCGTCGTACTGCGAGGTCTGGAAGTTCTTGGGCATGTCCGGGTAGAAGTAGTTCTTCCGCGCGAACCGGCACCACTCGGCGATCTCGCAGTTCAGCGCCAGGCCGATCTTGACGGCCGACTCCACGCCGATCGCGTTGACCACCGGCAGCGAGCCGGGCAGGCCCAGGCAGGTCGGGCAGGTCTGGCTGTTCGGCTCGGCACCCAGCTCGGTCGAGCAACCGCAGAACATCTTGGTCTTGGTGCCCAGTTCGACGTGGACCTCAAGGCCCATCACCGGGTCGTACGACGCGAGAGCGTCCTCGTAGGAGACCAGGTTCATGACGCTCACAGCGTCCCCTTCACTAAAAGACTTGGGAGGTACGGGCCCGGCCGCCGCTCGCGCGGGGCCGGGCCGGGGCGCTCAGCTCAGCCCAGCAGGACGTCGTCGGAGCCGAGCTGGCGCAGCTCGCGCACCAGCAGGGCGGTACCGGTGATCAGCGCGGCGGCGCCGACCAGGGCGTTGACCAGCTTGAGGGTGTCGCTCTCCTCGCGGGCCTTGCGGACGTCCTTGACGACCGAGACCGCGCCGAAGGCGCTGGTGCCGATGGACAGCCAGAGGCCCGGCTTGCTGTGCTTGAAGCCCTTCAGGGACGACGGGGCCTTGAGGGACGACGGGGCCTTGGCCTTCTCGATCTTGCTCACAGTGCCGGTGCCTCCTCCAGCAGGGTGTGCCCCCACTTGTCGTTGAGTGCGGCCTCGACGGCGCCGCCCACCCGGTACAGGCGGTCGTCCGCCATCGCGGGTGCGATGATCTGCAGGCCGACCGGGAGATTGTCCTCCGGGGCCAGACCGCAGGGCAGCGACATGGCCGCGTTGCCCGCGAGGTTCGACGGAATCGTGCAGAGGTCGGCCAGGTACATCGCCATCGGGTCGTCGGCGCGCTCGCCGATCGGGAAGGCGGTGGTCGGCGTGGTCGGCGAGACCAGCACGTCCACGCCCGCGAAGGCGGCGTCGAAGTCGCGCGAGATGAGCGTGCGGACCTTCTGGGCCGAGCCGTAGTAGGCGTCGTAGTAGCCCGAGGAGAGGGCGTAGGTGCCGAGGATGATGCGGCGCTTGACCTCGGGGCCGAAGCCGGCCTCGCGGGTCAGGGCGGTGACGTCCTCGGCCGAGCGGGAGCCGTCGTCGCCGACCCGCAGGCCGTAGCGCATCGCGTCGAAGCGGGCCAGATTGGACGAGGCCTCGCTGGGCGCGATCAGGTAGTACGCCGGCAGCGCCAGGGTGAAGGACGGGCAGGAGACCTCGACGACCTCGGCGCCCAGCTCGCGCAGCAGCTCCACCGACTCGTTGAAGCGCTCCATCACGCCGGCCTGGTAGCCCTCGCCGGCGAACTCCTTGACCACGCCGATCCGCATGCCGCGCACGTCGCGCAGCTTGGCGGCCTCGACCACGGCCGGGACGGGCGCGTCGATCGAGGTGGAGTCCAGCGGGTCGTACCCGGCGATGGCCTCGTGCAGCAGCGCCGCGTCCAGCACGGTGCGGGCGCACGGGCCGCCCTGGTCCAGCGAGGACGAGAAGGCGACCAGGCCGTAGCGGGAGACCGAGCCGTAGGTCGGCTTGACGCCGACGGTGCCGGTGACGGCGCCGGGCTGGCGGATCGAGCCGCCGGTGTCGGTGCCGATCGCCAGCGGGGCCTCGAAGGCGGCCAGCGCGGCGGCCGAGCCGCCGCCGGAGCCGCCGGGGATGCGGGAGAGGTCCCACGGGTTGCCGGTCGTGCCGTAGGCGGAGTTCTCGGTGGAGGAGCCCATCGCGAACTCGTCCATGTTGGTCTTGCCGAGGATGACCACGCCGACGTCCTTGAGACGGGTGGTCAGCGTGGCGTCGTACGGCGGGATCCAGCCTTCGAGGATCTTGGAGCCGCAGGTGGTCGGCACGCCCTTGGTGGTGAAGACGTCCTTCAGCGCGAGCGGGACGCCGGCCAGCGGGCCCAGCTCCTCGCCCTTGGCGCGCTTCTCGTCGACGGCCTTGGCGGCGTTCAGCGCGCCCTCGGTGTCGACGTGCAGGAAGGCGTTGACCTTCTTGTCGACGGCGCCGATGCGGTCCAGGTGCGCCTGCGCCACCTCGACGGCGGACACCTCGCCCTCGGCGATGGCGGAAGCCGTCTCAGCGGCGGTGTACTTGATCAACTCGGTCATCTCGGTCAGTCCTCCCCGAGGATCTGGGGCACGCGGAAACGCTGCTCCTCGGCGGCGGGGGCGCCGGACAGCGCCTGCTCCGGGGTGAGCGACGGCCGCACCTCGTCCGCGCGCATCACGTTGGTCAGCGGGAGCGGGTGGGAGGTCGGCGGGACGTCCTGTCCGGCGACCTCGGAAACGCGGGCGACCGCGCCGATGATCACGTCGAGCTGCTCGGCGAAGTGGTCCAGCTCTTCGGGCTTCAGCTCAAGACGCGACAGCCGGGCGAGGTGGGCGACCTCCTCGCGCGTGATGCCAGGCATGCAGCGATCCTCAGGGTGAGTTCTGGTGAGGCCCGGCGCCGCGCGCAGGCGGTGCCGGGCCCGGGCAGGAGCAACCGGTCCGGTGCTCCGTCCTCGTGGTCTTTGGACCCCATCCTATGGGGCCCGGCCCGGCCACCGGCCAACGAGTAAGCGTATGCGCCCGTCACTGCGGCCTGGTGCGGGCCCAACTCTGCGTGCCCGGCGCCTTGATCTCGATCTGCGCGGCCGACACGGGCTGGGGCGCGGGCGCGGCCTGGACCGTCTGCACGGCCTGCACGGCCTGCGGGAGCGTCGGGGGCAGCACGGGGGGCAGCACCGGCGCGATGGCCTGCTGGACCACCGGCTGGACGGCCGGCGGCAGCACCGGCTGGACCGGCAGGCCCTGGCCCCCCTGCACCGCGTGGAGCGCCGACGGCAGCCGGCCCGGCGGGGGGACCAGCCGCTCCACCGGCGGGGCGCCGGTACGGTGCACCCGCAGCCAGGCGGTGGCCTGCTCGGCCGGCAGCGCGGCCGACACCAGCCAGCCCTGGACGGCGTCCACGCCCATGCAGTGCAGCCGCTCCCAGGTCTCGTCGTCCTCGACGCCCTCGGCGACCACGGTCAGGCCCAGCGAGTGGGCGAGCTCCACCGAGCAGCGCACCACCGCCGCGTCGTGGTCGTCGATGACCATCCGGGAGACGAAGGAGCGGTCGATCTTCAGCTCGCCGACCGGCAGGCTGCGCAGCCGCACCAGCGAGGAGTGGCCGGTGCCGAAGTCGTCCAGGGACATCCCGACGCCGTAGCCGCGCAGTTCGGCGAGGGTGTCGGCGGCCCGGCGGGAGTCGTCCAGCAGCAGCCGTTCGGTGATCTCCAGCTGGAGCGCGTGGGCCGGCACCTGGTGGCGGACGAGGTGGCCGGCGACGCGCTGGGCGAAGCCGGGGTTGAGCACGTCGCGCGGGGAGACGTTGACCGCGACCTGCACCTGGAGGCCCTGCTCCCGCCAGTAGGCGAGCTGCCCGACGGCGGCCTCCAGCACGTAGTCGGTGAGCCGGGGCATCAGGCCGCTGGACTCGGCGAGCCCGACGAACTCGTCCGGCGAGACCCGGCCCTGGCCGGGGCGCTCCCAGCGCAGCAGCGCCTCCAGGCCGACCACCCGGCCGTCGAAGGCCACCTTGGGCTGGTAGTGCAGCTGCACCTCGCCGGTCTCCAGGGCCCGCCGCAGGTCGCCGAGCAGCCCTATCCGGTACGGCGTGTCGGCGTCCTGGGTCTCGTCGTACTGCGCGACGCCGCTGCAACCGCGCTGGGCGTGGCCCATCGCCACGTCGGCGCGGCGCAGCAGCGCCTCGGCGTCCTGGGCGTGCTGCGGGTAGACGCAGACGCCGGCGCTGGCCTCCAGCACGAGCAGCAGCCCGTCCAGCCGGATCGGCGCGGCGAGTTCGGCGATCAGCGCCTTGGCAACCCGCTCCAGGCTGTCCGGGCAGTTGATGCCGGGCAGCAGCACGGCGAACTCGTCGCCGCCCATCCGGGCCACCATCGGGCGGCCGCGCCGGTAGTTCCGGGGCAGGCCGGCGAAGACGTCGTCGATGGACTCCCGGGTGGCGCTGCCGGCCGGGCCTCCGGAGCGCAGCGCGCGGTGCAGCCGACGGGCGATGTGCACCAGCAGCCGGTCGCCGGCGGTGTGACCGAGGGTGTCGTTGAGCGATCGGAAACGATCGAGATCGAGCAGGATGAGACCGACGCTGTAACCTTCCGCACGCTCCGCGATCGCCTCCTGGGCAGCCATCAACAGGGCCTGACGGTTGGGCAGATCCGTCAGCGGGTCGGTCAGCTGGTCACGGGCGCGGTCGCGGGCGATCCGCCAGGCGGCGACCAGCACCGCCAGCGGCACCGCGAACAGCGGCAGCAGTTCGGGCTCGTACCGGTAGACCAGGACGGCCAGCGGGATGAGCGGCGCGGCACCGGCCAGCAGCACGCCGAGCAGCAGGACCGCACCTGCCACCCCCTGCGGCGGGCGTGTGGGCGCACCGCCGGTCGTACGATCCATAAGCCCTGTCCTCCGTCGGGCCCGCCCCGTCAGGCCGCCTTACGGTGAGGCACCGTGCCGGTACCGACAGCTGCCGGGCATGGAGCGACCCCGCGGAGCACCGGCTCAGCCGGTGCCCCCACCCCTGCTGACACTCTGTTGCGCTCCAGGGTATGCCGGGGTCCACCCGGTGGGCAGACTTTCGGACAACCGGAAACGCGCCACCGCGCCCGGGTGTCGCACAGTGACACAATGCCCGCTTTCACGGTGCGACACCCGGTGACGTTGCATCAGGACGATAACAAGACGGGTTCGGTCACGCTCCGCTCGGGTCGGCCTCCGGGTCGGCCTCCGGGGCGGCCTCGACGGGGGCCTTCCCGACCTCGGGCAGGCCGAGGTGGGCGCGGGCCGCGGCCGCTCCGTCGGCGAGCAGCACGGCGAAGCCGGCGTCGTCCAGGACCGGCAGTCCGAGCTGAACGGCCTTGTCGTACTTGGACCCGGGGTTGTCACCGGCCACGACAAAATCTGTCTTCTTCGATACCGAACCGGTCACCTTCGCGCCGCGCGAGGTCAGCGCCTCCTTGGCCCCGTCCCGGGTGTGCCCGGCCAGGGTGCCGGTGACCACGACGGTCAGGCCCTCCAGCGGGCGCTCCGCCTCCTCCTCGTCGGCGGGCTCCTCGGTGAAGCGGACGCCGGCCGCGCGCCACTTCTCCAGGATCCCCCGGTGCCACTCCTCCTGGTACCACTCGACGACGGAACGGGCGATGATCGGCCCGACCCCCTCGACGGCGGCCAGCTCCTCCTCGGTGGCCGAGAAGATCCGGTCGAGGTCCCGGAACTCCCGCGCCAGCTCCTGCGCCGCGACCGGCCCGACGTGCCGGATCGAGAGGCCGTTGAGGAACCGCCACAGCGGACGTTCCTTCACCCTCTCCAGATTCTCCAGCAGCACGCCCGCCGTCTTCTTGGGCTCGCCCTTCTGGTTCGCGAAGAAGGTGGCCTTCTTCTCCTTGCCGGTGCGGTCGTCCAGCTTGGGCATGCCCGTCTTCTGGTCGCGGACCAGCACCTCGATCGGCAGCAACTGCTCCATCGTCAGGCCGAAGATGTCGCCCTCGTCCCGCACCGGCGCCTCGGCCGGCTCCAGCGGCTGGGTCAGCGCGGTCGCCGCGACATAGCCCAGGCCCTCGATGTCCAGCGAGGAACGGCCGCCCAGGAAGGCGATCCGCTCGCGGATCTGCGCCGGGCAGAACTGCGCGTTGGGGCAGCGCAGATCGATGTCCCCCTCGGACATCGGGCGCAGCTCGGCCCCGCACTCGTGGCAGTGCGAGGGCATCACGAACTCCTGCTCGGTGCCGTCCCGCAGGCTCTCCACCGGGCCGAGGATCTCCGGGATGACGTCGCCGGCCTTGCGCAGCACGATGGTGTCGCCGAGCAGCACGCCCTTGGCCTTGACGACCTGCTGGTTGTGCAGCGTCGCGTACTGCACCATCGAGCCGGCCACCTTCACCGGCTCGGCCAGCACCGCGTACGGGGTGGCCCGGCCGGTGCGGCCGATGCCGACCTTGATCGCGGCCAGCCTGCCGGTGACCTCCTCCGGCGGGTACTTCCAGGCGATCGCCCAGCGCGGGGACTTGGAGGTGGAACCGAGCCGCCCTTGCAGGGCGATCTCGTCCACCTTGACCACGACGCCGTCGATCTCGTGCTCGACCGAGTGCCGCTGCTCGCCGAAGTGCCCGATGAACGCCCGCACCTCGTCGAGCGTCCCGACCACCTTGTTGTGCCGGGCCGTCGGCAGGCCCCACGCGCGCAGCAGGTCGTAGGCGTGCGACTGGCAGTCGATGTCGAAGCCGACCCGGGCGCCGATGCCGTGCACCACCATGTGCAGCGGACGGGACGCGGTGACCAGCGGGTCCTTCTGGCGCAGCGAACCGGCGGCGGCGTTGCGCGGGTTGGCGAACAGGTGGAGCAGCGCCTGCGGACGCCTGCCCTCCTTGGCGCGCTCCTCGTTCTCCGCCCGGCGGCGCTCGTTCTCCGCCGCCAGCGAGGCGTTCAGTTCCTCGAAGGCCTCGGTGGGCAGGTAGACCTCGCCGCGGATCTCGACCAGCTCGGGCAGGTCGTCGCCGGTGAGCTGCTGCGGGATCTCCTTGATGGTGCGGACGTTGGCGGTGATGTCCTCGCCGACCCGGCCGGTGCCCCGGGTCGCGGCCAGGACCAACTGGCCGCGCTCGTAGGTGAGGTTGACGGCCAGGCCGTCCACCTTGAGCTCGCACAGGTAGTGGTAGTCGATGCCGTCCAGCTCGCGGGCGACCCGGTCCGCCCAGGCCGCCAGCTCCTCGTCGTCCATGGCGTTGTCGAGGCTGAGCAGCCGCTCGCGGTGCTCGACCTTGGTGAAGCCCTCCGCGACGTCGCCGCCGACCTCCTGCGTCGGCGAGTCCGGCGTCACCAGGGCCGGGTGCGCGGCCTCGACCGCCTCCAGCTCGCGCATCAGGACGTCGAACTCGGCGTCGCTGACGACCGGGGCGTCCTGCACGTAGTACCGGGCGCGGTGCTCGGTGATCTCCACGACCAGCTCGGCGTGCCGCCTGCGCACCTCCGCAGGGACGTCCTCCCAGCCCTCGACAGCCACCACCGCAAGCCCTCCTACGTTCTCATTCCGGGTTGTCCACCAGGCTCTGCGCCGCCCGCGCCGCAAGCGACAGCGCCTTGCGCGCGTACGCCGGGGACGCCCCGGCCAGCCCGCAGGTCGGCGTCACCAGCACGCGGCGGCCCAGCAGCTCCGGGGCGAACCCGAGCCTGCGCCACAAGGTCCTGACACCCTGGACACTACCGGCCGGGTCGGACACCTCCTGGTCAGTGGAGGGCACGACACCAGCGAGGATCGCCGTGCCCGCCTCGACCGCCTCGCCGAGGTCGTCGTCCTCCCGCTCGGTGAGGAGGGAGAAGTCGAGGGAGACCCCGGCCACCCCGGCCCGGCGCAGCAGCGGGAGCGGGACCTGCGGGGCGCAGCAGTGCACCACGACCGGCACGTCCAGGCCGCGGATCGTCTCGCGCAGCACCTCCTCGGCGACCTGCCGGTCCACCGAGCGCAGCCGCTGGAAGCCGCTGGCGGTCTTCACCGAACCGGCCAGCACGGCGGGCAGCGAGGGCTCGTCGAGCTGGAGGACCAGCTGCGCGCCGGGCACCCGCCGGCGGACGTCCGCCAGGTGGCGGCGCAGGCCCTCGGTGAGCGAGCCGGCGATGTCCCGGCAGGCGCCGTGGTCGGAGAGCGCCTTCTCGCCGTGCCTGAGCTCGATGCTCGCCGCCAGCGTCCACGGGCCCACGGCCTGGAGCTTGAGCGCGCCCTGGTAGCCCTGGGTGGACTCCTCCAGCGCGTCCAGGTCCTCGCCCAGCCAGGAGTGCGCGCGCCGGGTGTCCCGGCCGGGGCGGTCGGCGAACCGCCAGCCGGACGGTTCGGTCTGTGCGAACAGCTCGACCAGCAGGCCGGCGCCGCGGCCGATCATGTCGGCGCCCGGCCCCCGGGCGGGGAGTTCGGGTAGGAACGGCAGCTGCTCCAGCGCGCCGGTGGAGGTCTTGGCGGCCTCCCGCGCGTCGGTGCCGGGCAGCGAACCGACGCCGGTGGCGGCGCCGCGCAGGTCGGGGAAGGTGTCTCCGGTGCTCACCCGCCCGAGCCTAGTGCGCCGCCGCCCCGGCGAGGTCAGCGCCCGGGGCGGACGGTGATGTCGGTGAGCTCCGCGTCGCGGGAGGCGTCCAGGGCGGCGAGGATCGCCTTCACCACCGACTCCGGGGCGATGAAGCGGTCCTCGTCGTAGGCCTTGCCCTCCTGCTGGTGCACCTTGGCCTGCATCGCGGTGGCGGTGCGGCCCGGGTAGACCGAGGTGACCCGGACGCCGTTCGCGTGCTCCTCCTGGCGCAGCGCGTCGGCGAGCGCCTTGAGGCCGTGCTTGCTCGCCGCGTAGGCCGACCACTCGGCGGAGGCGCTCAGGCCCGCACCGGAGTTGACGAACACCACGTGCCCCTTGACCAGGCGCAGCGAGGGCAGCAGGAGCCGGGTCAGCTCGGCGGGGGCGACCAGGTTGACGGCCAGGGTGCTCTGCCAGGCCTTGACCGGCAGCTCGCCGACCGCACCCAGCTCCACCATGCCCGCGACGTGCAGGAGGGAGTCGAGCTCGACGGGCAGCGCCTGGTGGCCGAGGGCCCAGGAGAGCTTGGCCGGGTCGCCGAGGTCGCCGACCAGGGTCTGCGCCCCGGGGAAGCGCTCGCGCAGTTCGGCGGCGCGGCGGACGTCGCGGGCGAACAGCCAGAGGTCGTCGCCGCGCTCGGCGAGACGCTCGGCCAGGACGGCGCCGATGCCGGAGCCGGCGCCGGTGATCAGATGTGCAGCCATGGTGCTGATCTAATCAGGCCTTGAGCTGCTCAAACACCTGAGCCGGGGTGTCGGCGAAGCTGATCAGCTCGGCGAGCGGGCGCGGCAGGAAGCCCTCGGTGTCCATCCGCTCCATCTGCGTGCGCAGGCCCGCGTAGAAGCCCTCGGTGTCCAGGACGATCACCGGCTTGTCGAACATGCCGTGCTTCTTGAGCTCCAGCACCTCGGTCACCTCGTCGAGGGTGCCCAGCCCGCCGACCAGCACGACGATCGCGTCGGCCCGGGCGGCCAGCTCCGCCTTCCGCTCGGCGAGGTCCTCGGTCATCACCAACTCGTCGGCGCCGACGTACCCCTTGTGCCTCAGCATCTCGACGAGCACCCCGACCAGCCTGCCGCCCGCCGCCTTCACCTCATCGGCCAGCAGCCCCATCAGCCCGGCGTTCGAGCCGCCCCACACCAGGGTGTGCCCGCCCTCGCCGAGGAGCCGCGCGAACTCGGCGGCGGGAGCGGAGTAGCGGTCGTCGAGCGAGTACGCGGAGCAGAAGACGCAGATATTCATAGTGCTACCTGGTCTATCACGCGGGCCGGGCCTCGCTCACCCCGGTTTCAGGCGCGGACGGCCGGGCGCTCGGTGGCGGCGATGGTGGCGGAGCCGACGACGCGGGTGCCGTCGTACAGGACGACGGCCTGGCCGGGGGCGATGCCGCGGACGGGGGTGTCCAACTGCACCCGCAGCTCGCCGTCCACGACCGACGCGCTCACCGGCACCTCCTCGCCGTGGGCGCGCAGTTGGGCGGTGTACCGGCCGTCGGCGAGCGGCTCGGTGCCGCACCAGCGCGGCCGGATCGCGGTGAGCCCGGTGACGTCCAGGCCCTCCAGCGGGCCGACGGTCACGGTGTTGTCGACCGGCGAGATGTCGAGGACGTAGCGGGGCTTGCCGTCCGCGGCGGGCCGGCCGATCCGCAGGCCCTTGCGCTGGCCGATGGTGAAGCCGTACGCGCCGTCGTGCTCGCCGAGCTTGGTGCCGTCGGCGTCGAGGATGTCGCCGGTGGCGGTGCCGAGGTGCTTGGCCAGGAAGCCCTGGGTGTCGCCGTCGGCGATGAAGCAGATGTCGTGGCTGTCCGGCTTCTTGGCGACGGCCAGGCCGCGGCGCTCGGCCTCCTCGCGGATGGCGTCCTTGGTGGTGTCGCCGAGCGGGAAGAGGGAGTGGGCGAGCTGGTCCGCGTCCAGCACACCGAGCACGTAGGACTGGTCCTTGGCGGCGTCGACGGCGCGGTGCAGCTGGCGCTCCCCGGACGGCAGGTCGACGATCCGGGCGTAGTGGCCGGTGCAGACCGCGTCGAAGCCGAGCGCGATCGCCTTGTCGAGCAGCGCGGCGAACTTGATCTTCTCGTTGCAGCGCAGGCAGGGATTGGGGGTGCGGCCGGCCGCGTACTCGGCGACGAAGTCGTCGATGACGTCCTCGCGGAAGCGCTCGGCGAGGTCCCAGACGTAGAACGGGATGCCGATCACGTCGGCCGCGCGCCACGCGTCCCGGGAGTCCTCGATGGTGCAGCAGCCGCGGGCCCCGGTGCGGAAGGACTGCGGGTTGGCGGACAGCGCCAGGTGGACGCCCGTCACCTCGTGCCCCGCCTCGGCGGCGCGGGCGGCGGCGACGGCGGAGTCGACGCCGCCGGACATCGCCGCGAGCACGCGCAGACGGCCGGTGGACGGAGCGGTCGGGGCACCCGGGAAGTCAGTCATGGTGACTACAAGAGTACGGGGCCGCCGTACATGCCCGACCGCCCGGAGGAACTACCGCCGCACCGCCGCCAGACCCGCGTTGCGGGCCCGCTGGACGGCCGGGGCGATGGCCGCGACCAGCGCCGTCACGTCCTCGCGCACCGAGGTGTGCCCGAGCGAGAACCGCAGCGAGGCCCGGGCCAGCGCCGGGTCGACGCCCATCGCGAGCAGCACGTGGCTGGGCTGCGGCACCCCGGCCGAGCAGGCCGAGCCGGTGGAGCACTCGATGCCCTGGGCGTCGAGCAGCATCAGCAGCGCGTCGCCCTCGCAGCCGGGGAAGGAGAAGTGCGCGTTGGCGGGCAGCCGCCCCTCGGCGGCCGGGTCGCCGTTGAGCACCGCGGCGGGGACGGCGGCCAGCACGGCGGCGATCAGCTCGTCGCGCAGCGCGCCGAGCACGACCGCGTGCTCCGGCTGGCGCTCGACCGCGAGGGCCGCGGCGGTGGCGAAGCCGGCGGCGGCGGGCGCGTCCAGGGTGCCGGAGCGGACGTCGCGCTCCTGGCCGCCGCCGTGCAGCAGCGGGACGGGCGCGGCGCCGCGCGAGAGCAGCAGCGCGCCGATGCCGAACGGGCCGCCGATCTTGTGCCCGGTGACGGTGAGCGCGGTGAGCCCAGACTCGGCGAAGGAGACCGGGACCTGCCCGAGCGCCTGCACCGCGTCGGCGTGCATCGGGATGCCGTACTCGGCCGCGACGGCGGCGAGTTCGCGCACCGGCTGGACGGTGCCGACCTCGTTGTTGGCCCACATCACGGTGACCAGCGCGACCGAGTACGGGTCCCGCTCGATCGCCTCGCGCAGCGCCTGCGGGTGCACCCGGCCGAGCGGGTCGACCGGCAGGTACTCGACGTCGGCGCCCTCGTGCTCGGAGAGCCAGTGCACCGCGTCCAGCACCGCGTGGTGCTCGACCGGGCTGCACAGCACCCGGGTGCGGGCCGGGTCGGCGCCCCGGCGGGCCCAGTACAGGCCCTTGACGGCGAGGTTGTCGGACTCGGTGCCCCCGCCGGTGAGCACGATCTCGCTCGGGCGGGCGCCCAGCGAGTCGGCCAGCGACTCGCGGGCCTCCTCGACCACCCGGCGGGCCCGGCGGCCGGCCGCGTGCAGGGACGAGGCGTTGCCGACCACCCCCAGGTGCGCCGACATCGCGGCGATCGCCTCGGGCAGCATCGGCGTGGTCGCCGCATGGTCCAGGTATGGCATAACCATCCGATTGTAGAGGGCGCTACCCGGGCCCCGTCCCGGTGTGCGCACCGATCCGGCCACCGGACGACTCCCGGACGTTACCCGGAGCGCGCGCCCACCGGACACCGGTGTCCGGCACCCGTTTGACCCGTCGCGCGGCCGAGCGGTTAGCCTGACGGACGCTTCCCGCGGACGGGCCCCGGCCCGGCCCGCGGGCACGGCCCGGGATCACGTCCCACTCTCACTTCCCATCGGCGTGGACAGGAGCGGTGCGCCATGTCGCAGTCGGTCGACCGCGCCCTGACCCTGCTCGGGTCGCTCGGCGACGGGCCGGTCACCCTGGAGCAGGCCGCGACCAGCATCGGGGTGCACAAGTCCACCGCGCTGCGGCTGCTGCGCACCCTGGAGGAGCACGGCTTCGCGCAGCGCCAGCCCGATCTGCGCTACCGCCTCGGCGGCCGGGTGCTCTCCCTGGCCCACCGGGCGCTGGAGGAGATCGACGTCCGGCAGGTCGCCGCGCCGTACCTGGCGGCGCTCAACGCGCGCTGCGGCTACACCGTCCAGCTGGCCGTGCTCCAGGACGGCGAGGTGCTGTACCTGGACGAGGTGGCCGGCAGCTGGGCCGGGCCGGGCGCCGCCCGGGCGTCCCGGATCGGGCGGCGGGCGCCGGCCGGCGGGACGGCGATCGGCCGGGTGCTGCTGGCCGGGCTGCCCGAGGACGGCACCCCCGACGGGGAGTTGCCGGCCGAACTGGCGGCGGTGCGGCTGCGGGGCTGGGCGGTGGAGTCGGCCGAGCACCGGGAGCCGGTGACGTGCGTGGCCGCGCCGGTGGCGGGCAGCGGCGGCCGGACGGTCGCGGCCTGCGCGCTGAGCGCCCCGGCGAGCCAGGTGCCGCCGGCCGAACTCGCCCGGATGGTGCCGGAACTGCTCTGCACGGCGGAGGCGATCTCGCTCGCGTACGGCGGCTCGCCTACTCCTCGCTGGTGCGAGAACCGTTGCGGCGCCAGGCCCGCGGGGCGCGCCAGCCGTACTTCAGCGCGAGCATCCGCAGCCCGAAGGCGGTGAGCGCGGCGGCGGTGCCGGTGGCGCCGGTCAGCCGGTCGACGCCGATCAGCACCGCCACCAGGGCGGCGCCGACCAGGGCCGGGACGGCGTAGATCTCCCGGTCCCAGCGCAGCAGCGAGGGGATCTCGCCGGCCAGCACGTCGCGGATCACCCCGCCGCCGGCCGCGGTGACCATGCCGAGGGCGACGGCCGACACCGCGCCGAGCCCGTAGTCGTGCGCCTTGGCGGTGCCGGTGACGCAGAACAGGCCGAGGCCGAGGGCGTCCAGGGTCTGCACCGCCCGGTTGATCCGCTCGACCTCGGGGTGCAGGAAGAACACCACCAGCGCGGCGACCAGCGGGGTGATGAAGTACCCGAGGTTGCTGAACGCCGCGACGGGCGTCGCCCCGATCACCAGGTCCCGGATCACACCGCCGCCGAGCGCGGTGACCTCGGCCAGCACCGCGATGCCGAAGATGTCCATGTTCTTGCGGACGGCGAGCAGCCCTCCGGAGAGGGCGAAGACGAAGATGCCGACGAGGTCCAGCGACTGCTGCACGTCGGAGGGGAAGATCTGCGAGGTCACCGAACAACTATGACCCGTACGGACCCCTCCCCCCCTCCGCGTACGGCCGCGGGCCCGGGCGACAACCACCACCGGTCCGGACACTCTGCGCAGAGTTGACGTGAACACCAAATTTCGACATATTCGCGAAATAATGCAGGTCGTACGGTATGGGGAATACAATTCGCATTTCCCTCCCGAATTCGATGCACGCTTTGCCCGGGTTGGCTGGTTTGGGAAATTGATCCCGGAATTAACTCATGGACGGACCCGAATGGCGGTGGTAGTTTCATTTCCATCGAGAGAAGCACCAGGGCTTCGAACATGAACAACCGGAGAGGAGACTCCCGTGCGCTACAACGACTGAAATCCCTGATGCCGATTGCACCGGCATCCCCGATGTCCGAACGTCGACAGTCCGCGCCAATGGCCGGGCGATTCAGCTCGGGTAGGTGAATTTCCATGCGTTACAACGACTAATTATATTGCCCGAACCGCGGCAGAGCCCGGTATCGTCGGCGAGAATTGGCGCCGGACCCGGATACGTCCGGGTCCGGCGCACGCTCTTGGCCCAGCGAGAACATGGGCCTCATAGGCCGTTCAAGAATCCTAGGAATTGTCCATGAAACTCCCGGTCCGCTATGACCCCCTCGACAGCTCGACTCTCGCCGATCCCTATGCGGTCTACGCGGAGCTGCGCGCGTCGGAGCCCGTGCACTGGCACGAGAAGATGCAGAGCTGGGTGCTGACCCGGTACCGCGACTGCCAGATGGTCCTGCAGGACCCCGCGGTGTTCGCGACGGACTGGCGGCGGGCCGGCGAGTCGGTCTCCGAACCGTGGCTGAGCCTGCAGACCCTCGACCCGCCGGACCACGGCCCGCTCCGCAGCCTCTTCATGAACGCCCTGCGCGCCCAGGACCTGGAGGCCGTCGGCGAGCAGGGCGAGGCTCTCGTCGGGTCGCTGCTCGACGGACTGGAGGGCAGGGCGGAGTTCGACCTCATGTCGGAGGTCGTCGAACCGCTCGCCCTGGCGACCATCTCGGAGCTCATGGGCATCGAGCAGCCGGACGTCAGGACCTTCGCCGCGATATCGGATGCCATCGTGCGGAGCATGGACGCCGGATTGGCGCCCGAGACCGCCGGGGACGGAATCGAGACCGGTGCGGAACTCAGGAAACTCGGCATCGAGGCGCGCGGCCGACTGAGCGAAATGGTCGAGTCCTGGTTCACCACCAATCCGCGCCCCGGACTGCTGGCCCATGTCGCCGGCAACCGCGCCGAGGTGGATGTCGCCGACGCCTTTGTCCGGAACACGGTGCGGGTCGTCTTCCAGTCCGGCTACAGCTCGATCGTCGCCGGTGCCGGAAATGCCATGCTGGCCCTGCTGGAGAACCCCGACAAATTCGAGGCGATGCGCGACCCGGCACTGCTGTCGAGCGGTTTCGACGAACTCATGCGCTATGACGCCTCGGTTCAGGGAACCAGCCGCATCGTCACCGAGCCCGTCACCATCGGATCCGTCCAGCTCAAGCGCGGAGACGTCGTCGTGGTGCTTTTCGGCGCCGCAAACCGCGATCCCGAAAAATTCACCAGCCCCGACGAAATCATTCTGGACCGGACACCGAATCAGCACATGGCATTCGGCCGGGGCCCGCACACCTGCGTCGGGAACCTGTTCACCCAGGTCACGCTGCAGGCGCTGATCAAGGCCATTCTGCGGCGCCCCACACGCCTGCGGATGGCCGGGGAGCCGCTGCGCCAGCGCACCGCGACCATGCGCTACCTGGCGACGCTGCCGGTCACCTTCCAGGCGGCTGCCGCCACGTGACGAAAACGGATACGACGGCTCGCCCGACCCGGACGAGCGCTGCCCGGCTGGCCCTCGCCAGGGCGGTCCCGCCGGCCGGGCCGGTGCGCGGACTGACGCTGTCCACGTTCCTGACCACCCTCGGGGACGGGCTGTTCGCCACCGTCAGCGTGCTGTTCTTCACCCGGGTGGTGGGTCTGCGGATGGTGGACGTGGGCATCGGGCTCACGGTTGCCAGCCTGGCCGGCCTGCTGGCGGCCCTGCCGATCGGACACCTCTCCGACCGCATCGGGCCGCGGCGGGTCCTGCTCGTCCTCACCGTCGCCGCGGGGCCGGCGGTGCTGTGCTACCTGGTCGTCGGCTCCTTCTGGCCGTTCGCCGTCACGGCATGCGCGGTGGGCGTCGTGCAGCGGGGCTGCCGCACGGTCCTGCCCGCCCTGGTCTCCCTGATCGCCTCGGCCGAGGAGCGGGTGACCGCACGCGCACACCAGCAGGTCGTGAGCAACATCGGGATCTCACTCGGTGCGGGAGCCGCCGGCCTGGCCCTGTACCTGGACACCCGGGCCGCGTACGAGGCGATGGTGGTCGTCGCGGCGCTGGCCTACGCGGGGTCGGCCCTCGTGCTGAACCGGATGCCCGTGCGGCATCCGCCTCCCGCGCACAGCGAGAAGCAGCCCCTGGGGGCAGCGCTCAAGGACCTCCGGTACCTGCGGTTCACCGGGCTGAACGCCGTGCTGTCGCTGAACGGCGCCCTCATGGAGATCGCCATTCCGCTGTGGCTGGTCACCCACACCAAGGCGCCCGCCTGGCTGTTCAGCGCCCTGATCGTCCTGAACACGATCCTGGTGGTGGTCTTCCAGGTCCAGGTGAGCTCCAAGGGCAACGACACCACCCCGGGCCTGTGGGGGCGGATCTCCCGCCTCGGCGGATTCTTCCTCGGCTGCGCCTGCCTGCTGTACGGCGCCGCCGGCTGGGGGAACACCCTGGTCGCGACCGCCGTCCTCGGCCTGGGGATGATCGCCCACACGTGGGGCGAGATGTACCAGGTCTCCGGCGAATGGGGGCTCAGCTTCCAGCTCGCGCCCGAGCACGCCACCGGCCAGTACCAGGGCGTCCTGGCCATCGGCCGTGGAGCCGCCAACGTGGCCGCGCCCGTCGCCCTGGTCGCGGTCGTCGGGGCCGGTCAGTACGGGTGGGTGGCGCTGGCGGCCGTCTTCCTCGCGGCCGGGCTCGCGATGCCCGCGGCGACCCGGCTGCCCGCCGGCAAGGGCCCAGTTTCTGACACATAATCAACACTGCACCGCCCCAGCCGGGTTGTAAGCCCTGACACCACGATGCGCCGCACCGAACGACCGAGAGGCCGTTCGGTGCGGCGCATCGCTTCGCTGTGAGGAACGCGGCGCCGGCCAGTACCAGCGCGTCCTGAAACACGCCCTAGCCGTTCCCCTCGCCCAGCTCGGGGAAGTGGCACGCCACCTCGTGCCCGGTCTTCAGCGCGGCCAGCGGCGGCTCCTGGCTGGCGCAGACGTCCTGGGCCTTCCAGCAGCGGGTGCGGAAGCGGCAGCCGCTGGGCGGGTTGATCGGCGAGGGGACGTCGCCCTTGAGCAGGATCCGCTCGCGGCCGGCCCGCTGGCGCCGGCGCGGGTCGGGCACCGGCACCGCGGACATCAGCGCGTTGGTGTACGGGTGCAGCGGGCTCGCGTAGAGGGAGTCGCGGTCGGCGATCTCGACGATCTTGCCGAGGTACATCACCGCGACCCGGTCCGAGACGTGCCGGACCACCGAGAGGTCGTGCGCGATGATCAGGTAGGTCAGGCCGAGTTCGCGCTGGAGGTCGTCCAGCAGGTTGACCACCTGGGCCTGGATGGAGACGTCCAGGGCGGAGACCGGCTCGTCCGCGATGATCATCTTCGGCCGGAGGGCGAGCGCCCGGGCGATGCCGATGCGCTGGCGCTGGCCGCCGGAGAACTCGTGCGGGTAGCGGTTGTAGTGCTCGGGGCTGAGCCCGCACAGTTCCAGCAGTTCCTGGACGGCCTTCTTGGTGCCGCCCTCGGGCTCCACCTTCTGCAACCGGAACGGCGCGCCGACGATGGTGCCGACGGTGTGCCGCGGGTTGAGCGAGGAGTACGGGTCCTGGAAGATCATCTGGATGTCGCGGCGCAGCGGCCGCATCGCGCCGACGCCCAGGTGGGTGATGTCGGTGCCCTCGAACTCGACCTTCCCGCCGGTCGGTTCGTCGAGCCGGGTGACCAGTCGGCCCATCGTCGACTTGCCGCAGCCGGACTCGCCGACGACCCCGAGCGTCTCACCGGCGTTGACGGTGAAGTCGATGCCGTCGACGGCCCGCACCGCGCCGGTCTGGCGGCGCAGCAGTCCGCCGCGGATCGGGAAGTGCCGGGTCAGGCCGGTCACCCGGAGCAGCGGCTCGCGGTCGGGGGCCGGCGCGGGCGCGGGGGCCGTTGCTGCCTGAGTGTCCGTCATCGGTTCTCTCCAGAAAGGTGGTACGAGGCCGGGCTCACAGCCGGGGCGCGATCTCTTCGGCGAAGATGCGGTGCCGTTCGGCGGCCGGGAGGTGGCAGGCCGCGTAGTGGCCGGGCGAGGCTTCGGCCAGCACCGGGAGCTCGCTCGTGGAGCGCCCGCCGGTCCGGTCGGCGTACGGGCAGCGCGGGTGGAAGGCGCAGCCGGACGGCACGTTGATCAGGCTGGGCGGGGTGCCCTTGACCGGGACGAGGCGGTCCTGGAGCTCGCGGTCCAGGCGCGGCATGGAGCCCAGCAGGCCCCAGGTGTAGGGGTGTTCGGGCGCGTCGAAGAGGGTCTCGGCGGGGCCGCGCTCGATGCACTTGCCGCCGTACATGACCAGGATGTCGTCGGCCAGTTCGGCGACCACCCCGAGGTCGTGGGTGATGATGATGACGGCCGAGCCGAACTCGCCCTGGAGGTCGCGGATGAGGTCCAGGATCTGCGCCTGGACGGTGACGTCCAGGGCGGTGGTGGGCTCGTCGGCAATCAGCAGCGAGGGGTCGTTGACCAGCGCCATGGCGATCATGGCGCGCTGGCGCATGCCGCCGGAGAACTGGTGCGGGTAGTCGTCCACCCGGCGGTCGGGCTGCGGGATGCCGACCCGGTCGAGCATCTCGACCGCGCGGGCCCGGGCCTGCTTCTTGGACGCCTGGGGGTGGTGCACCCGGTACGCCTCGACGATCTGCGCGCCGACGGTGTAGTAGGGGTGCATCGCGGTCAGCGGGTCCTGGAAGATCATCGCCATCTCGCGGCCGCGCAGTTGGCGCACCCGTTCGGGGCCGGCCGCGATCAGGTCCTCGCCGTCCAGCCGGATCTCGCCGGTGATCCGGGCCCGCTTGGTGCGGTGCAGGCCCATGATGCCGAGCGAGGTGACGGACTTGCCGGAGCCGGACTCGCCGACGATGCCGAGGGTGCGGCCCTTGTGCAGGTCGAAGCTGACCCCGTCCACCGAGCGGACCAGGCCGTCGTCGGTGTCGAAGTGGATCCGCAGGTCGCGGACGGAGAGGAAGGGGTCGCCGGACGGGGCCTGGGCGGCGACCGCCTCGGTCTTCTGGAGCTCGGTCACGAGAGCCTCACCCGGGGGTCGACGAGTGCGTACAGGAGGTCGACCACGAGGTTGCAGGCGACGATGAAGAAGGCGGCGAGCAGGGTGACGCCGAGGATCTTGGGCAGGTCGTTGTCGGCGATCGCCTGGACGGCGAAGGCGCCGACGCCCTGGAGCGAGAAGACCTGCTCGGTGATGAGGGCGCCGCCGAGGAGCAGTCCGAGGTCCATGCCGAAGATGGTGATGACGGGTGTCAGCGCGGCGCGCAGTCCGTGCCGGGCGACGACCTTGCGCTCGACCAGGCCCTTGGCCCGGGCGGTGCGGATGTAGTCCTCGCTCATGGTCTCCAGCATTCCGGCGCGGGTGAGCCGGGCGTAGAGCGCGGAGTAGAGGAAGGCCAGCGAGATCCACGGGAGGATCAGGTTGCGGGCCCACATCAGCGGGTCGTCGGCGAAGTCGACGTACTGGAGGTTGTCCAGGATCGGCCACTCGTAGCTGAACAGCGTGAGCAGCAGCGCGCCGGTGAAGAAGACCGGCAGCGAGACGCCGGCGAGGGAGATGCCCATGGCGATCCGGTCGAAGACCGAGCGCGGCTTGAGCGCGGAGACGACGCCGGTGGCGACGCCCGAGACCAGCCAGAGCACGGCCGCGCCGACGGCGAGCGAGAGGGTGATCGGGACGCGCTTGATCAGCTCGGGCCAGACCTCCAGGTGGTTCTTGAAGGAGTAGCCGAAGCACGGTACGTGGCAGGTGACCGGGTCCGGGCCGAACTTGTACTCGGCGCCGCTGACCAGGGCCTTGAGGAAGTGCCAGTACTGGGTGTACAGCGGCTGGTCGAACCCGAGGTTCTTCTTGACCGCGGCGATCGCCTCGGGGGAGGGGTTCTTCCCGACGTACTGCGTGGCCAGCTGGTCGGCGGTCTCGCCGGCGATGCGCGGGAGCAGGAAGAAGATCGCGAAGGTGACCGCGCTGACCACCAGCAGCAGTACGACGGCCGCGAAGATCCTGCGGATGATGTAGGCAAACACAGTTGGGCGGCCGCTGCCTTCACCTGCCTTCAGGGATGCGGAGCCAGGCTCTTTACTTGGTGGTGCCGATGTTCAGGTAGTCGTACTCACCCGAGAAGCCCGAGGTGGACACCAGGTTGGTGGCGCTGTCCGGGCGGTACAGGAAGACCTTGAAGTAGGTCAGCGGGACGTAGACCGCCTGGTCCATGATCTTCTTGTCGATCTGGCCGTAGATCTTCTCGCGCGCCGACTGGTCGGTGTTGGTGATGGCGTCGTCGAGCAGCTTGTTGACCTCGGGGTCGTTCAGCTGGGCCAGGTTGCTGTTGCCGGAGGCCTTGATGGCGCGGCCGTCGGAGATCTGCTGCAGGAAGCCGTAGCCGGTCGGCCAGTCGGCGCTCCACTGCATCATCATCAGACCGATGTTGTGGTCCTGGGTGAACTGCGGGACACCGGCGGCGTCCGAGAAGTACTTGCCCTGCGCGTACTTCTGGATCTCGACGTTGATGTTGATCTTCTTCAGCGCGGCCTGGATCGCGGTCGCGGCCTGGATCTCCGGGTCGCGCTCGGTACGGGCGGTGATCACCGTGCTGAAGCCGTCGGCCTTGCCGCAGGCCTTGAGGGCGTCCTTGGCCTTGGCCTCGTCACCCTTGTTGCCGTTGGTCGCCCAGGTGTTGAAGTCCTGGTGGCCCGGGACGTCCGGCGGGATCACCGTGTTGGCGACCTGGCCGCGGATCGGGCCGCCGAGCGTGGTCTGCACGGAGACCTTGTCGATCGCGTACTGGACGGCCTTGCGGCACTCCAGGTTGTCGAACGGCGCGACCTTGGTGTTGATCGCGACGTACGCCAGGCGGCCGCCGTAGGCGTTGTCGGTGTTCGCCTTGAGCTTCTGGTTCTGCAGGATCTGCGCCTGGGTCTGCGGGTCGACGCCGCTGCCGACCAGGTCCACCTGGGCGTTGCCGGCGATCAGGTCCTTGTCGATGGTGGACTGCTCCATGCCCATCCGGACCACGATCTTGTCCGCGAGCTGCTTGCGGATCGGGTCGGTGCTCGGGTCCCAGTTGGTGTTCGGCACCAGGGTGAGCTGCTTGCCGTCCTCGTAGGACTCGAACTTGTAGGCACCGGAGGCGACCACGTGCTTCACGTAGCCGGCGCCGTCGTCCTTGGCCTGCGGGACCGGGACGGTCTGCGGGGAGCCGACCAGGTAGTCGAAGTCCGCGAACGGCTGCTTCAGGTGGAAGACGATGGTCAGGTCGTCCGGCGTCTCGATCGAGTTCAGGCCACCGGTCTTGTCCTTGTACGGGCCCTGGTACGGCGTCTCGTTGTCGACCAGCAGCTCCTGGAAGTACGTCGGGCCGTTGGAGTTGACGTCCCGCGCGAAGTTGGAGCGCTCGACGGCGTACTTGACGTCCTTCGAGGTGATCGCGGTGCCGTCGTCGAACTTCAGGCCCGCGCGCAGCTTGTACGTCCAGGTCAGGCCGTCCGCGCTGGCCTTGCCCAGGCTCTCGGCGAGGTCCGGGACCAGCTTCTCGCCGTCCGTGCCGGCGCCCGGGGCGAAGGTGGTCAGCGGACGCCCGTACAGGCGCGAGAAGTTGTAGATGTAGGCGTAGTACGTGTTGCCCGGGTCGAAGGAGTCCGGGGAGCCCTTCATCTCGTAGGTGACCGTCCCGCCCTTCTTGTCCGAGGCGTTGACGATGCCCTTGGTGGCGGCGTCGGCACCGCCGCCACCGGCGCTGCTGCCGCTGGCGGAGGAGGACGAGCCGGAGCCCTTGCTGCCGGAGGTGCAGCCGGTCACGATCAGGACCGCGGCGGCTGCCGCCGCGGTCAGGGCGACGGTACGGGACCTGCGCATGGGTGAGATCAACCCCTTGAGGATGGGAAGGAGGGAGGGCCTGACGTTACGTCAGTTGCTCTTGGGATCGAGGGCGTCACGCAGCCCGTCGCCGAGCAGGTTGAAGGCGAGCACGGTGAGGAAGATCGCCAGACCGGGGACCACCATGTACTGGGGGTCCACCTGGTAGTACTTGATCGCGTCCTGGAGGATCCCGCCCCAGGAGGCCTGCGGCGGCTGGATGCCGACGCCGAGGAAGCTGAGGCCGGCCTCGAAGAGGATGTTGGTCGGGATCAGCAGGGTCGAGTAGACCAGGATCGGACCGACCAGGTTCGGCAGCAGTTCCTTGAACAGGATGAACGGGCCTCGGGCGCCCAGGCTGCGGGCCGCGTGGACGAACTCCCGCTCGCGCAGCGACAGCGTCTGTCCGCGCACGATCCGGCCCATGTAGGGCCAGTTGAAGAAGCCGATCACGAAGATCAGCACCAAGATGTGCAGCGGGAGGCCGTGCAGGCCGAACGCGCCGCCCTGCAGCGAGGTCGAGATCGCGATGGCGAAGAGCAGCAGCGGGAAGGCGAGGAAGACGTCCATGATGCGGCTGATCACGGTGTCCACCCAGCCGCCGTAGTAGCCGGCCATGACGCCGAGCACGGTGCCGATCGTGTTCGACAGCAGGGTCGCACCGAAGGCGACCAGCAGCGAGACCCAGGAGCCCTCGATCACGCGGGAGAGCAGGTCACGGCCCTGGAGCGGGTCGACGCCGAGCGGGTGGTCCCAGCTCATCCCGCCCCAGTCACCGAGCGGGATGCCGCCCAGGTTGGCGTCGAGCAGGTCCTGGTTCAGGGCGTCCGGGTCGAGGCCGAACAGGGCCTCGATGGGCTTGGCCAGTACGGCCAGCAGGATCAGCAGGATCACCACGACGCCGCCGGCGACGGCGAGTTTGTCGCGCTTGAAGCGGGTCCAGGCGATCTGGCCGAGGGAGCGGCCCTCGATCTTCTTGGCCGGGCTCGCGGGGGCGGGTGCCTCCGGTTCGTTCCCGGTGGTTGTGATGGGTGCGGTCATGGTCAGTTGGTCCCCTCGCCGACGGTGGCCGGCCCACGGGCGCCGGTCACCGGTTCGGCGGTACGGCTGCGGACGTGCGGAGGTGCTTGGAACGGGTGTTCGCGGCAGTACGTCGTGCACGGGTACTGCCCCAACGCGGGATGGGCTTCGCGTGGTTCTGGCGGTCGGCGTGCGCGTTCACCTTCGTGGGGTTCCCAGTACGCGCGGTGCGTTGCGCAGAACTCTCTGCCATCCGAACTCGCTTGCGCCAGCCCTGACAACCGACAGATGCCCAACTGTGATCTGTGCGCATGCACCTCCTACGCCTTCGGCATATCCCTCTTCACACGGCTGCAACAGGCATGTCAAGGTGATCGACGGTACCGGCCGGAAGTTCGCCCGGAAAGCACCGAAGCCGACCTGATGCAAGATCAAGTCGGCTTCTGGAGAAAGGTTTTGGTTGTCAGCGCCCCTGGTATCCGGGCCACGGCTGCTGCGGCTGCCCGGTCCAGCCCTGCGCGGGCTGCTGCGTGCCGTAGCCGTAACCCGGCCCCTGCTGCGCGGGGTACGGCGGAGGCGGCACCGGCGGGTACGGGCCGGTCGGCGGCCGTCCCGCCTCCCGGTCGAAGAACGGGCGCGCGTGCGCCCGCATCCACAGCGCCACCGGGTCGTACTCGTCCGCCATCGCCACCGTGGACACCGCCAGCCCCTCCGGGGCCACCGCGATCGCCCGCTGCATCAGCGCCCGCACCGCCTCCACCGCCGGCGGCGAACTCTCGTACAGCTCCAGTCCGATCGCCAGGTACGGCTCCCCCACGGCCGGCTGCACCCAGGCCCGGCGCAGCGCCCGCACCGCGCGCACCTCACCGGCCTGCCGCTCCAGCAGCGCGAAGAACGGCTGGGCGTTCAGCTGCGGCTCGCTCAGCTTCAACGGCCCGGCCGGCAGCCGCTCCAGGCCCGCGGCGATCCGCCGCAGGTCCGCCCAGGGCACCCCGACCCCGCCGCCGGGCGCGTGCGGGTTGAGCCACAGCCCCCAGCGGGTCCGGTACAGCGAAGCGGCGATCTCCCGCCCGGAGATGACCTCGTGGGCCCGCGCCCAGCCGGACGACGCCAGCTGCTCGGACGAGGTGACGGCCGGCGCGTAGCCGTGGCCGCTGATCTCCATGTTCCCGTACTGGGCGTCCGCGCTGCCCGGCGTGCCGTGCCACAGCAGCATCCAGACCTGGCCGTCGGCCAGTGCGTGCAGCAGTTGCTCGTACGCCTCGTAGCGCTCCGGCGCGACCTCGCGCAGGGTGCGCTCCAGCGCGCCCGGATCCGCTCCGGGGCGCCCGGCGGGCGCCTGGCCCCAGGGCCCCGGTGCACCGCCCGCTACCGCTCCCGCACTCATGCGCCCACCTCGCCGCGCCTCTTTCCTCAAGCCTGCCGACCCGTCGGCCGTCTGCACGCACCCTATGGCGCGGCACCGGCCACCGCCACGGCGACGTGCCTCCGATACGAACCCCGCTCAACCCCGCGCGTAGAAAGGGAGTACCCGGGTGAGCAGCCACTCGACCACCGGGTCATCGGCGAGATCGAGCAGTACGAGGTGGACGCCCCCCGGCAGCGGCGCGGTTCCCAACGCGCGGCCGAGCGCCTCGTTCACCGCGCCCGGGTCGGCCGGGGCCGCCTGGTCCAGCTGGACGCCCACGAACATCACGGTCGGCTCGCCCTCGATGCTGGCGAGCGCCCGCCGCGCGGACAACACTCCGGGCAGGGCGGACAGTTCGGCCCGGCAGGCGGCCAGGAAGTGCTCCGGATCCTCCCCCGGCACCGGCTCGCGCAGCGCCACCCGGCCACCGGTCGGCGCCTCCGGCCCCTGGCCCTGACTCTGGTTCTGCTCCTGGTTCCGGCCCTGCTCCTGGTCGGCCAGGCGCTCCTCGCGCGGGCCGCGCCGCAGCTCCGCCACACCCTGCGGCGGCACCGGGATGCCCACCGCCGCCTCCGGGTTGACCGCGATGCCCACGCCCAGCGGCAGCCCGCGGGCGAACTCCCAGACCGGCGCCACCGCGAAGGCCATCCCCGGCGCCTGCCGCAGGAACACCTCCTGCGAGGAGAACACCGGTACGTACGGCTCGCCGGCCAGCTCGATGGTCGGCAGGTCCAGCGCGGGCCCCTGCGGGTCGCCGCCGGCCGGCAGCGGGATCCACACCTGGCTGCGGGCCAGCACCTCGATCACCCGCGGCGTCGCACCCGGGTCGCCCAGCGCGGCGGTCAGCACCTGCTCCAGCTCGTTGGCCGGCCACCCGCCGCCCGGCGGCGCCGACTCCGGCCCGCCCCACCCCTGCTGCTGCTCCACCGGGTACCCCATGCGCGCCTGATCCGCCCTCTGCCGGTCGGCCGCCCTCTGCTGCGCCGACGCGCAGCAGTCTAGGGCGTGCCTTGTGGACCAGGTCGGACCGGACCGCGGCGTCAGGGTGCGTGCATCGCAAGGCGGAGGAGGGAGTCCATGCGGAGTATCGGCGACCGACGACAACGCCGCGAGGCGCGTGCCCTGACGCCGCGGACCCGGCCCGGTCCACAAGGCACGCCCCCGGGCTGTGCCCGAGGTGGCGGGGTGTGACCGGGTCCCCTCTCCCGTCGTCGGCGCGGACGTGCCATGATGTGCGCGTTCGACGGCGCGGCGCGCCGGCGGACCGACAACTCCATACCGGCCGCTCGAACCCGCGCGGGAGAGCCCGGAGTGCCCCGTCAGGCGGCACAGCCGGCGCCGAAGGAGCAACTCCTCCCCGGAATCTCTCAGGCCCCCCTACCGCACGGGTTAGGCACATCTGGAAAGTGGCGCACGGCCCTGTCGCGCGCCCACCCACGGTGCAAGCCACCATGCTGTCCTGGATGCTGGAAACAGCTGCGGGCAGGTGGGCGGTGAAGCTCTCAGGTTCGACGACAGATGGGGAGACCCACGCCGCCGCATGCCCGCGCGCAGGGTCGGCCCCCCAGCGGGTCCGGTTCCGGCGCGTGCACCCATGAGTGCCCAGACCGAGGAGTTCCAGGCCATGTCGTCCCTCCGCCTCACCGCGCTCGACGCGCTGCACCGCGCCCTCGGCGCGACCATGACCGACTTCGCCGGCTGGGACATGCCGCTGCGCTACGGCAGCGAGCGCGAGGAACACCTCGCCGTCCGCACCCGGGCCGGGCTGTTCGACCTCTCCCACATGGGCGAGATCACCGTCACCGGCCCGCAGGCCGGCGAGATGCTGGACCACGCGCTGGTCGGCTTCGTCTCCGCGCTGGGCGTGCTGCGCGCCCGCTACACCATGATCTGCGCCGAGGACGGCGGCATCCTGGACGACCTGATCGTCTACCGCCTGCGCGAGGACGCCTTCCTGGTCGTCGCCAACGCCTCCAACGCCCAGCTGGTGCTGGACGAGCTGATCGCCCGCGCCAAGGGCTTCGACGCCGTCGTCACGGACGACCGCGACACCTACGCGCTGATCGCCGTCCAGGGCCCGGAGGCCACCGCGATCCTGGCCGGGACCACCGACGCCGACCTGCCCGGCCTGAAGTACTACGCGATCCTCCCGGCCCAGGTCGCCGGCCGCGACGTGCTGCTCGCCCGGACCGGCTACACCGGCGAGGACGGCTTCGAGATCTTCTGCAACCCGGGCGACGCCGAGGGCGTCTGGCAGGCGCTGACCACCGCCGGCGAGGGCCGCGGCCTGGTCCCGTGCGGCCTGTCCTGCCGCGACACGCTGCGCCTGGAGGCCGGCATGCCGCTGTACGGGCACGAGCTCTCCACCGACCTGACCCCGTTCGACGCGGGCCTGGGCCGGGTCGTGCGCTTCGACAAGACCACCAACGAGGGCACCTTCGTCGGCCGCAAGGCGCTGGAGAAGGCCGCCGCCGAGGCCGAGGCCAACCCGCCGCGGGTGCTGGTCGGCCTGGTCTCCGAGGGCAAGCGCGTCCCGCGCGCCGAGTACACCGTGGTCTCCGCCGACGGCGCCCCGATCGGCCGGATCACCTCGGGCGCCCCGTCGCCGACCCTGGGCCGGCCGATCGCGATCGCCTACGTGGACGCGGCCCACGCCGCCCCCGGCACCGCCGTCGCGGTGGACGTGCGCGGCAAGCACGAGCCGGTCGAGGTCGTGGCGCTGCCGTTCTACAAGCGCGCCCGCTGAGGCCGGGGGCCTCGCTCGCCGAGGCCCCGCCTTCCCCGTAGACCCGGGCCTGAACCACGCCCGACCCAGGCTTGAGCCACGCCTGATCCAGGTCCGACCCAGGTCCGACCCAGGTCCGATCCCATGCCTGAACCATGCCTGAACCACGCCTGATCCGCGTCGAAGCCGTCCGTGCGGCGGCCCGCTTCGTCGTACCCGCTTCCCATCCTGGAGAATGACGCCATGAGCAACCCCCAGCACCTGCAGTACACCAAGGAGCACGAGTGGCTGACCGCCATCGAGGGCGGTGTCTCCACGGTCGGCATCACCGCCCACGCGGCCGACGCGCTCGGTGACATCGTCTACGTGCAGCTGCCCGAGGTCGGCGCCGACGTGACCGCGGGCGAGTCCTGTGGCGAGCTGGAGTCGACCAAGTCGGTCAGCGACCTGTTCTCCCCGGTGACCGGGAAGATCGTCGAGATCAACCAGGACGTCCTGGACGACAACAGCCTGGTCAACAGCGCCCCGTTCGAGGGCGGCTGGCTGTTCAAGGTCCAGGTGGAGTCCACCGACGAGCTGCTCAGCGCGGACGAGTACACCGCCTTCATCGGCGGCTGACCCGCTCGTGACGGGGCGGCCGCAGCGCGGCGGCCGCCCTGCCAGGCTCCCCCCTCTCCGCTCCCGTCTCTCTCCTCCCGGGAAGACCACACCATGACGGTTCTGAACCAGTCCCTGCACTCCCTCGACCCGGAGATCGCCGCCGCGGTCGACGCCGAGCTGCACCGCCAGCAGACCACCCTGGAGATGATCGCCTCCGAGAACTTCGCCCCGGTGGCGGTCATGGAGGCCCAGGGCTCGGTACTCACCAACAAGTACGCCGAGGGCTACCCCGGCCGCCGCTACTACGGCGGCTGCGAGCACGTCGACGTGGTCGAGCAGATCGCGATCGACCGCATCAAGGCCCTGTTCGGCGCCGAGCACGCCAACGTCCAGCCGCACTCGGGCGCGCAGGCCAACGCCGCCGCGATGTTCGCGCTGATCAAGCCGGGCGACACCATCCTGGGCCTGAACCTGGCCCACGGCGGTCACCTGACCCACGGCATGAAGATCAACTTCTCCGGCAAGCTCTACAACGTGGTCGCGTACCACGTGGACGAGAAGACCGGCCAGGTCGACATGGCCGAGGTCGAGCGCCTGGCCAAGGAGCACCAGCCGAAGCTGATCATCGCCGGCTGGTCCGCCTACCCGCGCCAGCTGGACTTCGCCGCGTTCCGCCGGGTCGCCGACGAGGTCGGCGCGCTGCTGATGGTGGACATGGCGCACTTCGCCGGCCTGGTCGCCGCCGGCCTGCACCCCAACCCGGTGCCGTACGCGGACGTGGTCACCACCACCACCCACAAGACCCTGGGCGGCCCGCGCGGCGGTGTCATCCTGTCCAAGGCCGAGTACGCCAAGAAGATCAACTCCGCGGTGTTCCCCGGCCAGCAGGGCGGCCCGCTGGAGCACGTGATCGCCGGCAAGGCCGTTGCCTTCAAGGTCGCCGCGTCCGAGGAGTTCAAGGAGCGCCAGCAGCGCACCCTGGAGGGCGCCAAGATCCTCGCCGAGCGCCTGCTCCAGGCCGACGTCGCCGAGGCCGGCGCCTCGGTGCTGTCCGGCGGCACCGACGTGCACCTGGTCCTGGTCGACCTGCGCAACAGCCAGCTCGACGGCCAGCAGGCCGAGGACCGCCTGCACGAGGTCGGCATCACGGTCAACCGCAACGCCGTCCCGAACGACCCTCGGCCGCCGATGGTCACCTCCGGCCTGCGCATCGGCACCCCCGCGCTCGCCACCCGCGGCTTCCAGGCCGAGGACTTCCGCGAGGTCGCCGACATCATCGCCGAGGCGCTCAAGCCCGCCTTCGACGAGGACGCCGCCACCGCGCTCAAGGCCCGCGTCACCGCGCTGGCCGAGAAGTACCCGCTCTACCCGAACCTCTGATCACTGCGGTGATCGTTCGGGCGGGGTGACCGGCCTCACCCCGCCGCGGCACCTGGGATCCCGGGGCACCGCGCACACTGGACAGTGCGCGCGGTGCCCCGACCCGTGTCGTCCCCCGCCCGCCAGTCCTTCCACGAGACCAGACAAGGACGTCCCCCGTGGCCATCAGCGTCTTCGACCTCTTCTCCATCGGCATCGGCCCGTCGAGTTCCCACACCGTCGGCCCGATGCGCGCCGCCCGGATGTTCGCCCGACGCCTGCGGTCCGAGGACCTGCTCGCCCAGGTGGCGAGCGTGCGCGCCGAGCTGTACGGCTCGCTGGGCGCCACCGGCCACGGCCACGGCACCCCGAAGGCCGTCCTGCTCGGCCTGGAGGACAACTCCCCCCGCACGGTCGACGTCGACCAGGCGGACAAGGACGTCGAGCGGATCACCACCGAGAAGCGGCTCAACCTCCTCGGCACCCACCCCATCGACTTCGACCCGGGCACCCAGCTGGTCCTGCACCGCCGCCGCTCGCTGCCGTACCACGCCAACGGCATGACCATCTGGGCGTACGCGGCGGACGGCTCCACGCTGCTGGAGAAGACCTACTACTCGGTCGGCGGCGGCTTCGTCGTCGACGAGGACGCCATCGGCGCGGACCGGGTCAAGCCCGACGACACCTCGCTGCGCTACCCCTTCCGCACCGGCGAGGAGCTGCTGCGGCTCACCCGGGAGACCGGGCTGTCGATCTCCGGCCTGATGCTGGAGAACGAGAAGGCCTGGCGCTCCGAGGAGGAGATCCGGACCGGGCTGCTGGAGATCTGGCAGGTCATGCAGGAGTGCGTGCGGGCCGGCATGTCCCGCGAGGGCATCCTGCCCGGTGGCCTCAAGGTCCGCCGCCGCGCCGCCGCGGCCGCCCGCGCGATGCGCGCCGAGGGCATCGGCCCGGCCAACGCGATGGAGTGGGTGACCCTCTACGCGATGGCGGTCAACGAGGAGAACGCCTCCGGCCGCCGGGTGGTCACCGCTCCGACCAACGGCGCGGCCGGGATCATCCCCGCCGTCCTGCACTACTACCTGAACTTCATCCCGGGCGCCGACGAGGACGGCATCGTCCGCTTCCTCCTCGCGGCCGGCGCCATCGGCATGCTCTTCAAGGAGAACGCCTCCATCTCCGGCGCCGAGGTCGGCTGCCAGGGGGAGGTCGGATCCGCCTGCTCGATGGCCGCCGGCGGCCTCGCCGAGGTCCTCGGCGGCACCCCCGAACAGGTCGAGAACGCCGCCGAGATCGGCATCGAGCACAACCTCGGCCTCACCTGCGACCCGGTCGGCGGGCTCGTCCAGATCCCCTGCATCGAGCGCAACGGCATGGCCTCCGTCAAGGCCGTCACCGCCGCCCGGATGGCCCTGCGCGGCGACGGCCGGCACCACGTCTCGCTCGACAAGGCGATCAAGACGATGAAGGAGACCGGCGCCGACATGAAGATCAAGTACAAGGAGACCTCGCGCGGCGGCCTCGCCGTCAACGTCATCGAGTGCTGATCACACCCGCTGTCGCCTGAGCCCCCGGACCCGTCCGGGGGCTCTCGGCGTTCCGGAGCGCCCTGGGCGGCGGGGCCACCGCCGGCCCCACCCCGGCCCCGCTTCCCGGCGCCACCCGACGCGCCCGCTCGGGCCGCTCAGGCCACTCAGGCCACTCAGGCCACTCAGGCCGCGAACGGGCGGACTCGCCGGGCGTCGCGCAACGCCTCAGCCCACCAGGCGAGTTGGTCGAGCATGGTCTTGGCGGCGACGTCGGCGGCCGGGTCGAGCGGCTGGCCGTCGGCGCCGAAGCACTGGGCGGCGCCGTGGAAGCTGACCGTGTTGCGAATCGTCATGGCGTTCAACTCGGCCAGCACCACTCGCAGTTGCTCGACGGCGCGCAGACCGCCGGAGAGGCCGCCGTAGGAGACGAAGCCGACCGGCTTGCCGTGCCACTGGCTGTTGTGCCAGTCGATGGCGTTCTTCAGCGGGGCCGGGAAGCTGTGGTTGTACTCGGGCGTGACGACCACGAAGGCGTCGGCGGCCTCCAGGCGGGGCGTGACGGCGGCGAGCAACTCGGCGGCGCCCGGCTCCAGTTCACCACCGAAGGACGGGAAGGTGGTCGGCAGCGGGGTCTCGACCAGATCGATCAGGTCTGCGGTCATGTCGCCGCGCGCGCCGAGGTGGCCGAGCAGCCAGTCGGCGACGACCGGCGCGAACCGGCCGCTCCGGGTGCTGCCGACGACGACCGCGACCTTCAGGCTCTTCTCCGAAACGTCCTTGGCCATGGACATCCCCCTCCGGGACGATGTGTACAACGTATCTGCCGGATACAACGTACACATCGGCGCGTACGCCGTCCACTTCCGATACGTCGTACACTCCGGTGGTACGGTGAGAGGACCCCAGCCGGAAGGAGCCCGCCGTCATGCCCGCCCAGCAGGCCCCCGCCGGGGGCGACGACCAGACCAAGCCCCAGGCCTCACTCTGGGAGCGCCTCGCCCGCCCGGCCCCCGCGCCGCGCACCACCCTCACCCCGCAGCGGATCGCCGAGGCCGCGATCGCGATCGCCGACGCCGAAGGCCTCGACGCCGTCACCATGCGCCGGCTCGCCACCACCCTCGGCGTCGCCCCGATGGCCGCCTACCGGTACGTCTCCGGCAAGGACGAACTCATCGACCTGATGGTCGACTTCGTCTACGGCGAACTCCCCCGGGGCACCCCCGCCACCGGCTGGCGCGACACCATGCGCACCCTGGCGCTCCACCTGCGCGCCATGAACCTGGCCCACCCGTGGATCGTCCGCGCCGGCGCCGTCCCCCTCACCCCCAACCAGCTCGCCATCCCCGAACGCGCCTTCGCCGCCCTCGCCGACCACGGCCTGGACGCCGACACCACCATGGCGGTCTTCCGCACCGTCACCGGCTACGTCCACGGGTCCGTCGCCGCCGAGCTCGCCCTGCGCACCCTCCAGCGCGAGCACGGCTGGTCCGACGGCGACGAGACCCGCGCCGGCCTCGCCCCCCGGATGTCCTTCCTGATGGACACCGGCCGCTACCCCACCTACCAGCGCTACCTCCACGAGGCCACCCGCAAGGACGACCCCACCTGGCAGTTCGAAACCGGCCTCGACTGCGTCCTCACCGGCATCGCCACCCACCTCGGCATCTGAGCACGACCCGGCCCTCAGGTGGGTGGGGGAAATTATGTAGCCCGGTCTACCTCTTCAGCGCTCCCCCACCCACCTCCTGCACAGGAAGTCGGCCCCGCCGACTTCCTGGCGGTTTCTAGGGGTCGTTGCAACACGTGGTCGGTTTGATCAGGCCGCGAGCAGTTTATGCAGGCGCTCGGCTGGGGTTTCCCAGTCGAGCGTT
>NZ_JBHVWW010000064.1:0-2477 GCF_042882025.1 Kitasatospora sp. NPDC058243
TGGGCTCACCTGGCCATGGGCTCACCTGGCCATGGGCTCACCTGGTCCATGGGCCCACCCGGCCATGGGCTCACCTGGCCATGGGCTCACCTGGCCATGGGCTCACCTGGCCATGGGCTCACCTGGCCATGGGCTCACCTGGCCATGGGCTCACCTGGCCATGGGCTCACCTGGCCATGGGCTCACCTGGCCGGGCGCCGGCCCGGGCCGCCGTGGCGTGGGGCCGGGCGGCTGCCGAGCCTCGCAGCCGCCGGGCCTGCGCCCGGCAGGTTCCTCTCCTCGGCCGGGCCTGCGCCCGGCGGGTTCCTCTCCTCCTTACCTCGGTGGCTGCGGCTGCCAGAGGCACCCGCAGTCCGGATGTCCGCGCAGTCGCAGACGTCGTGGCATCCCTTCGCCGGCCGATACCTCGCACCATCCGTCCACGCTCGGCGGCCGCCCGCCGTCCAGGTGGATCTGGACGTGCAGTGCCGCCAGGCCGGCCACCATCGTGGCCAGGGCCGTGTCGCAGGCCGGGGTGCGCGCTCGGCCGGGCCCGCCGTCCGCCAGCTGGGCCAGGATCCGGGGCCAAGCGGCGTCCTCGTCCTCCCGGCGTAGGACCAGGCAGTGTCCGCAGGCCGACACCCCTGGCAGCACCAGGGGCCCGACCACCCCGAACTCCTCGACCAATCCGACGTACAGGTGCGGCACCCCGGCCCGGAGCAGCAGTCGGGCCTCGTACGTCCCGCCGGCGAACGCCCCGCTCCCGTCCCGGGGCGCGAGCACCACGAGGTCGGGCGGCGGCCCGTCGGGCTTTCGCCGGGGCACGGGCACCAGTGGTCGGCCCGACGCCCGTTGCACGGCCTCCCGGGCGGCCGTCAACCGCAGCCGCCCGACGTCCCCCGGCGGCAGTCCTGCCGGGGAGCAGTCCCCGGGGCGCACCCGGCCGCCGTCCACCACGGTGACCGTGCCCGCCCCGCCGGCCGAGAGCACGGCCGCCACGGCGGCGCCCACCCGGCCCGCGCCGCGGACCTCGATCCGGGCGCCGGCCCGTCGGGCCAGGACCGCCGGTGCGGCGCCGGGGCCGGAGTGGACCAGGGACAGTGAGGCGAGGTCCGGCCCGAGCAGGTCCCGGTGGGGCTGGGGGAAGCGGGCCAGCGCGGTGCCGGTCGCCTCCGCGTCGTCCAGTAACCCGGTCTCCTCCAGGTCGGTCAGCAGTGCGTCGGCGGGCTCCCGGCCCAGGCCGAGCTGCTCGCCGGCCTCCAGCAGTTCGGGGCGCTCCCTGGTCCCGTCGACCAGGCCGAGGAAGTCGCAGAGGGTCTTGTCGGCCTGGCCGAGCACCCCGGCGTAGCGGGTGATGGTCCCGAACTGCAGGGTGTCGGAGTCCCGCCAGCTGCGGGACAGGGCGGGCTTCAGTACGAGGCGCACGGCGATCTCCCTTCCGATCGTTTCCGGACGGCTGACCGCAGCATGCCCCATCGCGCCGACGTCGTGCGCAAAGTTATCCACAGGCTCGGGCTCATGATCACATCATCTGTTCGCAGACCCTGTGGATAACTGCCCATCCGCTCCGGCGCCAGTTTCCGGACACCCGCCGTCGACTTTTCGTTCCCGATCACTCCACGAAAGATTTCGGCCACGGCACCGGACTTCTGTCCGTGGTACCGGGTAACGTCGTGTGCCATGGCAGCCGAGCGGGACTCCCATCCACCGGCGTCGCGTCGGCGTGCCCGTGCAGCGTCCGGGTCGCAAGTGGCGGCGCCCGGCACGCGTGGGCGTCGGGACCAGGATCAGCAGGCGAGGCCCGCGTCGCCGCAGCACCCGGCCGCCGTCGCGCCACCGGAGCCGCACGACCGCGGCCGGGTGGAAGTGCGCCGCAGCGCCCGCCGCAGTCGCACCGTCTCGGCCTATCGCGAGGGCGACCGCACGATCGTGCTGATCCCGGCCCGGATGTCGCACGCCGAGGAGCAGCGCTGGGTCGCGCAGATGCTGGAGAAGCTCGCCGCCCAGGAGAGCCGCCGGATCCTCGGCGACGACGCGCTGATGGACCGGGCCCGCGGGCTGTCGGCCGCCTACCTGGGCGATCGCGCCCGGCCCGCCCAGGTCCGCTGGGTCACCAACCAGAACTCGCGCTGGGGCTCGTGCACCCCCAGCGAGGGGACGATCCGCCTCTCCCACCGTCTGCAGGGCATGCCGGAGTACGTCCTCGACTACGTGCTGCTGCACGAGCTCGCCCACCTGCTGGTGCCGGACCACGGCCCGGCGTTCTGGGCCCTGCTGGAGGCCTACCCCCGGACCGAGCGGGCCCGCGGCTACCTGGAGGGCGTGGTCTCGGCGGCCCGGCTGCCGCACATCCCCGGCGCCCGGCACGCCGACCGGGATGCCGATCCGGCCTGTTCCTGCGGCTGACGGCTTGACGCCCGGCCGGGAGGCGGCGGCGAAGAGGGCGGCGAGGAGAACGACGCGGAGAACGAAAAGAGGGGGCGCGGGCCGTATCGGCC
>NZ_JBHVWW010000064.1:2487-16671 GCF_042882025.1 Kitasatospora sp. NPDC058243
TGGCGCCTTGGGGGGGGGTGGGGGGGGGAGGGGGGGAGAGAAGAAAAAAAGAAAAAAAAAGAAGAGGGGTCGTTCGTCCCTTCTCCCCCCCCCCCCCCTCTTCGGGTTTCACCTCAGCTGGTCAGCCGGCGGGCCCGTGCCACCAGGTCCCGCACCGAGTGGTCGGTCAGCTCCGGCAGCCGGTCGTAGTCGAACCAGCGCAGGTCCAGCGACTCCTCGCTGATCAGCGCCTGCGCACCGGCCGGGGCCACCGCGATGTACTGGACGTCCAGGTGGGTGTTCTCCGGCCGGTCCTTGCCGGTGCAGCGGACCAGGTGCCGGTCCAGCTTGGCCGGCACCGGGACGCCGTCCACCTCCAGCAGGGCCAGGTCGGGGATGCCGGACTCCTCGACGGCCTCCCGCAGCGCCGCCGACGCGAGGTCCCGGTCGTCGGGCTCGCAGTGCCCGCCCATCTGCAGCCAGATGCCGACCTTGGGGTGCAGGGTGAGCAGCACCCGCCCGGCCGCCGGGTCGACGACCGCCGCGCTCGCGGTGATGTGCGCGGGCAGGCAGGACCGGTACAGGCCCTCGGGCTGCTCGGCCAGGTGTGCCAGGTAGTCGAGCCGCAGCCGGTCCTGCTCCTCGTCGGCGGGGCGCCACCCGGTCAGGGTGCGCACGGCGTCCGCGTGCAGGGACGTCGCCCCGGTGTCGGTGGCCGTCATGCGGTGGGCTCGCCCTTTCCGTCGGTGCCGTCGCCGTCCTGCTTCGGCTCGTCGCTCTTCGCCGGCCCGTCGTTCTTGGTGAGGTCCGGCTTGGCGGCGGTGCCGCCCGCGGCGGCCTCGCCGAGCAGCTTGTCGATCGCGTCGAAGTCGAGGCCGCCCTCCAGGTCGCCGGTGCCCCGGTGCACGAAGGCGTCCGGGTCGTCCAGGTCGGCGGCGGTGGGCAGCATGTCCGGGTGCTGCCAGAGCGCGTCGCGGCCCTCGATGCCGCGCGCGTCGGCGAGCAGCGCCCACAGCCGGGCGGCGTCGCGCAGCCGGCGCGGGCGCAGCTCCAGGCCGACCAGGGTGGCGAAGGTCTGTTCGGCGGGCCCGCCGGCGGCGCGGCGGCGGCGGACGGTCTCGCGCAGCGCGCCGGCCTGCGGCAGGTGCGGTTCGGCGGCGGCGTGCACGACCGCGTCGACCCAGCCTTCGAGCAGCGCGAGCGCGGTCTCCAGGCGGGCGAGCGCGGCCTTCTGCTCGGGGGTGTCCTCGGGCTGGAGCAGCCCGCCGGCCAGCGCCTCCTGGAGCGCCTCCGGGTTGTTCGGGTCGAGCTGGCCGACGAGCTCCTCCATCCGGGAGGTGTCGACCTTGATGCCGCGGGCGTAGGCCTCGACGGCGCCGAGCAGGTGGGCCCGCAGCCACGGCACGTGGGCGAAGAGCCGCTGGTGGGCGGCCTCGCGCAGGGCGAGGTAGAGCCGGACTTCGTCGGCGGGCACGTTCAGGCCCTCGCCGAACTCGGCGACGTTCTGCGGCAGCAGTGCGGCCTTGCCGGCCGGGGCGAGCGGCAGGCCGACGTCGGCGGAGCCGACCACCTCGCCGGCGAGGGCGCCGAGTGCCTGGCCGATCTGGGTGCCGAACATGGCGCCGCCCATGGAGCGCATCATGCCCATCAGCGGGCCGGCCATGGCCTGCATCTCCTCGGGCAGGACGCCGCCCATGGCGTTGCCGACCCGCTCGGCGACCGGGTCGACGAGGTCCTTCCAGACCGGGAGGGTGGCCTCGATCCACTCGGCGCGGCTCCAGGCGACGGCGGAGGCGGCGCCGGAGGGGAACTCGGTGACGCCGTCGAGCCACAGGTCGGCGAGCCGGACGGCCTCGGCGACGGCGGAGTGCTCGGCGGCGCTGACCGAGCGGTCCTTGCTCTTGCCCTCGGCGGGTTCGGCGACGACGCTCTGGCGGGCGATGTTCTTGGCGAGGTCCCAGTTCACCGGGCCGCCCTCGAACGAGAGCATCTGCCCGAGCTGCTGGAACGCGCTGCCGAGGTCGTTGGGGTTGAGGCCGCCGAACATCGCGGCGAACGGGTTTTCGGCCCCGCCGGGGCCGCCCGGGGCTCCGCCGCCGGGCATGCCGGGCATGCCGAACAGGGCGCCGAACGGGTTGCCGGCGCCGAAGCCGAACGGCTGCGCGCCGCTCTGGTCGGAGCCTGCGGGGCCCTGGTCCTTCTTCTGCTGCTCGTTGTCGGGCTTGGCCTTGCCGTCCTCGGGCTCCTCGGGCGGAACGCCGAATCCGAAGGGAAGGTCGCTCACGGGGTCCTCGATCCGGTCGGCCGTCATACGGGTGTGGCGGGAAGTGCTGCCCGCCCGGGGCACCGGCGGAGTGGGGGACTCGTGGGCGGCTCCAGTGCGGCAGGCCCGCGCCGGGTGCACCGCCGGGCCTTCGCCTCGGGCAGGATGGACGTACGTGACACACGTCCGTACGCACATAAGCTAACCGTGGAGGATGGTCGGTGAGTTCCCCGCCTTCGGACGTTCGCTCTGGGCTGACCGGAGACGAGGACGCCCCGGACATCACGGCGTCGCCGCCTCCAGCCTACGGCGGACGGCCGCTGACCGTGGCCGTCACCGGTGCCGCCGGCGTGATCGGCGAGCGGGTCGCGGCCCGTCTGGTCGCCTCGCCGCACGTGCGCAGGGTGCTGGCGGTGGACGACCGGCGCGGTGAGGTGCCGGGTGTGCAGTGGCGGGTGCTGGACGTGCGGGACCCCGCGGTGGCCGAGCGGTTGTCCGGGGTGGACGTGGTGGTGCACCTGGCGATGGACTTCGGCATGGAGTCGGATCCGCGCGCCCGCAGCGCCTACAACGTGCGCGGCGCGCAGACCGTGCTGACGGCGGCCGCGGCCGCCGGGGTGCACCGGGTGGTGCTCTGCACCTCCGCGATGGTCTACGGCGCGCTGGCCGACAACGAGGTGCCGCTGGCCGAGGACTCCGAGCTGCGGGCGACCGAGGAGGCCTCGCTGGTCGGGGACCTGCTGGAGATCGAGCGCCTGGCCCGCCGGGCGCCGCGCGCCCACCCGGGGCTGCAGGTGACGGTGCTGCGTCCGGCGGTGGTGGTCGGCCCCGGCGTGGACACCGTGCTGACCCGGCACTTCGAGGCGCCGCGGCTGCTGGTGGTGGCCGGTTCCCGCCCGTGCTGGCAGTTCTGCCACGTGGACGACCTGGCGGCGGCGCTGGAGTACGCGGCGCTGGGCCTGGTGGAGGGCGAGGTGACGGTCGGCTGCGACGGCTGGCTGGAGCAGGAGGACGTGGAGCGGCTGTCGGGGATCCGGCGGATGGAGCTGCCGGCCTCGCTGGCGCTGGGCACCGCGGCCCGGCTGCACCGGCTGGGCCTGACCCCGGCCCCGGCGGGGGACCTGGCCTACACGATGTACCCGTGGGTGGTGTCCGGCAGCCGGCTGCACGAGGCGGGCTGGCGTCCGGAGCACAGCAACGAGCAGGTGCTGGCCGAGCTGCTGGGCCAGGTCGCCGGGAAGCATGCGGTGGCCGGGCGCCGGCTGGGCGGCAAGGAGGCCGCGACCAGCCTGGGGGCGGCCGGGGCGACGGTGGCGCTGGTCGGTACGGCCGCGCTGGTGCGCCGGGCCCGCAAGCGGCGCCGCTTCTGAGGCCGGTGGCCCCGAGGGGGGAGCAGATTTTCTCACGATGCGGAATCCCGCCATCGTGATGCGGAACCCGCTTGCCTCAAACCACCCGGGATGGGGAATCATGGGGGCATGCCCGAGAACCAGGACCCCATTCGCCTGCTCGCCGTCCGCGACACCCCGCTCTCGCTGGACGAGGTGTACGAGGCGGTCGGCGACGACGCGGCCGGCGGGACGACCGTCTTCGTCGGGACGGTCCGCGACCACGACGGCGGCAAGTCGGTCACCGCGCTGGAATACAGCTGCCACCCCACCGCCGAGCAGGAGATGCGCCGGATCGCGGAGAAGGTCGTCGCTGACTTCCCGGTGCGGGCGCTGGCCGCGGTGCACCGGGTCGGCCGGCTGGAGATCACCGACAAGGCGGTGATCGTCGCCGTGTCCTGCGCCCACCGGGGCGAGGCCTTCGCGGCCGCCCGGCGGCTGATCGACGACCTCAAGCACGAGGTGCCGATCTGGAAGCACCAGGTCTTCGCCGACGGCGAGGAGGAGTGGGTCGGCGCCGGCAGCTGCTGACCCGGGCGCCCCCTGTGGGCCGGACCGGATCGGACCGGCCGCGACCGGGCGGGGCCTGAAGGGGTCCGAAGAGGTCGATCGGCCGCGGAGAGTCGCCATCGGTGCACGGAATGTGACGAACATGCCGGACGGGCCGGGCTCTCACTCGAACGGGTCCGGGTCAGTGGGCCGAATACTCCCTGGCAGTGAGCCGATCGGCCGTCCCGTAACCCGGACGGCGCCGCCCGCGTTGTCCGCCGGAGTGGTTAATCTGCTCATAGACACGACGAGCTGGGAGTACTGATATGGGTGCGCTCGCCTGGTTGATCATTCCGGTCATCGCCGTCCTGCTCGCCGCCTTGTGGGCGGGCTGGGCCCAACGCGCCCCGAGGGCCACGGGGGACCCGGCCTCGCTCGCCGAGCACCGGCGCTTCATGGCCGCGATGGAACGCACCACCGCCGGGAGCACCGCCTCCGAGGACGGTTCCGGCCGGTAGCCCGGGGGGCGTCCGCTCATCCGCGTCCCGTACTGTCGAGGCATGCCACGCCGCTCCGCGACGATGCTCGCTGCCACCCTGCTGCTCATAGCGCTGCTCTGCGTCTCGGTGCTGATGAAGGTGCCGTACACGGAGATGAGCCCGGGGCCGACGTACAACACGCTCGGCAACCAGGGGGGCAAGTCGGTGATCACCATCACCGGGCGCGACTCGTACCCGACCACCGGGCACCTCAACATGACCACCGTCCAGGTCACCGGGGCCAAGTACGAGCCCAGCCTGGTCAACGCGGTGGTCGGGTGGCTGCGCGACGACGTGATGGTCGTGCCGCACGACAACGTCTACCCGAAGGGGCAGACGGACGCCGACGCCAAGAAGCAGAACGCCGAGGAGTTCGCCTCCTCCGAGGACAGCGCCCGCACCGCCGCGCTCAACCAGCTGGGCATCCCGGTCGGCACCGAGCTGATCATCAAATCGGTCACGGCGGGGGCCCCGGCGGAGGGCCGGCTGCACGCGGGCGACCAGATCGTGGCCGTCGACGGCACGCCGGTCGGCACGGTCGAGCAGGTGGTGGCCGCGGTCACCAAGCACAAGCCGGGCGAGTCGGCGGTCTTCACCGTCGTCCCGCGGGTCAAGGACGCGACCGGCAACGGCGGCGCCAACCCGGGGGACCGGACCGACGTCACCGTCCCCACCGTGCGGGCCAAGGACCTCGACCCGAAGGCCCCGGCCGAGCGGGCGGAACTCGCGGTGGTCGGCATCGGCACCACGATCCGGCACACCTACCCGTTCCAGATCGACATCGGCCTCCAGGACGTCGGCGGGCCGAGCGCCGGGCTGATGTTCTCGCTCGGCATCATCGACAAGCTCACCCCCGGCGGCGACCTCACCGGCGGCCGGTTCGTGGCGGGCACCGGCACCATCGACGACGACGGCAAGGTCGGCCCGATCGGCGGGATATCGATGAAGCTGATCGCCGCCAGGGACGCCGGCGCCGAGTACTTCTTCACCCCGTCCTCGAACTGCGCCGAGGCGACCAAGAACGTCCCGTCCGGACTGAACCTGATCAAGACGGACACGCTGGACGGCGCGCTGAAGTCGCTGGAGCAGGTCCGCTCCGGGCAGACCTCCGCGCTGCCGTCCTGCGCCGTGAAGTAGTGCCGTGAACTAATGCCGCGGCGTAGTGCCGTGGTGTAGTGCCGTGAACGTGGAGTGGTGCGGCCGGGGCGGCCGGGGGGCTACGAGAAGGTCGCCAGCAGCGCCGCGGTCAGGCCGGGCACCAGGTCCGGGCCGGTCAGCACCTCGCGGGCGACGTCCTTGGAGCGCAGCCGCAGCGCGATCTCCTTCTTGCCGTTGCGCAGCACGGCGGCGGTGATCCGCACCTCCTCGCGCTTGGGGTGGTTGGCCACCCACTCGGCGAGCTGGGCGTCGCTGGCGTTGCGCGGGCGGGTCTGCTCGGAGCCCGGCGGCAGCATCAGGCGCTCGACGACCAGGGCGCAGCCGACCACCGCGTCGGGCCAGGCGATGGTGCCGAGGAACTTGTCCAGCTCCATGCCGGCCGGCAGCTCGTCCTGCTCGACCGGGGTGAGGCCGGCCGTGTCGTCGTCGCCGAGGCCGAGCTGGGCGGCGATCTTCGGGTCGGCCTTGCGCAGGGCGGTGCTGTCCACCAGGGCGAACAGCCGGGCCGGGAGGTCCCAGCCGAGCGTGGCGGCGTACTCGTCGATCTCCAGCGCGGCCCGGGTGAGCGGGGTGGCGGCGGGGAGCTTGGAGACGTCGTCGGGGGAGCCGGGGGAGTTGAGTGCATTGGACGCGTCGGACATGCCTCAATCCTCACACGCCGGGCGGGGGCCCGGGCGCCGGGCGCCGCGAGTGGGCCGGGGAACGGCCGGGACGGGGAACGTCGTCGTAACCGTCTGCTAACGGTGGGAACTCGGCCAAAGCCTGGTTAAGTTTCCCTGAAGACCGACTGACTCCAGTGACTCCAGACGACACAGCTGAGGTGCCACCGTGGTATTCCAGATGCCGGAACGCTCAGGGCCGGGTTTCCGGCGCAGGGTAGGGCCGCCCTCCCGGCGGGCGCGGGTGGCCCTGCTGACCCTGGGCGTACTCGCGGTGCTGTTCCTGCTGTTCGTCATGTTCGCCGGGTTCTGGACGGACTGGCTGTGGTTCAGGTCCGTCCGTTACTCCTCGGTGTTCACCACGCAGCTGTGGACGAAGATCGGCTTGTTCGCGGTGTTCGGCCTGCTGATGGCGGTGATCGTCGGCTTCAACGTCTGGCTGGCGCACCGGCTGCGGCCGCCGCTGTCGGCGATGTCGGTCGAGCAGCAGAGCCTGGACCGCTACCGCTCGGGCCTGGCGCCGTTCAAGCGCTGGGCGCTGATCGGCGTCTCGCTGGTGATCGGCCTGGTGGCGGGCGCCGCGGCGTCCGGCCAGTGGCGGACCTGGCTGATGTGGACGAACGCGACGCCCTTCGGCGAGAAGGACGCCCAGTTCGGCATGGACGTCTCGTTCTACGCCTTCGACCTGCCGTTCTACGAGTTCGTGCTGGGCTTCGCGTTCAGCGCGGTGATCGTCTCGCTGCTGACCTCGGCGCTGGTGCACTACCTGTACGGGGGGCTGCGGCTGCAGGGCCCGGGCCGTCGGGCGAGCGCGGGCGCGCAGGGGCACCTGGCGGTGCTGCTGGGCGTGTTCGTGCTGCTGAAGGCGGTGGCGTACTGGCTGGACCGGTACGCGCTGGCGGTGAAGACCGGCTCCTACAAGGGGGTCTCCGGCTGGACGGGCCTGCGCTACGTGGACGCCAACGCGTTCCTGCCGGCCAAGACGATCCTGTTCTTCGTGGCGATCATCTGCGCGCTGCTGTTCTTCCTGACGCCGGTGCGCCGCACCTGGGCGCCGGCCCTGATCGGGCTGGGGCTGATGGTGCTGTCGGCGGTGCTGATCGGCGGGCTGTACCCGGCGATCGTGCAGCAGTTCCAGGTCAAGCCGAACGAGCAGGCCAAGGAAACGCCGTACATCCAGAAGAACATCGACGCGACGCGGCAGGCGTACGGGATCGCGGACGCGCAGACGACCCAGTACAGCCCGCAGGGGTCGACGACGGCCGAGGCGCTCAAGCCGGACGCGCAGACGATCTCCGACATCCGGCTGCTGGACCCGAACGTCGTCTCGCCGACCTTCCAGTCGATCGAGCAGCAGCGCAACTACTACGCCTTCCCGAACACCCTGGACGTGGACCGCTACGGCTCCGGCACGGACAAGCAGGACACCGTGATCGGCCTGCGCGAGCTGGACCTCAACGGCGTGCAGCGCAACTGGATCAACGACCACTTCAAGTACACCCACGGCTACGGCGCGGTCGTCGCCAAGGGCAACCAGGTCAGCGACAAGGGCGAGCCGGTGTTCACCGAGTCCGGCCTGCCGGCCACCGGTGCGCTGGGCGACTACCAGCAGCGGATCTACTACGGCGAGAAGACGACGTCGTACTCGATCGTCGGCGGCTCGAACAAGGAGATCGACTACACCACCAAGACCGGCGAGAACAAGGAGTACACCTACACCGGCAACAGCGGTGTCTCGCTGGACAACCCGATCACCCGGGCCGCGTACGCGGTGCGCTTCGCCGAGCCGCAGATCCTGTACGCGGGGGCGATCACCGACGGCGCGAAGGTGATCTACAACCGGACGCCGAAGGAGCGGGTGGAGAAGGTCGCCCCGTGGCTGTCCATCGACGCCGACGCGTACCCGGTGGTGCAGGACGGCCGGGTGGTCTGGGTGCTGGACGGCTACACCACCTCGGACGGCTACCCGTTCTCGTCGAAGACGACGCTGGGCACCGCGACCAAGGACTCGCTGACCAACCAGCGCGGTGAGCTGCTGACCGTCGCCAACCAGGTCAACTACATCCGCAACTCGGTCAAGGCCACGGTGGACGCCTACACCGGCGAGGTGAAGCTCTACCAGTGGGACGAGCAGGACCCGGTGCTGAAGACCTGGATGAAGGCGTTCCCCGGCACCGTCGAGCCGAAGGCGGACATCCCGGGCACGCTGCTGCCGCACCTGCGCTACCCGCAGGACATGTTCAAGGTGCAGCGCGACCTGCTCGGCCAGTACCACGTGACCGACGCCAACTCCTTCTTCAACGGCAGCGACATCTGGCAGATCCCGGTCGACCCGACCAGCGACACCAAGCAGGTCCAGCCGCCGTACTACGTGACGGTGCGGATGCCGGACCCGCAGGTCACCTCGGCGAGCTTCTCGCTGACCACGACCTTCGTGCCCAACGGCCGCCCGAACCTGGCCGCGTTCATGGCCGTCAACGCCGATCCGGGGCCGGACTACGGGAAGATCCGCATCCTGAAGATCTCGGGGGACAACAGCGCCCCCGGCCCGGGTCTGGTGCAGTCGACGTTCAACTCCCGGCAGGAGGTGGCCTCGCAGATCTTCGCGCTGAAGAGCGGCGGTGACACCGAGCTGGAGTACGGCAACCTGCTGACCCTGCCGGTCGGCGGCGGGCTGCTCAACGTCGAGCCGGTGTACGTGCGCGGACGCGGCGCCAAGTACCCGACGCTGCAGAAGGTGCTGGCGGTGTACGGGAACGACAACGTGGCGTTCGAGAACACCCTGGAGGACGCGCTGAAGAAGGTGTTCGCCGGGGCGGCCCCGGGGACCACGCCGACCGCGCCGTCCACGCCGAACAACCCGGGGACGCCCACCAACCCGGGGACGGCGGCGCCGGGCGGGACGATCTCGCCGGAGCTGCAGAAGGCGCTCGGGGACGCGGAGAAGGCGTACAACGACAGCCAGACCGCGTTCAAGAACGGCGACTGGGTGGCCTACGGCAACGCCCAGAAGGCGCTGGGCGACGCGCTGAAGGCGGCCGAGGCGGCCCGCGGCGGGAGCCCGGTGCAGGCCCCGACGCCGGGCGCGACCCCGGGCGCGACGCCGTCCGGATCGCCGTCCGGACAGCCGTAGCCGTAGTCGTGGCCCGCTGAGCTGCGGCAACCGATTCCTGTTCCACCCCGCACCCGTGCTATGGTTCAACTACCGACGCGGGGTGGAGCAGCTCGGTAGCTCGCTGGGCTCATAACCCAGAGGTCGCAGGTTCAAATCCTGTCCCCGCTACTCAGTGGACAGAGGCCCGGAGGATTCTTCCTCCGGGCCTCTGGCGTTTTCCCCCCGAAGCGGCGGGAACCGCTCCGGTACCATCAACCGTCGCCAACGACGACGGCAAGGGGTTTGTGGGGTCCGAGTGTCGGGAAATCGACAAAGCGCCGAAGCAATTTCGTCGGCTTCGGGTCGGCCCCGCCCGAATTCGGCCGGGGCAGGTGTACGCGGGTTGCGGGTGGTGCGACGATGGGACACATGGGGGACGGTGCGCGGCTGCTGACCGGCCGTCGGTTCCGGCGCCTCCCCTGGGGGTCCCCCCGGCCGCGGGCCGGGGCACGATGCCGCGACACTCTGGGGGAGCGGGAGTCGGCATGAGGCTGATCGGCAAGAACGGGTCAGGCACCAAGTCCGCGGCGGCCACCGAGGCGGACACCGACGCCTGGGCGGAGAGCCCCGAGAGCCGCCCCGGAGCCCTGCCCGCCCAGCGCACCAGCGGCCTGTCCGAGCGCCCCCCGGTCGCCGGCTACGGCCCCGACAGCCTGGTCCACGTGTCCACCCGTCAGTTCGCCGACGCCGTCCGCCCGTACGGGCCCGACGGCGCCGCCGCCGACGGCCCGAACGCCGCCGCGCTCGACCCGGCCGGCCTGGACACCACCAGCTTCGAGACCGCGCTGGCCGCCCGCGAGAGCGCCGCGCTGGAGGCCCGCCACCGGCAGGCCGCCGACGACGGCGACCCGGACGCCGCCAGCCGGCTCGGCACCCTGCTGCTGCGCCGCGGCGACCTGGAGGACGCCGAGCCCTACCTGCGCGCCGCCGCGGCCGCCGGGACGCGCGCCGCCGCCAACAACCTCGGCGTGCTGCTGCACCAGCAGGGCCACCGGGCCGAGGCCGCCCAGTGGTGGCGCCATGCCGCGGTGGCCGGCAGCGCCCCCGCCGCGCACGCGCTCGGACTCCAACTGCGCGACCAGGGCGAGGAGGAGGCCGCCGAGTACTGGCTGCACTTCGCCGCGGACCACGGCCACCCGCTCGGCGCCTACGCGCTGGGCGACCTGATGGAGCACCGGCGCGACGTGCGCGCCGAGCGCTGGTTCAAGGTCTCCGCCGACGCCGGGCACCGGGAGGCCGCCTACCGGCTGGCCCGGATGCGCGAGGCCGCCGGGGACAAGGAGACCGCCGAGGCCTGGTACCGCACCGCCGCCGCCCGCGGCCACGCCCGCGCCGCGCTGCGCCTGGGCGTGCTGCTGGAGGAGCGCGCCGCCACCGACCAGTCGCTGCTGGAGGAGGCCGCCCGCTGGTACCGGCAGTCCGCGCAGAACGGCGAGCCGCGCGCCGCCTGCGCGCTGGGCTTCCTGCTGCGCGACTCCGGGGACCTGGCCGCCGCCGCCGAGTGGTGGCGGGAGGCCGCCGAGGCCGGCGACGGCAACGCCGCCAACGCGCTGGGCGCCCTGCACGCCGGCCGCGGCGAGGCCAAGGAGGCCGAGCGCTGGTACCGCACCGCCCTGGACGCGGGCGACCAGAACGGCGCCTTCAACCTCGGCCTGCTCTGCGTCGCCACCGGCCGCGACCAGCAGGCCGAGCAGTGGTACCGCCGGGCCGCGTACGCCGGGCACCGGGAGGCCTGCAACGCGCTGGCCGTGGTGCTGTTGCAGCGCGGCGAGGAGACCGGCGCCGAGCCGTGGTTCTCCAAGGCGGCCGAGGCCGGCAGCGTGGACGGCGCGTTCAACCTGGGCGTGCTGCACGCCGGGCGCGGCGAGCAGCGGCAGGCCCAGGAGTGGTACGCGCGGGCCGCCGCCGAGGGCCACGGCGAGGCCGCGCTGCAACTGGCCGTCGCCCAGGAGCAGCGGGGCAACCTGGCCGGCGCGCTGGAGCGCTACCGGCAGGCGGCGTCCGGCGGGTCGGCGGAGGGCGCGTTCCGGCTGGCCTCGGTGCTGGACCGGCGCGGTGACGCGGACACCGAGGCCGAGCACTGGTACGCGCTGGCGGCCGATGCCGGGCACCGGCGGGCGCAGGTGCGGATGGGGGTGCGGGCGGCCGAGCGCGGCGCGCTGGAGATCGCCGAGAGCTGGTACCGGCGGGCGGCCGAGGCCGGCAGCCGCAGCGCCGCCTTCAACCTGGGGCTGCTGCTGGCCCGGCAGGACCGCGAGGCGCAGGCGATGCTCTGGTACACCAGGGCGGCCGACGCCGGGCACGGGCGGGCGGCGCTGCGCCTGGCGCTGCTGGCGCTGCGCCGGGGGGAGCCGGTGCAGGCCGAGAACTGGTGCCGCCGGGCGGCCGACTACGGGCCGGCCGAGGTGGCGGAGCGGGCCGGGCGCCTGCTGGGCGCGCTGCACGCGGAGCTGAGCGCGTAGGGCGGGTCCGGCGGTTCCCGCCGGGCGGGCGGGGCCGCGTTACGGCGTGCCCGTGCAGTCCGGGCACAGGCCGCGGTAGGTGACCTCGGCGGTGGTGACGGTGAAACCGAAGCGTTCGCCGGCCGGGAGGGCGGCGAGCGGGTCGCCGTGCGGGTGGACGTCGCGGATGGCGCCGCAGCCGGAGCAGACCAGGTGCTGGTGGGCGCGGTGGGCGTTGGGGTCGTAGCGCTTGGCGCGCCCGTTGGTGGCGACCTCCAGGACCTCGCCGAGGCCGACCAGTTCGCCGAGGGTGTTGTAGACGGTCGCGCGGCTGATCTCGGGCAGGCGGGCGACGGCGCGGGCGTGCACCTCGTCCGCGGTGAGGTGGACGTGGTCGCCGTCGAGGACCTCGGCCACGACCCGGCGCTGTGAGGTCAGCCGCCAGCCGCGTCCGCGAAGTCGTTCCAGCAGGTCGCTCATGGGAACAGGGTAAGTCACGCTCTCAGATTGGTTCCAGTGTTGACTTGGACAAAGTCCAAGTTAGGATCGAGTCGTCACGACCGGATAACGCGGAGGCCCTCTTATGACGACCCAGGACGAGCTGCGCCCCACCCTCACCACGGAGGCGGGTGCCCCCGTCGCCGACAACCAGAACACCGAGACCGCGGGCCCCGGCGGCCCGGCGCTCATCCAGGACCAGCAGCTCTTCGAGAAGCTCGCGCACTTCAACCGCGAGCGGATCCCGGAGCGCGTGGTGCACGCCCGCGGCGCGGCGGCCTACGGCACCTTCACGGTGACCGCCGACCTGGCGCCCTACACCCGGGCCTCGTTCCTGTCCGAGGTCGGCAAGCAGACCGAGGTCTTCCTGCGGTTCTCCACCGTGGCCGGCAACCTCGGCTCGGCCGACGCGGTGCGCGACCCGCGCGGCTTCGCGCTGAAGTTCTACACCGAGGAGGGCAACTACGACCTCGTCGGCAACAACACCCCGGTGTTCTTCATCAAGGACGCCGTGAAGTTCCCCGACTTCATCCACACCCAGAAGCGCGACCCGTACACCGGCTCCCAGGAGGCGGACAACGTCTGGGACTTCTGGGGCCTGTCGCCCGAGGCCACCCACCAGGTGACCTGGCTGTTCGGCGACCGCGGCATCCCGGCCAGCTACCGCCACCTCAACGGCTACGGCTCGCACACCTTCCAGTGGCAGAACGAGGCCGGCGAGCACTTCTGGGTCAAGTACCACTTCAAGACCGACCAGGGCATCAGGAACCTCACCCAGGACGAGGCCAACCGGCTGGCCGGCGAGGACCCGGACAGCCACCAGCGCGACCTGCGCGAGTCGATCGAGCGCGGTGAGTTCCCCAGCTGGACCGTGCAGGTCCAGATCATGCCGGCGGCCGACGCGGCGCAGTACCGCTTCAACCCCTTCGACCTCACCAAGGTCTGGCCGCACGCCGACTACCCGCCGGTCGAGATCGGGCGGCTGGAGCTCAACCGCAACCCCGACAACGTCTTCGCCGAGGTCGAGCAGTCGATCTTCTCCCCGTCGCACTTCGTGCCCGGCATCGGCCCGTCCCCCGACAAGATGCTGCAGGGCCGCCTGTTCGCGTACGCGGACGCCCACCGCTACCGCGTCGGCATCAACGCCGACCACCTGCCGGTGAACCGCCCGCACGCCACCGAGGCGCGCACCAACAGCCGCGACGGCCACCTGTACGACGGCCGCCACGGCCGCCAGAAGAACTACGAGCCGAACAGCTTCGGCGGCCCGGTGCAGACCGGCCGCCCGCTGTGGGCCGCCACCGCGGTCACCGGCGCCACCGGCAACCACGAGGCGCCCTCGCACGCCGAGGACGACGACTTCGTGCAGGCCGGCAACCTGTACCGGCTGTTCTCGGAGGACGAGAAGCAGCGGCTGATCGCCAACCTGGCCGGCTTCATCGCCAAGGTCTCCGCCGACCGCGAGGACATCGTCGAGCGGGCGGTCGACAACTTCCGCAAGGCCGACGCCGACTACGGGCAGCGGCTGGAGGCGGCCGTCCGGGAGCTGCGCAAGCAGTAGCCGGGACGCGCCCCGATGAGCGGCGGGCCCGGTCGACCAGAGGACTGGTCGACCG
>NZ_JBHVWW010000064.1:16681-56323 GCF_042882025.1 Kitasatospora sp. NPDC058243
GCTTGGCGGGGGGAGCGGGGGGGGGGGGGGGGGGTGGGTCGGGGGGTGGAGGGGGGGGGGTGGGGAGGGCGCCGGGGGGGGGGGGGGGCTGGGCCGCCGGGGGCCGTTGCCCCCGGGCCCCGCACCATGTTCGGCCGCGCAGGAGAGCCCTTAGACGCTCAGGCGGCGCAGGGTCTCCTCGTGGAGGATGCCGTTGCTGGCGACGGCGTCGGCGCCGCCGGGGCCGGGCACGCCGTCCAGGCCGGTGAAGCGGCCGCCGGCCTCCTCGACGATGACGCAGTTGGCGGCCATGTCCCAGAGCGACAGCTCGGGCTCGGCGGCGATGTCGACCGCGCCCTCGGCCACCATCATGTAGGACCAGAAGTCGCCGTAGGCGCGGGTGCGCCAGCAGGCGCGGGTGAGGTCCAGGAAGGGGTCGAGGCGGCCGCGCTCCTCCCAGCCGGAGAGCGAGGAGTAGGAGAAGGAGGCGTCCTCGATCCGGGAGACGCCGGAGACGTGGATCCGGGAGGCCTTGGTGAGGCTGCGTCCGGCGTAGGCGCCGAGGTCCTTGGCCGCCCACCAGCGGCGCTGCAGCGCGGGGGCGGAGACGATGCCGACCACCGGGCGCTCGACGCCGTCCGGGCCGTCCTCCAGCAGGGCGATCAGGGTGGCCCAGACCGGGACGCCGCGGATGTAGTTCTTGGTGCCGTCGATCGGGTCGATCACCCAGCGGCGCGGGCCGGAGCCCTGGAGGCCGAACTCCTCGCCGAGCACCGCGTCGCGCGGGCGGGCGCGCTGCAGCACGCTGCGGACGAGCTCCTCGGCGGCCTTGTCGGCGTCGCTCACGGGGGTGAGGTCGGGCTTGGTCTCGACCTTCAGGTCGAGGGCGCGGAAGCGCTCCAGGGTGACCGAGTCGGCCGAGTCGGCGAGGACGTGGGCGAGTCGGAGATCGTCGTGGTAATCGGCCATGTCCGAAACCCTAGCGATCCCGCCCGGATCGGGACAGCCGGGCTCGCGGACCGGGACGGCCTGCCGGTGGCGAGCGGGCGAGCAGCAGGAGCGGGCCGGTGGCAGGGGTGGGCCGGTGGGGGTCAGTGCGCCGAGCCGCTGAGCTGGAGGCCGATCACGCCGGCGATCACCAGGGAGATCGAGACCAGCTTCAGCACCGAGGTGGTCTCGTCCAGGAAGACCATGCCGTAGATGGCGGTGCCGGCCGCGCCGATGCCCGTCCACACCGCGTAGGCGGGGCCGACCGGCAGGCTCTTCAGGGACAGCGTGAGCAGGCCGAAGCTGCCCAGGGCGAACACACAGAAGCTGATGGTGGGCCAGAGCTTGGTGAAGCCCTCGCTGAGCTTGAGGTTGATCGCGAAGCCGGTCTCCAGCAGGCCGGCCAGGACCACCAAGGCCCATGCCATCGCGTGCCCTCCCTGTCGATCGACGGGTCGGACCGCGCTGTGGCCCGACCTTCCTATGATCGCCAGGCCGGCGCGGTCCGACACCTCGAACGGTCGGGAAACCCATGGGACGGTAAAGCCGCCGCCCGGGTCAGTCGCCCTCGCGGGCCTCCTTGCTGGCCAGCAGCCGGCGCAGCGAGTAGAGCCGGGCGCCCTCGGCGTGGCCGTCGGCGACCCAGGCGTCCAGCGCGCAGTCCGGTTCGTCGTGGCTGCAGGCGCGCGGGCAGTCGGCGGTGCCGGGCTCCAGGTCGGGGAAGGCGTGGATGACCCGGGACGGGTCGATGTGCGAGAGGCCGAAGGAGCGGAAGCCCGGGGTGTCGATCACCCAGCCCGGGTCCAGCGCCTTCTTGGAGCCCGGCTTGGCGCCCGGCGGCGGGGGCAGCCGCAGCGCCAGCGCGGACACGGTGGTGTGCCGGCCGCGCCCGGTGACCGCGTTGACCCGGCCGGTCTGCCGCTGGTGGTCCGGGACGAGGGCGTTGACCAGGGTGGTCTTGCCGACGCCGGAGTGGCCGATGAACACCGTGGAGAGGCCGCGCAGGTGCGCGCGGACGGCCTCGGCGCCCTCCGTCTCCAGTTCGTCCCGACGGGTGACCACGTAGTCGATGCCGAGCGGGGCGTACGACTCCAGCAGCGGCCCGGCCGGGGCGAGGTCGGCCTTGGTGAGCACCAGCAGCGGCTCCATGCCCGCGTCGTAGGCGGCCACCAGGCAGCGGTCGATCAGCCGGGGCCGGGGCTCCGGGTCGGCCAGCGCGGTGACGATGGCCAGCTGCTGGGCGTTGGCGACGACGATCCGCTCGTACGGGTCGTCGTCGTCCGCGGTGCGCCGCAGCACCGAGCTGCGCTCCTCGACCCGGACGATCCGGGCGAGCGTGTCGGTGTCCCCGGAGAGGTCGCCGACGATGTTGACCACGTCGCCCACGACGACGCCCTTGCGGCCCAGCTCGCGGGCCTTCATGGCGACGATCTCGCGTTCCTGCTTGGTGCCCGGGTCGATCAGGCAGGTCAGCCGGCCGCGGTCGACGGTCAGCACCATCGCCTCGGCGGCGTCATCGTGTTTGGGCCGGATCCGGGTCCGCGGCCGGGATCCCCGGCGGGCGGGGCGGTTGCGGATGTCGTCCTCGTCGGCGTCCTTGCCGTAGCGGCGCATGTGCTCAGTCTCCGCTCAGGCGTCCGCCACCGCTTCGCCGAGCAGTTCCGCCCACATCTTCGGGAAGTCCGGCAGGGTCTTGGCGGTGGTGGCCACGTTCTCCACCTCGATGCCGGGCACGGCCAGGCCGACCACGGCGGCGGCGGTGGCCAGGCGGTGGTCCTCGTAGGTGTGGAAGATGCCGCCGTGCAGCGGGCGCGGGCGGATGCGCAGGCCGTCCTCGGTCTCGGTGACGTCGCCGCCGAGGTCGTTGATCTCCTTGGCGAGCGCGGCGAGCCGGTCGGTCTCGTGCAGCCGCAGGTGGGCGATGCCGTACAGGTGGGACTCGGAGTCGGCCAGTGCGGCGACGGCGGCGATCACCGGGGTGAGCTCGCCGACGTCGTGCAGGTCCGCCTCGATGCCGTGGATCCGGCCGGTGCCGGTGAACTGCAGGCCCTCGTCGGTGAACTCGCAGGCGCCGCCCATCCGGGTGTAGATCTCGCGCAGCTGGTCGCCGGGCTGGCTGGTGTGCTTGGGCCAGTCGCGGACCGTCACCCGGCCGCCGGTGACCAGGGCGGCGGCGAAGAACGGCGCGGCGTTGGAGAGGTCCGGCTCGATCACCAGGTCGCGGCCGATCAGGGCGCCGGGGGTGACCCGCCAGACGTCCTTCTCGCCGCCGTCCTCGGGGGCGTCGACCTGGACGCCGGCCAGGCGCAGCATCTCGACGGTCATCCGGATGTGCGGCAGCGACGGCACCGGGCCGCCGACGTGCCGGACCTCGACGCCCTGGTTGTAGCGGGCGCCGGAGAGCAGCAGGGCGGAGACGAACTGGGACGAGGAGGAGGCGTCCAGCTCGACCGGGCCGCCGTCGAGCGCGCCGGTGCCGTGCACGGTCAGCGGGAAGGCGCCGCGGCCGCCGTCGTCGATCCGGGCGCCGAGCGCGCGCAGGGCGTTGATCACGCCGTGCTGGGGGCGCTCGTAGCTGCGCGGGTCGCCGTCGAAGTGCACCGGGCCGTCGGCGAGGACGGCGAGCGGGGGCAGGAAGCGCATCACGGTGCCGGCGTTGCCGACGTCGATCGAGGCGGGGCCGCGCAGCGCGGGGGTCGGGATGACCCGCCAGGCCTCGCCGCCGCCGGTGCCGCCGGAGTCGTTGTTGACCTTCTCCTCGATGCCGACGCCCAAGGCACGCAGGCCGTCGGCCATCAGCTGGGAGTCGCGGCTGCGCAGCGGCCGGCGCACCCAGCCGGGCTCGTCGGCGAGCGCCGCCAGCACCAGGGCTCGGTTGGTGACCGACTTGGAGCCGGGGATGGTGACGGTGGCGTCAACGGGGGTGGTCGCGACGGGGGCGGGCCACAGGGTCTCGGTCATGGGGGCAAGTTTAGGGGCCGTACCGGAACGGCCCCTGCGCCAACCGCATGGCGGGACGGGGGAGGCCCGGTGCAGGGGTTGTGGTAGCCCGTCCGTGCCGCGGGGGCGGCTCGGCGCAGGGGCCGGAGCAGCAGGTTCGCGCCGAGGGCGGGGTTCAGTGCAGGGGCTGGAGCAGCCAGGTCGCGCTCAGGGCGAGGCAGGCGAGGGCGGTGAGCAGGAAGACGGTGATCCAGGCGAGGCCGGGGATGTGGGTGAGGCGGGCCAGCTGGTCGGCGTCGGAGTCGCGGGCCCAGCCGATGCGGCGCTGGTGCTGGAGTTCGAGGACCGGGCGGACGGCGCCGAACAGCAGGAACCAGCAGCCGAGGTAGGCGAAGCCGGCCTGGACCTCGGCGCTGCCGAACCAGGAGACCAGGAAGAAGGCGCCGCCGGCGACCAGCACGGTGAACAGGCCGAAGGCGTTGCGGATGCGCACCAGGAGGGCGAGCAGCAGGACGACGGCCAGCCAGAGCAGCAGGGTGATCCGGCCGGTGGAGAGCAGGGCGGCGCAGCCGAGGCCGAGCAGGGCGGGGGCGGTGTAGCCGGCGGCGGCGGTGAGGATCATGCCGGGGCCGGTGGGGCGGCCGTAGGAGAGGGTGAGGCCGGAGGTGTCGGAGTGCAGCCGGATGCCGGCGAGCCGGCGGCCGGTGACGAGGGCGATCAGGCCGTGGCCGCCTTCGTGGGCGATGGTCACGGCGTTGCGGGTGACGTGCCAGAGCGGGCGGGCGAGGACGGCGAGCAGGGCGGCGCCGGCGGTGGCCAGCACCAGCCAGCCGGGCGGCGCGGGCTGGGTGCCGGTGACCTGGTTCCACAGTTCGCCGAGGTTCTGGTCGGTGGGTTGTGCGCTCATCGTCTCGTCTCCGCCTCCGTCCGCTGCGTTGGGCCGTTCGGGGCAGCCTCCCATGCGGGGACGGGCGGGCGGGAGCGGACGGTTCTCCTGGCGGGATGAAGAAGTGGTGAGCGGGGCGGGCATGGCAAGCTGGCCCGCATGTGCGGTCGCTTCGCAGCCAGTGGCAAGCCCGAGGACATCGTCGAGCTGTTCGGCGTCGAGCAGTGGGATCCGGCGGAAACGCTGGCCCCCAACTGGAACGTCGCCCCGACCACCAGCGCCTTCGTGGTGCTGGAGCGGGTGCCGAAGGGCCGGGCGCGGCCGGTGCGCCAGCTGAGGGTGCTGCGCTGGGGCCTGGTGCCGCAGTGGTCGCGGTCGGCCGAGACGGCGGTGAAGATGATCAACGCCCGTTCGGACACGGTGCACGAGAAGCCCTCGTACCGGCAGGCGTTCGCCTCGCGGCGGTGCATCCTGCCGGTGGACGGCTACTACGAGTGGCAGACGGTGCCGGGCGAGCGCGGCAAGGCGCGCAAGAAGCCGTTCTTCGTCTCCCGGGCGGACGGCACCCCGCTGGCGCTGGCCGGGCTGTACGAGTTCTGGCGCGACCGGACGGTGCCGGCCGACCATCCGGCGGCCTGGTTGGTGACCTTCACCATCGTCACCACCGACGCCGAGGAGTCGCTGGCGCCGATCCACGAGCGGATGCCGCTGTTCCTCGACCCGGCCTCCTACGGCGAGTGGCTGGACCCGGGGCTGGACGACCCGGACGAGCTGCGCCGGCTGCTGATACCGCCGCCGCCCGGTGCGCTGCTGGCCACTCCGGTCTCGCCGGCGGTCGGCAGCATCCGCAACAACGGCCCGGAGCTGAAGGAGCCGTGGGCCGAGGCGGAGTACGAGACCACCCTGTTCTGATGTCTGAATGTTTGAAGTTCGACGATTGCGTCCTGACAGCTGAGGGAGCCTGAGCCGGTTGGAGCGACCGACGATGACCACCGAACTCGTCCCCACCGAGGTGGGGGACGCCCGGATCAGCTACCACCGGGCCGGTGCGCCGAAGGCGCTGCTGGCGCTCGGTCACGGCGCGGGCGGCGGGATCGAGGCCCGGGACCTGGTGGCGCTGGCCGCGGCGCTGCCGGCGCGCGGGATCACCGTGGCGCTGGTGGAGCAGCCCTGGCGGGTGGCGGGCAAGCGGCTCGCCCCGGCGCCGCGCACGCTGGACCGTGGTTGGACCCCGGTCGCCGGGCGGCTGGCCGGTCAGGGGCTGCCGCTGGTGGTGGGCGGGCGCAGCGCCGGGGCGCGGGTGGCCTGCCGGACCGGGGCGGCGAGCGGGGCGGTGGGGGTGGTGGCGCTGGCGTTCCCGCTGCACCCGCCGGGCCGGCCGGAGAAGAGCCGGGCGCAGGAGCTGCTGGAGTCGGGGGCGGCGACGCTGGTGGTGCAGGGTACGGCGGATCCGTTCGGCGGGCCGCAGGAGTTCCCGGAGCTGCCGCCCGGGCACGAGCTGGTGGCGGTGCCGTACGGCGGGCACGGTTTCGACGTGCCCAAGCGGGCGCCGGTGGGGCAGGACGAGGTGCTGGAGGCGATCTGCCGGGCGGTCGGGGACTGGGTGCTGCGGGTCGTCTGAGGCGGCGGGGGCGGCCGTGAGCGGGGGGTTTCCGCTCGATCACCCGTGCGAGCGATTTCGGGGCGGGCGCGGGAATGCGGGCGGGGTCGGGGTGGTTGGCACTCTCGTCAGTACGATTCCCGGTTGAGAGGCAGGGCAGATGGGTTCGATCGCGTGCCCCGAGCGGTCAGAGCAGCGCGAGGCCGCCGCGGCGTTCGGCCCCGCCTGGTCCGACTGGATTGTCGCGGGCGAGAAGCCCGTCAGCCCGATATCCTCCATTTCGGGGCGGCCCGCCGTGGGTCGTGCCCGCCATGCCGAGGAGGTGGGTCCGGTCGTCGGGACCGAGCACGAGGCCGAGCCGGGCCGGGGCCCGGAGGAGGGCCAGCCCACGGGCGAGGCGCTCACCGGTGAGGAGCTGGCCGAGGCGATCGGTGAGGACACCTTCCGGGTGTCGGCACAGGAGAGCGAGGAGGCCCGGCGGGAGCGCTTCGAGCGTGACGCCCTGGGCTACCTGGATCCGATGTACTCGGCGGCGCTGCGCATGACGCGCAACCCCGCGGACGCGGAGGACCTGCTCCAGGAGGCGTTCGCCAAGGCGTACGCGTCCTTCCACCAGTTCCGCGAGGGCACGAACCTCAAGGCCTGGCTGTACCGCATCCTCACCAACACGTTCATCAACTCGTACCGCAAGAAGCAGCGCGAGCCCCAGCGCACGGCGGCGGAGGAGATCGAGGACTGGCAGCTGGCCCGCGCCGAGTCGCACATGTCGACCGGTCTGCGCTCGGCCGAGACCCAGGCGCTCGACCACCTCCCCGACAGCGATGTGAAGGACGCGCTCCAGGCCATTCCGGAGGAATTCCGGATCGCCGTGTACCTCGCGGACGTAGAAGGCTTTGCGTACAAGGAGATCGCGGACATCATGGGTACTCCCATCGGCACGGTGATGTCCCGGCTGCACCGCGGCCGCCGTCAGCTGCGCGGCATGCTGGAGGATTACGCCCGTGAGCGCGGGCTCGTCCCGGCCGGCAGCGGGGCAGGGCAGGAAGCGAAGGGCTCGGGCTCATGAGCTGCGGCGATCCGCACGACACGGAGTGTGGCGAGGTCCTCGACCACCTCTACGAATTCCTCGACAACGAGATGGCCGAGGGCGACTGCGCCAAGCTGCGGGTGCACTTCGAGGAGTGCTCGCCCTGCCTGAAGCAGTACGGGCTGGAGCAGGCGATCAAGGCACTGATCAAGCGTTCCTGCGGCTGCGACGACACCCCGGCTGACCTGCGCAGCAAGGTGCTGGCCAGGATCGACTCGATCCGGGCGGGGCAGCGTTCGGGCGAGCAGGTGGTGGTCGCCGTCGACACCACGGTCGAGTTGCACGTCGAGACGGACCGGTCGGTGCCGGCCGCCGGCGAGGCCCCGGAGGAGCCGACGGTCCGGCCCGGTGCCACCGTCGAGGCGGGCGCCCCGGCGGAGTAGCCGGGCGGCCGTTCAACGGCTGGGCGGTCGTTCAGCGGCCGGGCGGAGCAAGCGGACGGGCCCGCCGGCGAGGGCGGGCCGAGCGGTCCGGACACGGAGTCAGACAGCCCCGGGAGCGTGCGCTCCCGGGGCCGCTCCCGTTGTGCTTGCGTGCGCCCCTCACTCGTTCGAGTGAGTTGGCGGTGCGCCAGCAGCGTCGTCGCGCCATCATGCGTCCTTGCGCCCGGGTGGCGGCCTATCCTCCTGACGGACGCTCACCGCCGGTCCGCCCGGCGAGCTGAGGCAACGCGGGCCCGGACGTCGGGGAGGTCGAGATCGCTATCGACGGCGAAGACGCGGCCCTGCCGGAGGGGGCGATGCGCTACCTGGTGGCCGTCCCGGTGGCGGCGCTGTGCTGCCTGCTGCCGCTGCTGCCGACCGGCGTGCCGCCCGGGCTCCCGCGCTGGCTCGGCGCCCCGGTGGACTGGCCCAAGGTCGGGCTGCTGGCCTTCCTGCACGGCTGCTGGGAGTCGCTGGCCCAGGGCCTGCCGACGCCCTGCCTGCGGCTGGTCCGCCGGCTGCTGCGCCGACCGCCGCCGCCCGAGCGGGCGCTCTCCCGCCCCGGGGTCAACGCCTTCTTCCCGGTGCTGTTCGCCGGCGTGCTGATGCTGCCGCCGGCCGCCGCCGCGCTGGTCGCGGTGCCCGCCGCGGTGCTCGGCGGCCCGGCCGGGCGCGGCTGCCGGACCCGCCAGCTGTGGAACGGCTCCCAGCTCGCGCTGTGCGCCTTCGCCTCCGCGGCGGCCTTCCACCTGCTGCACGGGCCGCAACTGCTGCTCGGCTCCCGCTTCCCGGCCGCGCTGCTGCCCGGCTTCGCCGCCGTCGTCACGTTCTGCCTGGTCAACGGGGTGCTGGTGGGCGCGATGCTGATGCTCGCGGAGGACCGCCGGCCCGTCGTGCTGCTGCGCGGGGCGGTCGCGGTGTGCGGGCTGCCGGTGCTGGTGCACGCGGCCGGCGGCCTGATGGTGGCCGTGCTCTGGCAGGGCCCGTACGGGGCGTTCGCGGCGCTGCTGGCGCTGCTGCCACTGTCGATCTCGGCCTGGGTTTTCGCCCAGGGCCAGCGCGAGCGGGACGCCCACCAGGCCACCGTGCAGTCGCTGGTGCAGGCCGTGGAGATCAAGGACTCGTACACCCGCGGGCACAGCGAACGGGTCGGCCGGGCCTCGGTGCTGATCGCCGGTCAGCTCGGCATGGAGGCCGAGCGGCTGCGCACCCTGCGCTTCGCGGGGATCCTGCACGACGTCGGCAAGCTGGGCGTGGCCACCGAGTTGCTGCGCAGAAACGGTCCCCTCAGCGAGGCGGAGCGGCGGGCCGTCGAGATCCACCCGGTGTACGGGTACGAGCTGGTGCGCGGGATCGCCTTCCTCGGCGAGGCGCACGCCGGGATCCTGCACCACCACGAGCGGATGGACGGCCGGGGCTACCCGAGCGGGCTGGTCGGCGAGCAGATCCCCGAGTTCGCCCGGATCATCTCGGTCGCCGACGCCTTCGACTCGATGACCTCCACCCGCTCCTACCGGCGCGGCCGCCCGGTCGCCGAGGCCGTGGCGGAGCTGGAGCGCTGCTCGGGCAGCCAGTTCGACCCGGTGATGGTCCGGGCCCTGATCGACGCGCTGGCCGGGCACGACTGGCAGCCGGTGCTGCCGCCGCCCGGGGACGGCATCCGGGCCGTCCCCGACATTCCGCTCGGGGTGCCCGAGCCGGCGCGGGCGGCGCCGGGCCGGGTGCCCGCGCAGGGCGGGAGCGTCCCCACGGCCGGGCAGCCGTGACCGCGGCTGGCCGGGAGGCCCGCGTGGTGCACGCGGCGGCGGCCGCGCTGCTGGTGTTCGCGGTGGGCGCGGTCGCGGTGCGCGGGGTGGCCGGAGCGCGGGTCGCGTTGGCGTTCACGGCGCTGATCGCGCTCGGCGAGTGCGTCCGGATCACCCTTCCGGGCGACCGCGAACAGGCGCCGATCGGCGCGGCCGGCGCGCTGGCGTACGCCCTGCTCGGGCCGCTGCGCGGGGTGCCCACCGCGCACGGGATGCTCCAGGTGGTCGCGGTGACCGGCGTCGGCCTGCTGCTGGCCTGGCTGCCCGGCCTCGCACTGCCCTGGCTCAGGGCGTGCCGCCCGGGCCGGGGCCGGCCGGGCCTGACCCAGCGGGCCCGCCCCGGCCGCCCGCACCGGCGCCCGCCCTGGGCCGACCCGGCCCGGCGGGACAGCGCCGCCCGCCGGCTGCTCGGGGTCGGCTTCGCCGCCGCTGTCTTCCAGCCGCTCTACAACGGCGGACTGGTCGACCGCTTCTCGCCCGAGGGCCCGGCGTACGGGGTGTTCCTGACCGCCGTCGCCGCGCTGGCCGCGCTCTGCGACGCGACCCTGGCGGCGCTGCTGCGCCGGTCGGCGGCCGGCCTGGAGGGCGGGCTGAGGTTCCCGGCGGCGCTGGAGGACGAACTGCGCTCGCTGTTCGGGATCGGCTCGGCGATCGTCGCCACCGGGATGCTGGTCAGCCTGGCGGCCGGCGAGGTCGGGCTGTGGGCGCTGCCGCTGTTCTGCACCCCGCTGCTGCTCGCCCAGGTGTCCTTCCGGCGGGCCGCGGCGGTGCGGGCCACCACCGGGCAGACCATCGCCAGCCTGGCCCGGGCCACCGAGGTGGCCGGCTACACCCCGCACGGGCACGCCCGCCGGGTCGCGGACACGGCGTGCGCGCTGGGGCGCGAGCTGGGGCTGGGCACCCGGGAACTCGCCCTGCTGGAGTACGCGGCGCTGATGCACGACGTGGGCCAGCTGTCGCTGGTCGAGCCGGTGCCGGACGGCGCGACCGCGCTGCTGCCCTGCGCCGAGCAGCAGCGGATCGCCCGGCTGGGCAGCGAGGTGATCCGCCGCACCGGGGTGCCCCGGCAGGTCGCCGAGCAGGTCGCCCGGCTGGCCGATCCGGTGCTCGGCACGGCCGGCGGGGACGGCGCGGTGCCGCTGGCGGCCCGGATCATCCGGGTGGCCAACGCCCACGACGACCTGCTGACGGCGGCCCGCGGCCGCGGGGTCGGCGAGGCGGTGGGCCGGCTGGAGGCGCTGGAGGTGCTGCGGCTGGGGCGCGGCCGGGTGTACGACGCCCGGGTGGTGGACGCGCTGGCCCGGGTGGGCGGCTGAGGCCTGTCCAGGCGGGCCCGAAGTCCGACGGTCGGCCCGGGTCCCGTCGAGTGCCGCGGGGCGGACCGGCGGAGCGCCGCGGACCGGCGGGCCTGCGCCGGGGTTGAGGCGGGGCGGCCGGGCGGGCAGGCTGGGTAGGGGCGGCCCCAACCTCGCCGGTGGGGAGCGCGGGCGGGGGCGGGCGTGGTTGGATGCGGTCGTAGCGTGGAACACCGACCCGGGGCACCGTGCCCCGGACCCCCGCGGAAGTGGATCCGGACGCGGCGGTACGGGACTTGAGCGGACGACGACGGCAGGGACGAACGTGAGGATCTTCCACCGGGCACGGCACCGGCCGTCCGCCACCTGGCGGCAGACGACCGACCGGGCCTTCACGCTGATCGGCGACGGCCGCTACGAGGACGCCGGCGCGCTGCTGGTGATGGCCGCCGACCTGGAGCCCTGGCTGTCCGACTCCTGGTTCAACCTCGCCCTGCTGCACAAGTTCCGCCGGGACTGGGAGCAGGCCCGCTCGGCCGGGCTGCGGGCCGTCGCCCTGCTGGACCGCGAGCACGGCGCCCCCGACTGGTGGAACCTCGGCATCACCGCGACCGCCCTACAGGACTGGCCGCTGGCCCGCCGCGCCTGGCAGGCGTACGGGCTGAAGCTGTCCGGCGGCCCGGGCGGGCAGCCGGACGGCCCGGTCAGCCTGGACCTCGGCACCACCCCGGTGCGGCTCTCCCCGGACGGCGAGTCCGAGGTGGTGTGGGGCCGCCGGCTGGACCCGGCCCGGATCGAGGTGCTGTCCATCCCGCTGCCCTCCTCCGGCCGCCGCTGGGGCGAGGTGGTGCTGCACGACGGCGCCCCGCACGGCGAGCGGGTCACCGACGGGGTCGCCTATCCGGTGTTCGACGAGATCGAGCTGTGGGCGCCGTCCCCGGTGCCGACCTACGTGGTGCTGCTCCAGGCCGCCACGGCGGGGGACCGGGACGCGCTGGAGCGGGTCGTGGCGGACGCCGGCTACGCGGCGGAGGACTGGACGTCCTCGGTGCGGCTGCTCTGCCGGGCCTGCTCGGAGAGCCGGATGGCCACGGACGACGGGCACACCGCCCACCACGACCCGCACGACGACGGCGACGCCGCGCACCCCGGACACCTCAGCCACCTCAGCCAGGGCGGGGAGGCCGGCATGTCCTGGCTGGTGGAGCGCGAGTGCGGGATCGCCGCGCCCGCCCTGCTGGTCCGCTCGCTGCTGGACCGCTGGGCCGCGGCCTCGCCCGGCACGCGGGCGTACCGCGATCTGGAGGAAGTCTGTTGAGCGCGCCGCTTACCCTTGAGCGGTGTACCCGGCGAGAGCCGAATACCTGGACCATTCTCGGAAGCGGAAGCGGATAAGCAGCGATGGCGGAGCAGCACGACCACCAGCACGACCACGACCACGACCAGGAGTCGGCGGCCGACGAGGCCCCGCTGAAGGTGGTCGGCGAGCAGCCGGACCTCTCCAAGGGCACCGCGCGTCCGATCACCGTGGTGGGCAACCCGGTCCTGCACCGCGAGGTCAAGGACGTCACCGCGTTCGACGGTGAGCTGTCCGCGTTGATCGACGACATGTTCCAGTCGATGTACGCGGCCGAGGGCGTGGGCCTGGCGGCCAATCAGATCGGCGTGGACCTGAAGGTCTTCGTCTACGACTGCCCGGACGACGAGGGCGTGCGCCACATCGGCCACGTGATCAACCCGAAGCTGGAGGAGTACCCGGCGGACCGCCGGCGGGTGCTGGACGACAGCAACGAGGGCTGCCTGTCGGTGCCGGGCGCGTACGCCGAGCTGCCCCGCCCGGAGTACGCGGCGGTGACCGGCGTGGACAAGGACGGCCGGCCGATCCGGGTCGAGGGCACCGGCTTCTTCGCCCGCTGCCTGCAGCACGAGACCGACCACCTGTTCGGCACCCTCTACATCGACAAGCTGTCGAAGCGGGACCGCAAGGACGCGCTGAAGCAGATGGCCGAGGGCACCGCGCGGTACGCGACCGTGGCGAACGACTGACGAACCGTCAAGGGTCGGGGCGCGACGGGCGTCCCGGCCCTTTGCGTTTCCGCTCTTGGCGTTCCCGCTCTTGACGCCTCCAGCGCCACCTGGCCCAGGGCCTGACCGCCGGGTCGGTCAAGGGGTGATCGGTGGCGGGTGCGGCGGGGGGTTCGTCGGCGGGTTTGTATCCGCCGGGTATCAGGGAGCGCGCGGCCTGACGTCGATGTGGGTGAGGAGGCCGGGGCGTCCGATATCTGCCGTATCGTGCCCTTGTCCGCCGCCGCCGCCGCCCGCCGCTGTCCGTCGCTGTCCGAGCAGGAGCCGTCCGCCCGTGTCCTCGCCCACGCCGCCCCCGCACCCCGTCCGCGTGCTGCTGGTCGAGGACGACGAGCTGATGCGCCGCTCCTTCACCGTCGCGCTGGAACGCTACGGCTACGGGATGCGCGCCGCGGCGGACGGCCTCACGGCGCTGGAGCTGTTCCGGGACGAGCAGTTCGACCTGCTGATCCTGGACGTGATGCTGCCCGGCCTGGACGGGATCGGCCTGTGCCGCAAGGTCCGGGAGACCAGTCTGGTGCCCGTCCTGATGATGTCCGCGCGCGGCGACGGCCTCGACGTCGTCGCCGGCCTGGAGGCCGGGGCGGACGACTACGTGGTCAAGCCCGTGGACACGTACGTGCTGGTGGCGCGCATCCGCTCGCTGCTGCGGCGGGCGACGTACGCGCCACCCGTCCCGGCGCCCTCGCCCGGAGCCGCCGACGGGGACGTCCTGGTGTTCGGGGACCTCACCGTCGACACCGCCGGAATGGAGGTGTCCGTCGGCGGGGCGCCGGTGGCGCTGACCCCGACCGAGCTGAAGCTGCTGCTGGAGTTCGCCGCCCACCCCGGCGTCGTGCTGGAGCGGCACACCCTGCTGCGCAACGTCTGGGAGTACGGCTGGGACGGCGACAGCCGGGTCGTGGACCTGTGCGTGCAGCGGCTGCGCCGCAAGCTCGGCCGGGAGCGGATCGAGACGGTCCGCGGCTTCGGCTACAAGCTCAGGCGCTGAGAGCGGTGCACACGACTCCCCGGCCCGCCCGCGCGCCCCTGCGCTGGAAGATCGCCGCGCTGGCCGCCGCCACCGCCTGCCTCGTCGCGGCGGCGGTCGGGGTGCTGGTGCACCTGTGGACCGCGCACGACATCCGCAGCCGGGCCGAGGCGCAGGCCTTCAACGCCGTCTACTCGGCCATGGACGTCTACCGGCGCACCGGATCGCTGGCGGACGGCGCCGAACTCGACCCCGTAGACCTGCCCGCCGCCCTGCGCCACCCGGCCGACGGCGAACGGCACACGGCCTACGACGGGCACGCCGAAGGGAACTCGGGCCCGAGCTACTGGGCCGCCCAGCGCACCGGCGGGCCCGGCAGCCCAGTCCTCGCCATCCAGGTCAACCTGGCACCGCAGCTCTCCGACCTGCCCCGGCTGGACGCGGCGATGGCGGTGGCCTCGCTGGTCGCGCTCGCGGCGGCCACGCCGGCCGCGGTCTACGGGGCCGGACTGCTCGCCCGCCGGCTGCGGCGGGTCGCCGAGACGGCGGGACGGATCTCCGCCGGGGACCTCGACGCCCGGACCGGGCCCACCAAGGGCGGCGACGAAGTCGCCGACATCGCGGCGACGGTGGATCTGATGGCCGACAGCCTCGGCCGACGACTGCGCTCCGAACGGCAGTTCACCGCGGACGTGGCGCACGAGCTGCGCACACCGGTCGGCGGACTGCTGGCCGCCGTCGACCTGCTGCCGGCCGGCGAGACCGAGGACCTGATCCGGGCGCGGGTGCGGGACCTGCGCGGGCTGGTCGAGGACCTGCTGGAGATCTCGCGGCTGGACGCCGGGGCGGAGGAGGTGGCGCGGGCCCGGGTGCCGCTCGCGGCCGTCGTCCGGGAGGCCGTGCTGCGCACCGGGTTCGAGGCCGAGATCGCCGTGGCGGCGGAGCGGACGGTGGAGACCGACCCGCGGCGGCTGGAACGGATCGTCGGCAACCTCGTCGTCAACGCGCACCGGCACGGGGCCGCCCCCGTCCTGGTCACCGTCCAGGACCGTACGGTCGTCGTGCGCGACCACGGCCCCGGCTTCCCGCCGGACCTGCTGCGCCAAGGCCCGCGCCGCTTCCACACCGGCGCCGCCGAGCGTGGCACGGGCCACGGGCTGGGGCTCACCATCGCGCTGGGGCAGGCCCGGCTGCTCGGGGCGGAGCTGCGCTTCGACAACGCGGAGGACGGCGGCGCGGTGGCGACGCTGCGGCTGCCGGGCTGACCGCGGCAGTTGCTACGGGACTGCTGCGAAGCGGCGCGGGGACTGATACACGGCGGCGCAGGGGCCTGATACGTGCCCCGGACACCCTTCGAAGTGCACCGACTCGCACCTTGACCCGCACCTCGACTCGCGCCTTCGGACAGGAGCCACCCGTGATCGCCAACCCCCTTGCCCTGCAAGCGACCCCCGGGGTCGCGGCCGCCGTCGTCGACCTGACGAAGACCTACGGCGGCGGCGACACCCGGGTCACCGCCCTGGACCGGGTCAGCGTGGCCTTCCGGGAGGGCGAGTTCACCGCGATCATGGGCCCGTCCGGCTGCGGCAAGTCCACCCTGATGCACTGCGCGGCCGGGCTCGACACCCCCACGTCGGGGTCGGTGCGGATCGGCACGACGGAGCTGGGCGGCCTGGGCGACCGGCAGCTCACCCGGCTGCGGCGGGACCGGGTCGGCTTCATCTTCCAGGCGTTCAACCTGCTGCCCACCCTGACCGCGCTGGAGAACATCACGCTCCCGCTGTCGCTGGCCGGGCGCACGCCGGACCGGCAGTGGCTGGACCGGGTGGTGTCGATGGTCGGGCTCTCCCAGCGCCTCGACCACCGGCCGGCCGAACTGTCCGGCGGGCAGCAGCAACGCGTCGCGGTCGCCCGGGCGCTGGTCGCGCGGCCCTCGATCGTGTTCGGCGACGAGCCGACCGGCAACCTCGACTCCCGGGCCGGGGGCGAGGTGCTCGGCTTCCTGCGCGGCTCCGTCAGGGAGTTGGGGCAGACAGTGGTCATGGTGACCCACGACCCGGTGGCCGCCGGGTACGCGGACCGGGTGGTGTTCCTGGCCGACGGGCGGCTGGTCGACGAGATGGCGCACCCGACGCCGGACCGGGTGCTGGACGTCATGAAGTCCTTCGCCGGCTGACCCCGCACCCGCCACTTCCGAAAGCTGATCATGCTGACCACAGCCCTGCGCAACGTCCTGGCGCACAAGGCCCGGCTGCTCATGACCGTCCTCGCGGTCTGCCTCGGCGTCGCCTTCGTCTCCGGCACCCTCGTCTTCGCGGACTCGACCGCCGCCGTCCAGCGGGCGGCCGCGTCCCGCACCTTCGCCGACGTCGCGGTCAGCGTCACCGCGAAGGAGCCCGCCGCCACTCCTGACCAGCCGGGCGTGTTGACCGACGCGCTGGCGCGCAGGCTCGCGGACGTGCCCGGCGTCGCGGCGGTACGGCCGTCGGTCGACGGGAGCGCCACCTTGAACGCGGCCGACGGCAGGCCGCTGCGGGTCAAGCGGGGCACGAACCTCGCGGCTGCCTACGTCCCGGGGCGCGACGGCAAGGACGCCCGCTACCCCGTGGTCGAGGGGCGGGCCCCCGCCGGTGCCGACGAGATCGCCGTCGACCGGGGCACCGCGGCGGCCGGCCGGTACCGGGTGGGCGACACGATCACGCTCGCCACGGACGGCCCGGCCCTCACCGCGCGCCTGGTCGGCACCGTCACCACCGGGGACACCCGGGTCACGGCCGGCGGCACGCTCACCCTGTTCGACCGGGCCACCGCACAGCGGCTGTTCGCAACTCCCGGGAACTACACCAGCCTTGAAGTCTCCGCCGGACCGGGCGCCGGCCAGTACGAGCTGGCGGCGCGGATCGCCGCCACCCTGCCGCCCGGCGCGGCCGAGGTCACCACCGGACAGGCGCAGGCGGACCAACAGGCCCTCTACGTCGGCACGTTGACCCGGGGCTACCAGAAGCTGCCGATGGTCTTCGCCGGGGTGTCGTTGTTCATCGGCTCGTTCCTCGTGGTCAACACCTTCACCATGCTCGTCGCCCGGCGCACCCGGGAGATCGCCCTGCTGCGGGCGGTGGGCGCGACACGGCGCCAGGTGGTGCGCTCACTGCTGGCCGAAGCGGCGCTGGTCGGGGTCGTCGCGTCGATGGCGGGGTTCGCCCTCGGGCTCGGCATCGCGACCGTGCTGCCCGGACTGCTGAGCGGTGACGGGAACCAGGTGCCGAAGGGCCCGCTCGTCATCGGGCCCCGGCCGGTGGCGGCGGCCCTGTTCGTCGGGGTCGGCGTGACGGTGTCGGCCGCCTGGCTGCCGTCGCGCAGGGCGGCGCGGATCGCGCCGATCGAGGCGCTGCGGGCGGCGGCCGCGCCGCCCGGCGGGCGCTCACGGCTGCGTCCGATCGCCGGGGTGGGGCTGCTCGTGCTCGGCGCCGGCCTGCTGACCGCGCTCGCGCGTTCGGCCGAGGACGCCTCCGAGGAGAACCTGCGCAACGCGATGCTCGGCTGCGGGGTCCTGGTCGTCGCCCTGATCGTGCTGGCGCCGACTCTCGCCGTCCCGGTGATCCGGCTGACGGGCCGCCTCACCCGGCGGTTCGGCGTCGCCGGCCTCCTGGCCCGGCAGAACGCGCTGCGCGACCCCCGGCGCACGGCGGCGACCGCCGCCACGCTGCTGATCAGCACGGCACTGGTCAGCGGGCTCGCCACCATCGGCCACTCCACCGGGCAGGCCCTCGACCGGCAGACGGCGGACGGGCTCGCGGCCGACTACGTGATCAGCACCGGCGACACCATGACCGGCATCGACCCGGCCGCCGTCCAGCGGGTGGCCGGCGCCCCCGGGGTGCGCGGCGCGAGCGCGGTCGCCGACTCCACGGCGGTCATCGGCGGCAAGGTGCGCGAGATCTCCGGCATCGACCCGGCCGATGTGGAGCCGGCCGACGTAGAGCCGGACGGCGTCGGCCAGGTGCTGAAGCTCGACTTCGTGAGCGGCTCCGCGCAGGACCTCGGGCCCAGCCGGATCGCCCTCTCCAGCAGCGTCGCCCGGGAGACCGGAGTCAGCACGGGAGGCCAGGTCAACGCCCGCCTCGGCCGGAGCGAGGAGTTCACGCGGTACACCGTCGTCGGCATCTACCAGGACAACCCCACCGCCCACGACGCGGTCGGCGCCCGGGCCGACGTGCAGAAGCACAGCTTCAAGCCCGGCTCCGTCCAGCGGATCCTCGTCCGGGGCGACAGCGCGTCCGGAGAGGGGCTGCGGGCGGCGGTCGGCAACAACCCGCTCCTGAAGGTGCAGGACCGGGCCGAACTGGTGCGCAAAGCGGCGGGGACGATGGGCGACCTGCTGACGCTGATGTACGGGCTCCTCGGCATCGGCGTCGTGATCTCCGCCCTCGGCATCGTCAACACCCTGGCCATGTCCGTCACCGAACGGACGCGCGAGATCGGCGTCCTGCGCGCCATCGGCATGGACCGCCGGGGCATCCGTCGGATGATCCGCCTGGAAGCCGTGACGGTCGCGGCCTTCGGCACCCTGCTCGGCCTGGCCGGCGGCCTGTTCGGCGCCTGGGCCGTCGGCGCGCTGGCCGGCGGCGCGGTCAAGCAGTACACGCTGGCCGTGCCCTGGGGGACCCTGGCCCTCCTCTGCCTCGCCTCCCTCACCATCGGAGCCCTCGCCGCCACCCTCCCCGCCCGCCGGGCAGCCGCCCTCAGCCCGTTGGAGGCGGTCGGGGCGGCGTGAGCGACCGTCAGTGCTGGGTCGGACACCGGCTGTCCTGCCAGACCTGATCGGGGCACACGATCATGCGGTGGCCGGACCGGCGGCTATCGGACAAGGTTGCTCACTGGGCCCCGAGACGGCGCAGGACTGCGGACGCGGGGGTGCCCGGGGCGGTGCCGGCCTGGATGGCGGCGTGGATGCGGTCACCTTCCGGATCGCGGTAGAGCTGGGCTCGCAGCCACCAGCGCCGCAGGACGCCGCCGATCGTCGAGTCGTCAGCCTCGCCCATCTCCCGGTAGAACTCCATCCGTTGCGCCGACGGGAGCGCGGTGGCGACTGCGTTCTGGGTCCGCGGGATCGGCTGCTGGTCGTCGTGGTGGCCGTGCAGGGACGCTGCGCTCACCGTTCCTCCGGAAGTCTCGTGCGGGCGGGACCGGTGCCAGTGTCCTCCCTAGCCGGCCCGGCCGGTACCGGGGGCGTCACGAGAGTCCTGAGCTGGCGTTCCTTCCCGGCGAAGATTGACCGGTCTCGCCGAACGTGTTCCGGGGCCCGCCAGAAACTCCGGCGGGCCCCGGAGGCGGGGCGGCAGCGTCAGCCCGAGACCGGTGGTCGAGCGGTGTGCCGGGTCGGGCAAGGGATGTCCGGCCAGATCCTGTGGGGGCACGCGATCACGTAGTGGCCCGACCAGCGGCTGTCGGACACCCAGCGGGACCACACCACGTCTGCGGCACCCTCCAATTGCTCGATCGCGCAGAGTCGCCGTGCCTCGGTGGGAAGCCACGGATCGCCGCCCGGTGTGTGCTCCTCGTACCGTGCCGCAAGCCAGTCGGCTGCGTCGGCCGCCGTCTCCCAGGTGCCCCGGATCTGGGCGGTGGGCCGCAGCAGCCACCAGCCGGTCATCATCGGCGGGAGTTCCGAGAGGCCGAACCGTGCGGCCTCGATCGGGCGACGCTCCGGCTCCTTCGCCAGCAGTCGGCCGTCACCGGCCCACTCGTAGCCGTGGAAGTGCAACTGTGCTTCTCCTCGGAGCCGTTGAAGCCCCGGCCGCCCGCACGGGACTGCGGGCGGCCGGGGCTGTTCGGGGGGCTCAGACGGACAGGCCGAACCGGGCCGGGTCGATCCCGGCGTTGGTCAACTCCTCGGCGGTGAACAGCAACGGCTCGCGGTCAGGACGCTTGCTGTCGCCCAGGGCGTAGACGCCCCGCTCGACCAGGCCGAGGGTCACGCACGACTCGCCGTCATCGCCCCCGCCCTGGTTTCCGCCGCACGCGCGGTTGAACTCGACCCGGGAGAGGTCGAGTTCGTACAGGTTGTGGTCAGTCATCGCCTGCACCTTCCGGTATCGCTTCGGGGCAGCACGCAACGGCCCCGCCCCGCCCAGGACTTGGGCGGAAGACTCAAGGGGAGGGCCGGTCCGTCAACGCCACAGGTTGATGCGGGTGGTGAGCTGGTCGGCCGGCACCTGGCGCGGTGGGGTGTCCGGTTCGAACAGCGGCCGGACCAGCGCCCGGCCGTCCTGGGCGCCCACGATTTCGACCAGGCACCCGGTTGTCAGGTCCTTCCGGACTGGGTTGTTGTCGATCCGCTCCATGAGTTCCGCGTGTGTACGGCGGCGTGTGGTGCCGGGCGGCTGTGCGGAACCGTCAGTGGGCATGGAGCGCTCCTGTGGCTCTCGAATCATTTCGGCGAGTCACCAAATTACCGGGGCGTTTGGGGTTATTCCTGCACGCTTTCCTGTTCCCGAAAGAACTCTCCACGGCCCATTTCAGGTGGTCGCTCCGGACGCGTGCGCAGGAAGTCGGACTGGCCGACTTCCTGCGCCGCGAAGGTCCGCTGGGGTCATTCCTGCCGGGTGTCTCGGCTATTGGCAGAGATCCTGCGGCGTCTGCCGCTCAAGCTTCCGCTCAAGGGTTGCCAGCTCAACCTGCTTCTTGTCCGCGCCGTTTTCGGCGGAGGGTTCTGGCGTCCTGCCGCCCTGGGCCTGCGATCCGTGCTGAATCCGACCTGCTTTCCATTGCGGCTCCCTTGGCGTTTCTTTCCTGAAAGAACTCGTCCCGGATTCCTTCGATCAGGTCCCGCATGTCATCTCCATGTAGTGCCGCGGCGTCTAATCTGAGGAATGTTGACATGTAGAGAGCGACATCCCTCGGATCGCGAGTTGTGATCTCTGAATGAAACGTCTCCACAATGACCAGGCGATCATCATGCATGCTGAAGCATGTCATCGGAAAGTCCGGCATCAGCCTTTTGGCGGGAAGAACTCCGATGGTTAAATTGGGAATCCGGGACAGCGAAACCAGGCGCTCGAGCTGCGTAGCAATGATGGCAGGAGGGCATATCCGCCACCGCAGGACATGCTCACAAATGACGAAATGGAACTCTCTCTGGCTGTCGTACAGGACGGCCTGGCGCTCCAGTCATGCCGCGATCGTCTTTGCCTTGGCTTCCTTGTGCTCCCTGAAGGGCAGGGCGTGAGCCAGAGCAATCTCCCGGTACCGGCGGTACTCGTCGAGGCGGTCCTCGGGCAGCAACTCTGCGCCGAGAACTGTCCTGCGTCTGCGTAGTCCCCGTGGGCGCAGGGTCAAGAAACCGATCTTTCCAGAGCGGGAAAGTGGTTGGGCCGCCCCCGTTCGGCGTGAATGCCGGGCGGGGGCGGGGGAGTTCAGAGGTGAGGTCGGTACAGACAGAGGTGCCCCGCGCGGCGGTGAGCCGGGCGGGGCACCTCTGGTGTGTCTGAGTGCTTTAGAAGTCGTCGTCGAAGGCGACGGAGCCTTCGACGGCGACCTGGTACGCGGAGACGCGGCGCTCGAAGAAGTTGGTCAGCTCCTGGACGTTCTGGAGCTCCATGAAGCCGAACGGGTTGGTGGACCCGTAGCGGATCGGCAGGCCGAGGCGGGCGAGGCGCTGGTCGGCCACGGCCTCCAGGTACTGGCGCATGGAGTCGGTGTTCATGCCGGCGAGGCCGTCGCCGCACAGGTCCTGGGCGAACTGGAGCTCGGCCTCGACGGCCTCTTCCAGCATCTCCGTGACCTGCTTGGCCATCTCGTCGTCGAAGAGGTCGGGCTCCTCCTCGCGGACCGTGTCGACGACCGACATCGCGAAGTCCATGTGCATGGACTCGTCGCGGAACACCCAGTTGGTGCCGGTGGCCAGGCCGTGCAGCAGGCCGCGCGAGCGGAACCAGTACACGTACGCGAACGCGCCGTAGAAGAACAGGCCCTCGACGCACGCCGCGAAGCAGATCAGGTTCAGGAGGAACGCGCGGCGGTCCTCCTTGGTCTGCAGCGAGTCGATGTGGTCGACGGCGTTCATGTACTTGAAGCAGAACTGCGCCTTCTGGCGGATGGAGGGGATGTTCTCCACCGCGGCGAAGGCCGCGTTGCGGTCCTCGGGGTCGGGCAGGTAGGTGTCGAGCAGCGTCAGGTAGAACTGGACGTGCACGGCCTCCTCGAACAGCTGGCGCGACAGGTACAGCCGCGCCTCCGGGGAGTTGATGTGCTTGTAGAGGCTCAGCACCACGTTGTTGGAGACGATCGAGTCCCCGGTGGCGAAGAAGGCGACCAGGCGGCCGATGAGGTGGCGCTCGCCCTCGCTGAGCTTGGCCAGGTCGGCGACGTCGGAGTGCAGGTCCACCTCCTCGACGGTCCAGGTGTTCTTGATCGCGTCCCGGTACCGGTCGTAGAACGACGGGTAGCGCATCGGGCGCAGGGTCAGCTCGAAGCCGGGGTCGAGCAGCATCTTCTCGCGGTCGGGGGTGCTCACTGGCAGGCCTCGCAGGACTCGGGGTTCTCCAGGGAGCAGGCCAGCGCGGCCTCCTCCTCCGGGGTGAGGGTCGGGGTGTTCACCGGCACGGGCGCGGACGCGGACGCGGGCGCGGCGGCGCGGGCGGCACCGGAGGCGGCCTGGGCGATCCGGGTCGCCGGGCGCGAGCGCAGGTAGTAGGTGGTCTTGAGACCGACCTTCCACGCGTAGGCGTACATCGAGCTGAGCTTGCCGATGGTCGGCGCCGCCATGAACAGGTTCAGCGACTGGCTCTGGTCGAGGTACGGCATGCGGGCCGCGGCCAGGTCGATCAGCGCGCGCTGGGGCAGCTCCCAGGCGGTGCGGTAGAGCGAGCGGACCTCGGCGGGCAGCCAGCCCAGTTCCTGGACGGAGCCGTTGGCCTCGCGCAGGGCGTCGCGGGTCTGCTGGTCCCAGACGCCGAGCTCCTTGAGCTCGCGCACCAGGTACGGGTTGACCTGGAGGAACTCGCCGGACAGCGTCTCGCGCTTGAACAGGTTGGAGACCTGCGGCTCGATGCACTCGTAGACGCCGGCGATGGACGCGATGGTCGCGGTCGGCGCGATGGCCAGCAGCAGCGAGTTGCGCAGGCCGGTCTCGGCGATGCGGGCGCGCAGCGCGGTCCAGCGGTCGGCCCACTGCGGGGCGGCCGTCGGGAAGTGGTCGATGTGCAGTTCGCCGCGGGCGGCGCGGGTCTCGCCGTAGGCCTCGTGGCGGCCCAGCTGCTCGGCCAGGTCGGCGGAGCGCTCGTACGCGGTGAGCATGATGCGCTCGGCGATGAGGGTGGAGAGCCGCGCGGCCTCGGCGGAGTCGAAGTCGATCCGCAGCTTGAAGAAGACGTCCTGGAGGCCCATCACGCCGAGGCCGACCGGGCGCCAGCGGGAGTTGGAGGTGCCGGCCTCGGTGGTCGGGTAGAAGTTGATGTCCACCACGCGGTCGAGGAACGTCACGGCGGTGCGGACGGTGGCGTCGAGGCGCTCCCAGTCCATGGCGCCGAGCAGGTCGTCGACGGAGGCCCCGGGGGCGACGTGGGCGCCGAGGTTGACCGAGCCGAGGTTGCAGACGGCGGTCTCGGAGTCGTCCGTGACCTCCAGGATCTCGGTGCACAGGTTCGAGGAGTGCACCGTGCGGCCGGGCAGCGCGGTCTGGTTGGCGGCGCGGTTGGAGGCGTCCTTGAAGGTCATCCAGCCGTTGCCGGTCTGCGCCAGGGTGCGCATCATCCGGGCGTACAGGGTCTGCGCGGGGATGGTGCGCACGGCCTTGCCGGCCAGCTCGGCCTTGCGGTAGGCCTCGTCGAAGTCGGAGCCCCACAGGTCGACGAGCTCGGGCACGTCGGCGGGGGAGAAGAGCGACCAGTCCTCGTTGGCGTTGACCCGGCGCATGAACTCGTCCGGGATCCAGTGCGCCAGGTTGAGGTTGTGGGTGCGCCGCGCCTCTTCGCCGGTGTTGTCGCGGAGCTCCAGGAACTCCTCGATGTCGGCGTGCCAGGTCTCCAGGTAGACGCAGGCCGCGCCCTTGCGGCGGCCGCCCTGGTTGACGGCGGCGACCGAGGAGTCGAGGGTGCGCAGGAACGGGACGATGCCGTTGGACTTGCCGTTGGTGCCGCGGATCAGGCTGCCGCGCGAGCGGATGCGCGAGTAGGACAGGCCGATGCCGCCGGCGTGCTTGGACAGCCGGGCGATCTGCGCGTAGCGGTTGTAGATCGAGTCCAGGTTGTCCAGCGGGGAGTCGAGCAGGTAGCAGCTCGACATCTGCGGGTGCCGGGTGCCGGAGTTGAACAGGGTCGGCGAGGAGGTCAGGTACTCCAGCCGGCTCATCAGGCCGTACAGCTCGGCGACCTCGCGCACGGACTGCTCGCTGTCGCCGACCGCCAGGCCGCAGGCGACGCGGAGCAGGAAGTGCTGCGGGGTCTCGATGACCTTGCGGGTGATCGGGTGGCGCAGCAGGTAGCGGGACTGCACGGTGCGCAGGCCGAAGTACTCGAAGCGGTCGTCGCCGTGCGCGTCGATCAGCGCGTCCAGGGCGGCGGCGTGCTTGGCGACGAAGGCGGCGGTGGTGTCGCCGATCAGGCCCTCGTCGTGGCCGACGGCGATCGAGGCGGCGAAGGAGCGCGAGCCCTGGCTGTTCGCCTCGTCGACGATCTCCAGGGCGAGCAGCCGGGCGGCCAGCTTCGAGTACTGGGGGTCCTCGGCGATCATCGACGCGGCGGCGTCCACGGCCAGCCCGCGCAGCTCGGCGAAGTCCGAGCCGGCGTGGCGGCCGCGCAGCGCGGCGGCGGCGACATGGCCGGGGTCCACCTGGGGGAGGTCGACGCTGCGGTCGGTGAGCAGCCGAAGGAGCGCGCCGCCGGGGTCGGAGACCGTCGGGTCGGTGGGGGCGGGGCCGGTGCCCTGGGCGGGCAGGGTGGCTGAGGCAGCGGTGGTCAAGGCGCTCTCTCCTGGCGGCGATCGGCGGCGGTGATCGGGGGGTACCGGGCCGTTCGGGGCAGGGGAGCACGGCACGTACGCAGAAAGCGTCGCGCGACAGTGGCGTCCCCGGCCCGCCCGCGAGGCCCGGAAGGTAGTTCTCGTGCTGGCGCGGCCTCTGCGGGAGGGCCCGTGCGCACACCGTCGGCAGGTACTCGGACTCGCGGTGCGGCTGCTGGAGCCGCCCGCTCACCGCTGCGGGGCAGTCCCGGATTCGCACCGGGTTCCCCTGCATCGACAGCAGGATTGAGCATACATCTTGTGGTGTCTCTCTGATGCGACCCCACATGTAGTACGGCGCGGTGTGTCGGCGCGATAACCGGGGGTGCTGGGAGGGGGCGGGCCGTGGCCTTGGGGCGCCTCGGATCCGGGCTCCCGGGGCCCTGGTTCCGGGCTCCGGCGTCCTGGTTTCGATACGGAACGGTCACCGGGCGGACCGGCTGGCGGGGGCATGCCCTACGATCTGGGCGCATGAGCGAGCGAAGCGCCGAGGGGCGCGTTTCGCGAAGCGATCATCGAGCGAAGCGAGGGGGCGCGTGAGCGACGGAACTGGCGCACCCGGGCAGGGTCCGCAGGGAACGCCTCCCGCCGGGCCGGGGGACGCGCACGGTCAGCAGCCGCCGGTGGTGCCCGGTCCGGTGTTGCCGCCGAGTGGGGGCTTCGGGCCGCCGCCGGCCTCGTACGGGCCTCCGGTGCCGCCCGCGCAGCCGGTGGCGCAGCCCGGCCCGCCGGGGCAGCCTCCGCTGCCACAGCCGGGCCAACCGGGGCAGCAGCTGCCGCCGCAGTGGCAGCCGAACCCCCAGCCGCATCCCCAGACGCATCCCCAAGGACACCCGCAGGCGCACCCGCAGCCGTACCCGCAGCCCCAGGCGCCGCAGCGCGCCGAGCCGAACTGGCAGGCGCTGGCGGACCGCAACGCGGCGGACGACAAGCGCCGCCGCCGGCTGCGGGCCCTCGGCGTGGCGGTCGCGGTCGTCCTGGTCGGCGGCCTGGTCGCGGGCGGTGCGGTGCTGCTGACGAAGGGCGACGGCGACAAGCCGACCGCCGGGCCGACCGCCTCGGCCTCCAACCGGCCGTCCTCCGCCGCACCGAGTGCCGCGCCGAATGCCGCCGGAACCCCGGGCGGGAACCCGTCCGGCACCCCGGGCGGCGCGCCGGACGACCCGTCGAAGCCGATCTGGGAGGCCGCCACCGACCCGGCGCCGCAGGACGCGGGGGCGCTGTTCTCCGCACTCCAGGTGACGGTCAACGGCGCCACCTGGAACCGGACCTTCGTCTCGCTGGACTCGCCCTGCTGGGACGGGAACTCGACGACCGGCGGGCTCGGCAAGGTCCTCGGTGACCAGGGCTGCCAGAAGGTGCTCCGGGCGACCTACGTCTCCGGCGACAGCGCGGTGACCGTCGGCGTCGCGGTCTTCGACCACAAGATCCAGGCCGAGACCTCGATGAAGAGCTACACCGGCCACCTCAAGGGCGCCGTCGCGCCGGGCGCGCCGGCCTTCTGCGCTACGCCGGGCTGCACCAACACGCACAACACCCTGGGCCGGTACGCCTACTTCACGGTCGAGGGCTCGGCGAAGGGCGGCAACACCGCCGACGCCGCCGCCACCGCGGCGGCCGCCGGCTTCGGCGAGCACGTGAAGGGCCAGCTGCTCCAGCGCGCCAAGGCCGCGGCCGCGCCGGGTGCGCCGGGGGCCGCCGCGGCCGGCTGATCCGCCGTGACACCCCGGCCCCGGCGGGTTCGCTCGCCGGGGCCGGGGGAGTGTGGCAGGCTCTCGGGGCAGTCATTCGCACGAGTGTTCCGGTTGTGTCCGCCTGGGCCGGTGCCGGCGAGCAACCGGAGGAGCGGTCCGTGGCCCTGCCCAGAGCCCTGCGCGGCAAGCCCGCCGTCCTGGCCGCGGCCGGGGTCGTGGTGGCCGCGGGCGCCGTGGCGCTGTTGCAGCGCGACGGCCGGGCCGACGGCGAACAGCCCGCCCGCGTCCCGGTGGCGGTCGGTTTCTCCGGCCGCACCCTGCCGCCGGAGGTCGGCCGGGACCTGCTCGCCCGGGACCCGCAGGCCTCGCCGAACGCCCGGGCCGTCCAGCAACTGCTCGCCGACCTGGAGGGGCAGGCCCGCACCGGGCAGAGCGGCGGGACGGTGATCGGCCAGCACGTCGAGGCGCACAACGAGCGCAACAACCCCGAGTACGGCGACTACCGCGGCACCAAGCAGGTCGGCTACTACTACAAGAAGGCCGCCGACCTCACCGGCAAGCTGCCCGGCTTCGTCGAGACCGACCTCGGCCCCGGCTACGGCCAGACCGGTTGGGGTGTCGGCGACCCGCGCTCCTACTCGGCCGGCCGGTGGCCCACCTGCCGGGCCGGCTGGCAGTACACCGACGACGCCGTCGACCTGCTCTCCGCCGTCTGGTCCGGCCACCCGCGCGCCGACGACGGCAGCTACGGCACGGCCGGTGTCCAGCACAACTGCGACGGCACCACCACCGAACTGCCCGACAACGGCGGGGGGCCGGCCGGGATCGTCGGCATGTCCTTCCACCAGCCCTACCCCGGTTCGGACGTCAAGTCCTTCGAGCAGGTGCTCTGTTCGAACTCCCCGGCCGCGAAGGACAAGGGCTGGTTCGGCCGCGTCGTCGACAGCGCGCACGACACCCCCGAGTACCGCGCGCTGATGACCGACCTGTCCTACCTGGCCGACCACCTGGAGTACCTGGCCGCCCACGACGTGCCGGTGCTGCTGCGCCCGTACCACGAGATGAACGTGCAGGACTGCGCCCGCAGGTTCTGGTGGTCGGGCCAGAAGCCGGCCGACTACCAGGCGCTGTGGCGGATCACCTACCGCTACCTGGTGGAGACCAGGGGCCTGCACAACCTGCTGTTCGTCTGGACGCCGGTGTCCTGGGACGGAGCCCCCGGCGCGGACCCGTGGGACTACTACCCGGGCTCCCAGTACGTCGACGTGGTCGGGGTGGACGACTACAGCGGCAGCCCCGCGCACCCGATCGGCACCGGCGAGGTGTGGACCAAGCGGTACTACGACGGGCTCGCCGCCTACGGCAAGCCGCGGATCCTGGCCGAGTCCTTCGCCGTCCCGGTCAACTCCCGCCAGCCGGACACGCTGCGGCGCACGCCCTGGACGATCTGGACGGTCTGGGGGCAGTCGCTCACCTCGGACAACCTGACGCCGGACCAGCCGCGCAACTCCGGCGCGGACGTCAACGCCACCTACCACAGCCCGCTGGCGCTCACCGGCGGCGCAGGCCCGTTCGGCGCGAACGTCGACTGGGGCGGCCTGCACGTCCGTTGAGCCGCCCCGCGCGTTCGTCGAGCCGCCCCGTGCGTCCGCCGAGCCGGTCGCCGCGAGGTGTGCTACACCACTGAATTCCGTTGAACGGCCGGAATACCGTGTCCGTTGTGCCGTGTGGCATCCTGTGGCGGCGAAGCCGAGGGGCTGACGCCGGGACGGGCCCGGCGGGGCGGGGGTGCGGGATGGGACAGGCGCGTGCGATGCGCGCGGCCGGCGGCATCGCCGTCGGCTGGGGCGTGGTGCTGCTCGGCTGGGCGGCGTACAACTGCTTCGGCCAGGTCGGGTTCGCGACCTACGTCAAAGGCATCTTCTACTACGGCGGCACCTCGGTGGACGCCGAGACCGGCAGCCTCAACTACGGCCTGATCTACCTGGTTTCGGGAATCCTGCTGCTGCGCGGGCGCACCTGGGCGCTCGGGGTGGCGGCCGGCGTCGCACTGGTCGAGGGGTACAACCGGGTGCGCAGCCTGACCGGCGCACTCCTGGACAAGCCGCAGCGGGAGTGGTTCACCAGCACCACCGAGGGCGGCCTCAAGCTCGCGACCTTCGCGCTCGGCGTGGTCGTCACCGCGGCGCTGATCCTGCTGCTGGCCCGGCTGAAGTGGCGGGAGCGGGGGGCGTCGGAAGCCGCCGCGGCGTCGGGCGGACAGCTGCACTGGTCGCTGCTGCAGACGATCCCGGCCGAGCCGGCCCCGGGCCCGCAGCCGTTCCAGCAGCAGCAGCCGTTCCAGCACCAGCCCGCCTGGCCGCAGCAACAGCAGCAACAGCCGCCGCAGCCGCAGGCCGCCTGGCCACCGCAGCCGCCGTTCCAGCAGCAGCCGCAGCCCGCGTGGCCGCAGCAGCCCCCGGCGCCGCAGTCGCAGCCCGCCGCCTGGCCGCAGCCGGCGCCGGCCCAGCCGTCGCAGCCGGTGCCGTACGCGCAGCAGCCCACCCAGCCGGCCCCGCACCCGTCGACGCTCGCCCAGCAGCCGTGGCCCGCCGCGCCGCCGGTGACGCCCGGTCCGGTCGCCCCGGGCCCGGTCGCGCCCCCGGCCGACCGCCCGCCGACGGACCGTCCGCCGACGGACCGCCCGCCGCAGGCCTGAACCTCCGCAGCCCCGAACCGCCGCAGCCCTGAACCGCCGCAGCCCTGAACCGCCGCAGCCCTGAACCTCCGCAGCCCCGGACCTCCGCAGCCCTGAACCTCCGCGGGCCTGGACCGCCGCAACCCCGGACCGCCCACGAACGACCCGGCTCCCGCAGGGGATCGGCCCGCCAGCAGACGAGGAGCGACTTTCGCCATGCCATCGACAGCCCCCGCACGGACGGTGCTCACCACGTCCCGCGAGGCCGCCCGGCTCGCCGAGCGACAGATGTCGTGGAAGCCCCGGGTCCTCCCGTTCTACTTCTCCTTCACGGTCATCTTCGCCTTCTCGGTCTGGGCCTACGTGCCCAACCCCACCCCGCTCGGCTGGACGATCACCATCCTGTGGGGGATGCCGGTGTTCGGCGTCCTGATCGGCTTCCAGGGCGTGCTGATGGTCCGCCGCCGGCTGCGCCAGGTGAGCCGGATGACGCCGGCCGTGCCGGTCGAGGACGACTTCCTGATCGTGCTGGTGCCGACCATCGGCCGCCACGACACCTATCCGGCGCTGGAGCGCTCGGTGCTCTCGTACGTCGAGCACCTGCCGGCCTACTTCCCGTGGATGCGGGTGGACGTCCTCACCGAGGAGGGCTGCGCGGCCGCCGAGAAGATCGACGGGCTGGCCGCCCGCAACCCGCTGATCCGGGTGGTGACCGTGCCGAAGGCCTACGAGACGGCCAACGGCACCAAGTTCAAGGCCCGCGCCAACCACTACTCGCACGAGCTGCGGATCGAGGAGGGCGAGGCCGAGGACGACGTCTGGGTGCTGCACATGGACGACGACACCGGCGTCGGCCCGGACACCGCCGCCGCCGTCGCGCAGTTCGTCAACCGGCAGCGCCGGGCCGGGGACGACGCCAAGCACATGGCGCAGGGCATCCTGACGTACCCGCGGGAGAACGCCGTCTCCACCTTCACCTGGCTCGCCGACGCGATCCGCCCGGCCGACGACATCGCCCGCTTCCGCGCGATGACCGGCACCGGCACCCCGATCGCCGGCGTGCACGGCGAACTGCTCCTGATGCGCTCCTCGGTGGAGGCCACCATCGGCTGGGACTTCGGCCCGAAGACCATCGTCGAGGACGCCCAGATGGCGCTGAACTTCTGCCAGCGCTACCCGGGCCGCAGCGACTGGTTCAACGGGCGCTGCTACGGCGCCTCGCCGGCCGGGGTCAAGGACTTCCTCAAGCAGCGCGAGCGCTGGGCCTGGGGCCTGGTCGCGCTCTGCTTCAACAGGACGATCCCGTTGCGGTACCGGCTGTTCATCGGGATGGGCATGGTCAGCTGGGTGCTCGGCCCGCTCCAGCACGTCGGCCTGGTGCTGCTGGTCGCCTGGTTCACCGGCACCTGGAACACCTCCCCGGTCACCCAGTCCGTGGTGCTGGTCTGGTCGATCAACTTCGCCTACGTCATCTGGACGTACTGGGAGGGCCTGCGCCTGAACGTCGTCGCCTCGGCGAACCACCGGCGCAAGTGGTGGGAGCCGATCGTCGTGGTGGCGGCCATCCCGCTGTTCTCGTTCCTGGAGGGCTGGGGCGGCCTGCGCGGGCTGATCAAGTTCCTCAAGGGCGAGGAGAACAAGTTCGTCGTCATCGCCAAGCCGGCCTGATCGGAGGTCACCGCTGTGAAGCGCCCCGTCATCTTCATCCTGCCGACCGTGGTGGTCGCCATCACCGTCGGCGTCCCGGTGGTCTGGGGGGACCACCCGCTCAAGTTCGTCCACCAGCGCCCGACCGCCGTGCACTGGGCCGGCTCCGCGACCGAGCAGGGCCGGGTCTGGGGCTTCGGCAAGGACGCGCCGCCGGCCGAGGACACCGGCCCCAAGGTGGCCCGCCCGTGGGCCGAGGGCAGCCCCGAGTGGGGCGTGCAGGTGTACTGGCTGGACGATCCGGCGGACCCGGACAACTTCGTCCAGGGCAAGGTCGACCGCATCGTCAAGTACGTGGTCGGGCTGAACGCCAACTCCCTGTCGGTGACCTTCCCGTACTACACGACGGGCACCAGGTCGAACGCCGTCGCCGCCCGGCCGACCACCCCCACCCCGGAGCGGCTGGCCCTGCTGCTGGACGCCGCCCACCGGGCGGGCCTGCGCACCACCATCCGTCCGATCATGGACGAGGACGTCTTCGACTACCTCAACACCCTCAAGTGGCGCGGCAACATCGCGCCGACCGACCGGGACGCCTGGTTCGCCAGCTACGCCGCCTTCCTGACGCCCTACCTGAAGACCGCCCAGGAGCACTCCGCGGCCGAGGTCACCATCGGCACCGAGTTCAACTCGCTGGAGGGCGACCCGCGGTGGCCCGGTCTCATCGACCAGGCGCGGAAGACCTTCCACGGCGAGCTGGTGTACGACGCGAACTTCGACAACTGGTCCAAGGGCCCGATAGCGGTCCCGGCGGACGGCACGGGCGTGGACGCCTACCCGCCGGCCAAGTCGTCCGGTGACGACGCCCCGGTCGCCGACCTGAAGGCCAGCTGGAACGCCTGGCTCGACAAGCGCGGCAGCGGGCCGCAGCCGACCACCAAGCTCACCGAGGTGGGCATCCCCGCGCAGAAGGGTGCCTACAAGACACCCGGCGAGTACTACAAGAAGACCGAGCTGAACGAGGCCGTCCAGGCGACCTGGTTCACCGCGGTCTGCCAGGTGGCGCAGGAGCGCAAGCTGCGCGGGCTGTACTTCTGGTCGCTGTACTTCGGCATCGACCCGAACCTGCCGACCAACAAGGACACCCCGCGGATGGACTACGCAGGGCGCCCGGCCTCCGAGCAGGCGATCCGCGACTGCTTCGCGCAGACCTACGAACTGCCGCCGTCCTAGGCTCCGGCTAGGGCGTGGCCCGGCCGGGCTGGGGCGAACTCGGCCGGCCCGTGGGCTTGGTGGTCGTCGGCGCAGGGGTCGGCGCGGCCGTCGGGGTCGAGGTCGGCGTCGGGGCGGCCGGGGGCGGCCCCGACGGCGGTCCGGTCAGTCCGTCCGCGATCTGCTGCTCCAGCCACGGCGTCACGAACCGCATGCCGGCCGGAGTGAGGTGCACCCCGTCGTTGGCGGGGGTGACCCAGTGGCCGTCGCGGTCCTTCCACGCGCAGGTCTCGTACGGGCAGAAGAAGGTGTTGAGGTCGACCAGCCGGACGGCGCCGGCGGTGGCCTTCACGTAGGCGGCGACCTGCTGGTCGTAGCAGGTGCCCCAGCCCTTGTTGATGGCGCCGTTCTCGACCCGTTCGTTCATCAGCAGCACCCGGGCGCCGGGCGCGCGGCGACGGACCTGGTCCACGGCCTGGGTGAGCTGGGCGGTGTAGCGGCTCCTGTAGTCCTCCTCGCAGGGGCTGAGCCAGCTGCCGTCGAGGTACTGCTCGGCGGCGTCCCAGCCGAGGTGGATCACGACGGCCTGCGGGGCGGCGCCGGCGAGCTGCCGGTCCCACGCGGCGGCCCGGTCGCGGCACTCCCGGCTGGTGTCGAACTCCTCGCCGGAGGTGGTGCGGACCTTGTCCGGGTCGAACACGCCGCAGCCGCTGATCCCGCCGTCGACCACCCGGTAGCGGTCGCCGTGCCGGTAGAGGCCGGTGGCGAGGTCCTGGGCGAAGGAGTCGCCGAGGACGAGGACCGAGGGCTTGCCGCTCGGCCCGGACCGCATGTCGTACTGGACCCAGGCGGGCAGGTACCAGGCGCCGGTGGTGGCCACCGCCGTGGCGACGGCCAGCAGCGGGACGGCCGGGAAGGCCCGCCAGCGCAGCACCCGCAGCTTCTCGGTGCCGGTGTGCATCAGCCAGGCCAGCACCCAGGAGAGCGGTGCGCCGATGGCGAGCAGCAGTTGCGGCGAGATGTCGTCGACGTAGTGCTGGAGCAGCCAGTACACCGGCAGGTGGAGCAGGTAGAGGCTGTAGGAGATGGTGCCGGTGAGCCGCAGCGGGGGCAGTGACAGCAGCCGGACCAGCGGGCCCCGGTCGTGGCAGAGCGAGGCGGCCAGGACGGCGGCCAGCGTCGCGACCACGGCCAGCCCGCCCTGGTAGAGCAATGGTTCGTGGTAGCCGCTGACGGACAGGCTGGCCCAGACCAGGCCGCCGAGGGCCGCGGTCCCGAGCAGGGCGGGTGCCAGGGTGCCGGCCGCCGCGGAGCGGTCGAGCAGGCGCCGCCGGGAGCGGGTGGCGCCGTCGTCGTCGGGGGCCGCCGCGCGGACCTGGCGGCGCAGCCGCAGGTAGACCGCGAAGGCGGCGGTGGCGCCGGCCGCGAAGCCGACCGCGCGGGTCTCGGTGCCGAGGTAGAGGCGGTCGCTGTTGTCGCCGTTCCACATCAGCGGGGCGACGAGCGCGGCGGCGACGAACAGCCCGGCGGTGACGACGCCGGTCGCGCGCAGCGAGCGGCGGCAGAGGCCGAAGACCGCGAGCAGCAGCAGCGGCCAGAGCGCGTAGAACTGCTCGGTGATGCTGAGCGACCACATGGCCGCGAGCGGGTCGATGGAGGCGAAGTGCTGCCAGTAGGCGTCGCCGCGGGCCAGTTGGGCCCAGTTGGCGACCTGGCCGAGCGCGGCGAGCGCCTGCGGGCGGAGGTCCTTGACGTCCCGCAGCGGGCTGACCAGTGCGGACAGCGCGACGACGAGGAGGACGGTGGCGAGCAGCCCGGGCAGCAGCCGCTTGGCCCGGCGGCGGTAGAAGACGCCGAGCCGGATGCCGTCGGTGCGGTCCAGTTCACGGATCAGCACCAGGGTCACCAGGAAGCCGGAGAGGACGAAGAAGACGTCCACGCCGAACAGGCCGTTCTGGAACCAGTTGGTGTGGTAGAGCAGGACGGAGGCGATGGCGAGGCCGCGCAGCCCGTCGACCGCCGGGAAGCGGACGGAGGGCGGCAGCGGCCCGCGCGGCCGGGGCGTCGGTGCGGGGATCGCGTAGCGGCTGGTGGCCGGGGGCTCGATGCCCCGGGACGTGCGCATGTCCTGGAGCGTGGGGCCGCTCGCGGGCGTGCCGAGGCCGGGCCCGTCGTCCATGTGGTGCGTCCCCCCGGGATCGGTCGGCTGCCGCGACGTGGCATCAGACGTGATCTGTGGTTTATATCAAAAGACGTCCGTTGATCGTCTGTCGGTCACCGGGGAGGGGTAGGGCCGACGACGCCCCGGCCTGGCTCAGAACGCCAGGCTGTAGACCATCAGGTCCATGCCCGGGTACGGGGACCAGTCGCGCTCGGGGGTGCGGCGGAAGCCGGTCCGCTCGTAGACGCGGTGGGCGGCGGTCATCTGCGGGCGGGTGGAGAACGCCATGCCGTCCAGGCCGAGTGCGCGGCTGCGGGCGATGGTGGCGCGGACCAGGGCCTCGCCGACGCCCCGGCCGCGGGCGGCCGCGGCGGTGGCGAGCATCCGGATCTCGCCCTCGCGGGGGCCGGCGATGTCGGCCCACTCGGTGCCGCCGACGGCGTAGGTCACGCAGCCGAGGACCCGTCCTTCGGCCTGGTCGACCGCGACCAGGAGCTCGGCCTCCCGGGCCCGGCGGGCGGCGTCGCGCAGGAGCTCGACGTAGCTGCTCTCGGGCGAGGTGTGGCCGTCGCCGACGAAGGCCTCGACGGTGATGCGGCCGGCGTCGTCGAGGTCCTCCGGAAGGGCCTGGCGGATGAGGATGTCCATCCCGTCAGTGTGCCGGAGCCGTCCGGGGTGATGATCTCCGGGGTGGCCCGGACCGGGAGGGTGGCCGGGTCGGCGGAGGGGCGCAGCGAGGCGGCGGGCATGGTGCCGTACAGCCGGTCCAGGCGTTCCGGGCCGGCCGGGTAGCCGCCCGGGCGGTGCCAGTTGTCGCGGCCGGCGGCGGCGCCGCGGGCGACCTCCCGGCCGATCAGGGTGCCGAGCAGGCCGAAACCTCCGACGGCCCCGACCAGGGCGATTGCGCTTGCGAGAGTGCCGGTGTCCATGGCTCCACTCTGGTCGGGCGGGGCGGCGGCCACGAGTGGCAGGAATGACTGATCTCATCGAAAAACTGCCACCCGGGCCTGCCCCGGCCTTCCGTCGCCGGTGCTGGCCGGGGCATCCTGGGCGGCATGCTGAAGAACGTGGTCGCGGTGGTGCTGGAGGAGATCCACCCCTTCGAGCTCGGTGTCGCCTGCGAGGTCTTCGGCCTCGACCGCACGGCCGACGGCCTGCCCGGGTACGACTTCGCGATCGCCGGCGCCCGCCCCGGACCGCACACGACGCACTCCGGGTTCGCGGTGGACGTCCCGCACGGCCCCGAGCGGCTGGCCGGGGCCGACCTGGTGGTGGTCACCGCGACGACGATCCGCCCGGAGTACCCGGAGCCGCTGCTGGCGGGGCTGCGCTCGGTGGTGGCGGACGGCGGCAGGGTGCTGTCCATCTGCAGCGGCGCCTTCGTGCTCGGCGCCGCCGGGCTGCTGGACGACCGCCGCTCCACCACCCACTGGCGGCACAGCGAGGACCTGGCCCGGCGCTTCCCGCGGACCGCCGTCGAGCCGGACGTGCTGTACGTGGACGACGACCCGGTGATCACCTCGGCCGGGACGGCCGCCGGCATCGACGCCTGCCTGCACCTGGTGCGCAAGGCGCAGGGCGCCGAGGTGGCCCGGGGGATCGCCCGCCGGATGGTGGTGGCGCCGCACCGGGAGGGCGGGCAGGCCCAGTTCGTGAGCCGCCCGCTGCCCGGCGGCGACGGCGACTCGCTGGCGCCGCTGCTCGACTGGATGCGCCACCACCTGGACCGGGACTGCACCGTCGAGCAGTTGGCCGCCAGGGTCCACATGTCCCCGCGCACCTTCGCCCGCCGCTTCCAGCAGGAGACCGGCACCACGCCGCACCGCTGGCTGACCGGGCAGCGGGTGCTGCTCGCCCAGCGGCTGCTGGAGTCCACCGCCGAACCGGTGGACGCGATCGCCGCCCGCTGCGGCTTCGGCAACGCGGCCGCGCTGCGGCACCACTTCGGGCGCCGGCTGGGGACCACGCCGCTGGCCTACCGGCGCTGCTTCGCCGGCCCGGACGACGAGGCGTGACCGGACGAGCAGGCGTGACCGGACGAGGACTCGTGACCGGCGGTCAGTTCTCCAGGGCGAGGTGGTCGACGCTGTTCCAGCGGTCCGGGTGCAGCCGCCCGTCCTGGGCGCGCCACAGGCTGGTGGAACAGTTGCGCACGGGCGCGAGCGAGGTGAGCCGTTCCTCGGTGAGTCGCTCCAGCACGTAGCGCAGCATCAGCACCGTGCAGTCGTGCGCGACCAGCAGGACGGGCCGCCCGGCCTCCTCCTCGCAGAGGTCCCGCAGCAGGCTGCGCACCCGCAGCGCGACGTCGGCCCAGGACTCGCCGCCGGGCGGCCGGTAGTACAGCTCGCCCATCTTGCGCCGCCGGGCGGACTCCTCCGGGTGCTTGGCCTCGATCGCGGCCCGGGTCAGCATCTCCAGGACGCCCAGCTCGCGGTCGCGCAGCCGCTCGTCGTGGCGCACGGCGAGGGTGACCGGGACGGCGCCGAGCCCGGCGGCCTGGGCGAGCGCGATCCGGGCGGTCTCGGTGGTGCGCACGTACGGCGAGCACCAGACGCTGCGCGGGCGGTCGGCGCTGGGCAGGGCGGCCCACCAGCGGCCGAGTGCCTGGGCCTGCTGCTGGCCGTGCAGCGACAGCGGGATGTCGGCGTCCCGGCAGCTGATCGGGACGCTGAGCGCGCCGGCGGCCTCGGCCAGCTGGAACTCGACGTTGGCGGTGGACTCGCCGTGCCGGGTGGCGATCAGCACGGACGGCAGCCGGGTGGCCGACGCCGGGCGGTGGGTGGTGAGGTGGTGCGGGCTCTGGGTGGACTGGTGCTGGCCGTTGAGGGTGGTGCCGAGTTCTGCCATGGCCGCGTGCTCCCCGTGGGTCGATCAGTTGCCGGCCGGTCGCCGGTCCGGTCTGGTGGTGCCCTGCGAAGGCGGCTGTTCATACATATGATCGCGCCGCCTTCTCCAGTGTTCACGGAGAGGGCGGCGCGATCACAGGGCGCGTGCGGCGCGAATCAGTGCGCCGCTACGGGCTCCGGCGCGTTCTTCGGCTCCTCGTCGCCGGCCTCGGCGCTGTAGTCGGCGGGCCTGGTCTCGTCCGGGCCGTCGGGCGCCTTGACGGCGCGCAGCACCAGGGTGAGCGCCACCGCGACGATCAGGTTGAGCGCGAAGGCGGTCAGGCCGATGTAGCCGATCTCGCCGATGCCGGGGATAGCGGCCGCGTTGCCGCCGAAGTGCTTGGTGGCGGGGCTCGCGATGCCGTAGGCCTTCCAGGTGCCGTAGGCCATGCCGGCCGCCCAGCCGGCGAACAGCGCCCAGTGGTGGAACCAGCGGGTGAACAGGCCGCCGACGATCGCCACGAAGGTCTGCAGGATCCACAGGCCGCCGAGCAGCTGGAGGTTGATCGCGGCCTGCTTGTCCATGCCGAGCACGAAGACCAGCGCGCCGACCTTCACCAGCAGCGAGACCAGCTTGGCGATCCGGGTCTCGTCCGCAGGGGTGGCGGCGGGCTTCAGCCACTCCTTGTAGACGTTGCGGGTGAACAGGTTGGCCGCCGCGATCGACATGATGGCGGCCGGCACCAGCGCGCCGATCCCGATCGCCGCGAAGGCCACGCCGGTGAACCAGTCCGGGAACATGTCGGCGAACAGCTGCGGCACGGACAGCTGGGCGTTGAACTTCTTGTCGCCCTTGCCGACGCCCGCCGCGATGGCCATGAAGCCGAGCAGCGCCAGCAGGCCCAGCATCAGCGAGTACGCGGGCATGATCGCCATGTTGCGGCGCACCGTGCCGCGGGACTTGGAGGCCAGCACGCCGGTCACCGAGTGCGGGTACATGAACAGCGCCATCGCCGAGCCCAGCGCCAGCGTCGCGTACGTCCACTGCTTGTCGCCCGGGAGGGTCAGCGAGCCGGGGGACTTGGGGGCGCTGAACTTGTGCGCGGCCGCGTCGAAGATGTGCCCGTAGCCGCCGAGCCGGATCGGGATGTAGATCACCGCGACGATGATCACGATGTAGATCAGGGCGTCCTTGACGAAGGCGATCAGCGCCGGGGCGCGCAGCCCGGAGGAGTAGGTGTACGCGGCCAGCACGCCGAAGGCGAGGAACAGCGGCAGGTCCTTGACGAACCAGTTGGCGTTCTCGCCGCCGCCGACGCCCAGCACGTCCAGCACCGCCTGGATGCCGACGAGTTGGAGCGCGATGTACGGCATGGTGGCCAGGATCCCGGTCAGCGCGACGACCAGGGAGAGCGGCCGCGAGCCGTACCGGCCGCGGACGAAGTCGGCCGGGGTGACGTACCCGTGCACCCGGGAGACCGACCAGAGCCGGGGCAGGAAGAGGAAGACCAGCGGGTAGGCGACGATCGTGTACGGCACCGCGAAGAAGCCCGCCGCACCGGTCGCGTAGACCGCCGCCGGGACGGCGACGAAGGTGTACGCGGTGTAGAGGTCGCCGCCGAGCAGGAACCAGGTGACCCAGGTCCCGAAGCTGCGGCCGCCCAGGCCCCACTCGTCCAGGTGCGCCGCGTCGTCCGCGCGGCGCCAGCGGGAGGCGAGGAAGCCCATCACGGTGACCAGGGCGAAGAACAGCACGAAGACGGTGAGGGCCGTGACGTTGACGTGGCTCATCGCGCGCCACCGGCCTTCCGCGCCGCCTTGCGGGCCTTCTCGTCCCGGTTGATCAGCAGGTACGCGGCCACGGTGAACACCGCGGACACCGGCACCCAGAGCAGTTGGTACCAGTAGAAGAACGGCACCCCGCCGACGCCCGGGTCGGTCTTGTCGTACGAGGACACCCACAGCATCGCGACGATCGGCACGAGCAGGGCGAGCCCGGCCAGCACCCGTTCGGGGGTCACCGCGGGCACCCGGTCCCCGGGTGGCTCGGGCATGACAGGTTCGACGGTATCGGGATCAGACGGCATCTTCGGCTCCGCTCCGGAGGGTTCTCCCCGTCGGCGCCGCAGCCCGCGGGGCACCGCACGCCCCCGCGAACCCGCCGAGCAGCACCATCGGTGATCGACAGTCAGTACGGCTGCGCAATCTAGGGCATGGAGTGATCCATGTCACCGGGGTCGGTGCAACTTCCCGCCATCCGGACGGCTACCGGTCGTATTCGACCGGTACTGCCCCTCCCGTGACGCGAACGGGCACCGGGGGGGAGGGGGGGGGGTGGGGGACTCCCGCCCTCCTTTGCCCCTTCTTCCCTT
>NZ_JBHVWW010000065.1:0-28441 GCF_042882025.1 Kitasatospora sp. NPDC058243
GATCTTCGCCGCCGCGGATTCCTGCTGAGCGCGTCGCATGATGTCCATCCCCCTCGGGTGGGCCGGTCGAGCTCGCCGTAGGTGAGGCGGCGGACGCCGTCCGGGCGGGGGGAGGTGACGGCGACGGCCTCGGGGTGTTCGGCGGCGGCCTTGGCGACGAGTTCGGGCACCAGGGTGTCGTGGTCGGCCCGCCGGTCGGCGCCGCTGAAGCCGGTGAGGATGCGGCGGCGTTCGGCCTCGTCGAGCATCCGCAGCCGGCCGACCGGGCGGTCGGTGCCGGCGCTGGTCATGGCGTCCAGCAGGTTGCGGTAGTGCGCGGCCAGCCGCTCGACGGTGGCGGCGTCGAAGAGGTCGGAGTTGTACTTGAACACGCAGTGGAAGCAGCCGTCCGAGCGGTCCTCGTAGGCGGACAGCGTCAGGTCGAACTGCCCTTCCTCCTCGGGGAGTTCGATGTACTCCAGGCGGTAGCCGAAGCGCTCCACGGCGACCTTGTGGGTGAGCAGGATGAACATCGCCTGGAACACCGCCGAGCGGCTGGGGTCGTGCTGGAGCCCCAACTGCTCGACCAGCAGCGGGAACGGGTACTCCTGGTTGTCCAGGCCGCCGAGCACGCTCTCCCGCACCCGGGCCAGCAGCTCGGCCACGGTCGGCTCCCCGGCCAGGCTGACGTGCAGCGGCAGCGGGTTGACGAAGTAGCCGTAGACGGAGGCGAACTCCTCCTGGGTGCGGCCGGTGACGGGGCTGCCGACCACGATGTCCTGCTGGCCCGACCAGCGGTGCAGCAGCAGGTAGTAGGCGCTCAGCAGCACCATGAACGGGGTGGCGTGGTGCGCGCGGGCCAGCTCGTGGACACGGGCGGTCAGGTCGGCGTCGAGCCGGAAGAACGCCGAGGCGCCGTTGTGGGTCTGCACGGCCGGCCGGGGCCGGTCGGTGGGCAGGGCGAGGGCGGGCATCTCGGCCGGCAGGTGGCCGCGCCAGTAGTCGAGCATCCGCCGGGCGTCGGGGCCGGCCAGGAAGCGGTTCTGGTGGTTGAGAAAGTCGAGGTAGCGGGCGGCCACGGCGGGGAGTTCGGGGGTGCGGCCCTGGCGCAGCGCCTCGTAGACCTCGAACAGCTCCTCGATGAAGGTGAAGGTGGAGATCGCGTCCGAGACGATGTGGTGGACGGCCTTCATCAGGACCCAGCGGTCCGGTCCGCGCCGGAACAGCCGCAGCCTGACCAGCGGGTCGTTCGCGAGGTCGTACGGCCGCCGGTACTCGGCGACGATCAGCGCGTGGATCTCCTCCCAGGGGCGGCCCTCGACGTCGAACAGTCCGGTGTCGGCCACCACCTCCGGGCGGATCCGCTGGACCGGCCGGCCCTCCTCCGCGGTGAAGGCGGCCCGCAGCCCGGGGTGCCGGGCGACCAGCGCGCGGAAGGCGGCGAAGACCAGCTCGGGGTCGAGCTCGGCGCGCACCTCCACCGCGCCGCCGATGTTGTAGGCGAAGCCGTCCGGGTGCAGCTGGCGCAGGAACCACAGCGCCTGCTGGTTGTGGGTGAGCGGGTAGCGGGCCTCGTCGGTGTGCAGCTCGACCTCGGCCTGCTCGGGGCCGCCCTCGGCGTCGAGCCGCTCGGCCAGGCCGGCGACGAGCAGGTCGACCAGGTCGCCGACGGTGCCGTTGCTGAGCAGCGCCACCACCGGCAGGGCGACGCCCAGTTCGCCGTGCACCCGGGCGCGCAGCTCCATCGCGAGCAGCGAGTCCAGCCCGTGTGCGCCGAGTCTGGTGTCCGGGGCGATCCGCTCGGCGCCGATCCGCAGCACGGCCGCGGCGGCGGCGGTGAACCGCTCGGTGACGAGCCGGTGCCGGGTCGGCGGATCCGCCGTGCGGTAGGCGTCCAGGAAGCCGCCGGTCTCGGCCGGGGCCTGCTCGGCGGCGCTGGCGGCCAGGTCGGCGACCAGCGGCGGCGGCGCGGGGTACCAGGCGAGGAAGGTCGGCCAGTCGACCACGGTGGCGACCAGCAGCTGGGCGCGGTCCTGGCCGAGGACGCGTTCCAGCACGGCCGTGCCGGCGTCCGGCGGGAGCGAGCTCATGCCGCGGGCGTCGCGGTAGTGGGCGACCAGGCCCAGTTCCTCGATCATGCCGGTGGCCCAGGGGCCCCAGTCGAGGCTGAGCGCGGGCAGGCCGGCGGCCCGGCGGTGGTGGGCGAGGGCGTCCAGGAAGGCGTTGCCGGCCGCGTAGTTGGTCTGCCCGGCGGTGGTGAGCAGCGAGGCGACGGAGGCGAACAGCACGAAGTGGTCGAGCGGTTCGTCGCGCAGCAGCCGGTGCAGCAGGTGGCCGCCGACCACCTTGGGGGCGTATCCGGCGTCGAAGGCGGCCCGGTCCATCTGCGGCACCAGCACGTCCTTGACCTGCCCGGCGAGGTGGAACACCCCGCGGATGGGCGGGCGTTGGCGCTGCCGGTAGTCGGCGAGCCAGGCGGCGAGGGCGGTCTCGTCGGTGACGTCGACGGGGGCGAGCAGCGGTTCGGCGCCGAGCGCCTGGAGTTCGCGCAGGAAGGCGATCCGCTCCCCGGCCGGGCTGGCGGGGTCGGTCCGGTACCACTGGTCGCGCTCGGGCAGCGTGGTGCGGCCGACCAGGATCAGCCGCCGGGCGCCGCGCCGGACCAGGGTGCGGCAGAGCAGCCGGCCGAGCGCGCCGAACGCGCCGGTGACCAGGTAGCTGCCGTCGGGGCGCAGGACCGGCGGCAGCGGGCGGGTGAGGCCCTCGGCCGGGCGGAGCCGGCTGGTGCGGCGGTGGCCGGCCCGCAGGGCGATCTCCTGCTCGTCCCGGGAGGCGAGTTCGGCGAGCAGCGCCTCGGCCTGGTCGAGCGGGTCGGCGGCGGGGTCGAGGTCGATCAGGGTGCCGCGCTGGGCGACGAGTTCCTGCTGCCAGAGCACCCGTCCGATGCCCCAGGCGGGTGCGCCGAGCGGTTCGACCCGGTCGGCGGGGTCGGCGGCCTGGGTGCCCCGGGTGACGATGTGCAGCCGGGCGTCCGGGAGGGCGGCGGGCAGGGCCTGGGCGAGGGCGATCAGCGCGTAGCCGCCGAGGGTGGCGAGCTGGTCGAGCCGGTCGGCCGTGGTGGTGTCGAGGGCGGGCTGGTCGAGGTTCCACAGCTGGACGACGGTGCGGTAGCCGGGGCCGAGGTCGGTGAGGAGCCGGGTGAGGTCCTCGGCGGAGTCCGGGCGCACGGTCGAGTGCCCGTCGCCGGGCCGGTAGCCGGTGCCGGGCCGGACCAGGTGGCAGCGGGCGCCGCGTTCGGCGGCCAGCGCGGCGAGGCGTTCGGCGAGGCCGCCGGCGTCGGCGAACAGCAGCAGGTCGCCGAGGTCCTGGTCGGCGGGCGCGGCCGGGGCGTCCGTCCAGGCGAGTTCGGTGAGCCAGCCGTCGATGGTGGCGAGGCCGACCGAGGCGGGGGCCTGCGCGACGTCGGCGACCCGGAAGCCGGTGATCCGGCCGACCGGGGTGCCGTCCTCGGTGTACAGGGCGAGGTCGCCGACGAGTTCGCCGCCGCCCTCGCGGGTGACGGTGGCGTGCGCCCAGATCGGCCGGTCGCCGACCTGGTCGAGCCGGACCTCCTCGATGGACACCGGCAGCCGCACGCCGCCGTCCTCGGGCGTGAGCAGCCGGGTGGCCAGCAGGGTCTGGAAGCAGGCGTCGAGCAGCACCGGGTGCAGCTGGTGGTCGGCCGCCTCGGGGCCGAGCCGGTCGGTCGGGCTGATCCGGGCCAGTGCCTCGCCGGGGCTCGCCCACACCTCCTGGACGGCCTGGAAGGCGGGCCCGTAGTCGTAGCCGCGGGCGGCCAGGAGCCGGTAGCAGTCGGGGCCGTCGAAGCGCTGTCCGCGCGAGCGGATCGCCTCGGCGTCCAGCGCCGGCCCGTGGGCGCGGCGCTGGCCGGTGCGGACCCGGCCGCCGGCGTGCACCACCGGTTCGCCGCCGGCCGGGGTGGAGGCGATGGTGAAGCGGGCGTCCTCCGGGGCGTAGCCGAGCTGGACGGGGGTGGGCTCGGTGTCGGAGAGGAACAGGGCCCGGTTCAGCTCGATCTCGGCGAGCACCACCTCGGTGCCGCCGGTGAGGGCGCGGACGGCCTGGGCGGCCATCTCCAGGTACCCGGCCGCCGGGAAGACCACCTGGCCCTCGATCCGGTGGTCGGCCAGGTAGGGCAGCCGCTCGGGGTCGAGTGCGGTGGTCCAGGCGGGTTGGGCGCTCGCGGTGCGGCGGCCGAGCAGCGGGTGGTCGACCTCGCCGAGCCGGACCTGCCGGACGGCGCTCGGCTCGACCCAGTACCGGTCGCGCCGCCACGGGTAGCCGGGCAGCGGCACCGGGCGGCCGGCCGGGTGCAGTGCGCGCCAGTCCGGTTCGACGCCCAGGGTGTGCAGTTCGGCCAGCGACCGGGTGAAGCAGGCGGGCTCGTCGGCGTGCCGGCGGATGGACGCCAGGGCGTGCGCGCCGTCGACGCACTCGCGGATCGCGTGGCCGAGCACCGGGTGCGGGCCGATTTCCAGGAACAGGCCGTGCCCGTCCTGGGCCATCCGTTCGACGGCGGCGCGGAAGCGCACCGGGTTGCGGACGTTGTGCCACCAGTACCCCGCGTCGAGTTCGGGGCCGCGGGCGAGGCCCTCGCGGGCGGTGAGGTAGAGCGGCAGCCGGGCCTCGTTGGGCTTGAGCGCGGCGAGCGCGGCGGTCAGCTCGTCCCGGATCGGGTCCATCCGCACGCTGTGGTACGGGACTTCGACCTCCAGGAAGCGGGTGAACACCTCCTGGCCGCGCAGTTCCTCGGCGAGTTCGCGCAGCGCGTCGGTGTCGCCGGCCAGGGTCACGGTGGAGGGGCTGTTGACGGCCGCCAGCGAGACCCGGGCGCGGTACGGGCGGATCCGGCGCTCCGCCTCGGCCTCCGGGAGGCCGACGGCGAGCATGGTGCCGGTGCCGGACAGCCGCTGCTGGAGGTGGCTGCGGGCCAGCACCACCCGGACGGCGTCGGCCAGGTCGTACACCCCGGCCTCGTGGAAGGCGGCGACCTCGCCGGTGCTGTGCCCGACCACCGCGTCGGGGCGCAGGCCGTGGCTGCGCCAGAGCGCGGACAGGCCCAGCTGGACGGCGAAGTTGGCGGGCTGGGCGAGCCAGGTCTCGGCCATCCGGGAGTCGGCCTCGTCGCGGTGCAGTTCGTCGAGCAGGGACCAGCCGGCCTGCTCGCGGATCTCCCGGTCGCAGGCCTGGACGGCCGCCCGGTAGACCGGTTCGTTCTCGTACAGACCCCGGCCCATGCCCCACCACTGCGGGCCCATGCCGGTGAACACCCAGGCCAGGCGGCGCTGTTGGCGCTCCCGGGCGCGGCCCTGGAGCACCCTGGGGTGCGCCTCGCCGCGCTCGTGGGCGGCCAGCGCCTCGTCCAGGTCGTCCTGCGTGGAGTAGACCACCGCGAGCCGCTCGGGCAGGTGCTGGCGCCGGTGCGCCAGGGTGTGGCCGAGGTCGGCGAGCGGCACCCCGGCGGCGAGCTCCCGGCGGATTCCGGCGGCGAGTTCGGGCAGTCCGGCGGCGTCCTTGGCGCTCAGCGGCAGCACGGTGCAGGCCGGCTGCGGGGCCGGGGCGGCGGGCCCGGCGCTCGGTGCCTCCTCCAGCAGGACGTGCGCGTTGGTGCCACCGAAGCCGAAGGAGTTGACGCCGGCCCGGGCCGGCCCGTCGTGCTCGGGCCAGTCGACCGGGGCGGTCGGGATGTCGAAGGGCAGCGCGGCCAGGTCGATGCCGGGGTTGGGCCGTTCCAGGTTGAGGTGCGGCGGGATCCGCCGGTGCTTGAGGGCGAGGGCGGTCTTGATCAGCCCGGCGACGCCGGCGGCGGCCTCGGTGTGCCCGATGTTGGTCTTCACCGAGCCGACGTAGCAGCGGTCGCCCGGGCGGCGGCCGACGCCCAGCACCCGGCCGAGCGCGGCCGCCTCGATCGGGTCGCCGACCGGGGTGGAGGTGCCGTGCGCCTCGACGTACTGGAGGCTGCCGGGCAGTACCCCGGCCTCGGCGCAGACCCGTTCGATCAGGGTGACCTGGGCGTCCGCGCTGGGGACGGTGATGCCGTTGGTGCGCCCGTCCTGGTTGACGCCGCTGCCGAGGATGACGGCGTGCACCGGGTCGCCGTCGCGCAGCGCGTCCGACAGCCGCTTGAGGACGACCACGCCGACCCCCTCGGCCCGGACGTAGCCGTCGGCGGAGGCGTCGAAGGCGCGTGAGCGGCCGTCGGCGGACAGGAAGCCGCCCTTGGTCTCGGCGATCGTGTACTGCGGCGCCATGTGCAGCAACGCGCCGCCCGCCAGGGCGAGTTCGGTCTCGCCGCGGAGCAGGCTCTGGCAGGCGAGGTGCACCGCGACCAGGGAGGAGCTGCAGGCGGTGTCGATCGAGACGCTGGGGCCGCGGAAGTCGAAGCAGTGCGAGATCCGGTTGGACACCATCGTCATCATGGTGCCGGTGGCGGTGTGCGCGGCGAGCGTGCGGAAGTCGAGGTCGGCGAACTGGAGGATCTTGTAGTCGAGGGTGAAGGCCCCCATGTAGACGCCGACGTCGCGGCCGGCCAGCTCGCCGGGGCGCAGGCCGCCGTCCTCCAGGGCCTCCCAGCTGACCTCCAGCAGCTTGCGCTGCTGCGGGTCCATGTGCTCGGCCTCGCGCGGGCTGATGCCGAAGAAGTCCGGGTCGAAGGTGTCGAACCCGTCGATGTAGCCGCCCCGGCCGCCGATCAGGCGGCCCGGTTTGGAGCGGTCGCGGCTGCCGAGCGTGCCGGTGTCGTAGCGGTCGGCGGGTGTCGCGGTGAGGCAGTCCCGGCCCTCGACGAGGTTGCGCCAGTAGGTCCGGTGGTCGTTGGCGTGTCCCGGCAGGCGGCAGCCGATGCCGGTGATCGCGATCCGGTCGCAGGGCACGGCGAAGGGCGAGGTGGTCATGATCCAATCCGAGGGTGATGGCGTGGCGGCGCGGACACGGGCGGAGGAAGAGCGGCCTCGCGGGCAGGGTCAGACGGACGGCTCGGCGGCCTTCACCTGGCGCCAGGGGTGCAGCAGGGTGGCGCCCACTTCGCCGGTGGCCGGGAAGGCGGCCGGATCGGCGAGGCCGACGGCGGTGGGCACCCGGCCGGGGCGCCAGGTGAAGCTGCCGAACACGTGGTCCCACAGCGAGAGGTCGGAGGCGTAGTGCCCGGCCTCAGCGAGGTCGGTGCTGTGGTGCAGTCGGTGGAGCTCGGGGCCGGCCAGCAGGTGGCCGAGGAGCCCGAGGCGGACGTCGATGTTCGCGTGAACGAAATACCCCTGCGCAAGAATGAATATTCCGACCACGAACACGGATTCCGCCGAGAAGCCGATCAGCGACAGCAAGAGTTGCACCACGGACTGCGCGACGAACACGTCGAGAATATGGTTCACGCCGTTGTTCGCGACATTCACCTTGTCCGGCACGTGGTGGACGCCGTGCAGGCGCCAGAGCCACCGGTTGTGGTGGGACCAGCGGTGGACGAGGTAGTCGCCGAGCGAGCCGACCAGCAGCGCGAGCGGGATCTCCACGGCGAACGGGAGCGCCGGACGGGCCGCCCCGAGCACCTGCACCAGCGCCGTCACCAGCCCCGCCGCGACCGCGCCGCCGACCATGCTCAGAACGAAGTACACGGTGTACCAGCGCAGTTCACGCCCGCTCGGATGCCAGTCGGTCCGGTACGGGATCACCCGCTCCAGTACCGCCAGGTACCCGAGGACGCCGACCAGCACGAGGGGGGAGACCCGGTCGGGCTCCCAGTGGAAGTGCAGTGTGGCGACGGCCGTGCACAGCACCCCCAGGAGCAGAAGCGGATGAGCGAGCCGGCGTGCAATGGCGGACAGCACGCGCCCCCTTGGTTATTCGCGAACTAATGACTGGAAACGTCAGAGACTCTAGCGGGAGCGGTCAGCTGCGGCAGTCATTCGACGTGTTAACGCCATAAATAACCCGATCGGAGGAAGATCCGCGCACGAAGTTGACGCTAGAGCGGCGCGAAAGGGGCGCGTTTGTTCGTAGGCACCGGAGAAACCGGAGCGCAGCGAGGCCGGTTTCGCGCCGGGCAAGGTCGCACGCCCCCCTGTGGCGGGGTGCGGTCCGGACCCGGATCCGGCCACCGGTCCCGCGAGGGCGGCGCGGGTGGCACGGGGCGAGCGCGAACCGGGCGCGCGGGCGTGGGCGGGGTGGGCAGCGCGGGCGTGGGCAGCGCGGGCGGCGGCGCCCCTCAGGATCCCGCCAGCTCCGCCAGCCGCCACGCCGCGTCCGGCCGGTACGCCGCGAGGCGGTCGCGCAGGCCGCGCAGCTCGTACCCGACCAGGGCCGGCAGGGCCGCCGCCGGGGCGGTCTCCAGGGCGGGCCCGAGCAGTTGGACGGCCGTCTGCGGGTCGTGCGCGCAGGCGTGGCAGTCCGCCACCCGGACGGTGAACAGGAGACGGCTGGAGGGGAGCTGGGCCGGGCCGAGCAGGCCGAGCGCGGTCTCGGCGGCGGTCAGCGCCCGGCGGGCCAGCCGGGGGTCGTCGACGACCGCGGCGAGGTCGCGCAGCGCGGCGGCCGCGCCGGACTCCACCCGCAGCCGCATCGAGGCGATGGAGAGCCAGGGCGCGTCGTCCTCGTCCCGGGCGCCGATGTGGTCCAGGTGCAGCCGGGCGCGGCCGAGGTGCCGGATGGTGGCCCGGACGTCGCCGGTGAGGGCGTGCGCACGGGCCTGGCCGATCTGGCCCATCGCGCCGGCCCAGTGCCGGCCGGGGGCGGCGCGGCCGGTCTCCCGGGCGTAGCCGAGGGCGGCGGCCGGGTCGCCGTCCATCCGGGCGAGGGTGCTCATGTCGCTCAGCGCGGCGACCTGGGTGGCCTGGTCCCCGGCGAGCTCCGCCCAGGCGAGCGCACGGTCGAAGCAGGCCATCGCGGTGGCGTTGCGGCCGTCCTGCATCCGCAGCGCGCCCGCGGCGTGCGCGTGCTCGGCGGCCAGCCGGGCCAGCGGGCGGCGCTGCGCGGCGGGGGCGGCGGCGAGCCGGGCGAGCACGGCCTGCAAGGTGCGTTCGACGGCGGCGGCCAGGCCCGGCAGGCCGCCGGCCTCGCCGGAACGCAGGTGGGCGGCGAGCAGCCCGGTGAGGGCGTGTGCGGTGGCGGCGTCCAGCGGCGGCGCGGCGGCCGGGTTCGCGGCGCAGAACTCGGCGTGCAGCGCGGCGAGTTCGACCGGGCCGGGGACGTCGCAGCCGTCGGCGCCGTGCAGCGGGCAGAGCAGGCCGTAGTCGGGCAGCCGGGGCGGCGGCTGGGCGGGGGCGCTCCAGCGGGCCGGGCCGCCGGGCCCGTTCACGGCCGCGGTCGGCAGCGGGGGCCGCAGCAGGGCGGGCGCGAGGGGCGCCAGGGAGGGCAGTTCGGCGGTCTCGGCCCGCTGGCAGGCGGCCCGCAACTCACCGCCTGCGCCGAGGAGTTCGTCGATCCGGTCGGCGATCCGCGGGGTGACCCGGCGGGCGCCGTGCTCGATCTTGCTCACCGCGGTGTGGTCGTAGCCGATGCCGGCGCCGAGTTGGGCCTGGGTGAGGCCGGCCCGGCGCCGCCAGTGGCGCAGCCGGGCGCCGAAGTCCCGCCAGGCGCCGAGCTCCTGGGCGGGCGGGGCGACGGGTGGGGACGGAGGCGGGAACGGAGGTGCGGACGCCGGTGCCACGGCCACGCGGTTGCGGTGCACGGCTGCCTCCTCCGGTCGCTTCCCCCGGGCCCTCGCCAACCTTCCGACCATCAGGACGGTACTCGATGACACCCGGTCCGTACATGAGGTGGTCTCAACCACTCGGACAAAAGCCCAGCTTGACGGAATTTGCCAACCCTATGCATCGCGTGCACCAGCCATTGACCAGAGCATGACGCCGTGTGAGGGTTCCGGCACCCGAACGCGGACGGCCCGCACGGCCGTCCCCCAGACACGGCCCTGCGGTGCGCCACCAGCCATGCCGTCCGCGGTCGAGGACCCCCACATGCTAGGAGCCTCGATGCAACGCAGAGTTTCCACAGGACGGTTGCTGACCACGGCGACCACCCTGACCGTGCTGGCCGGCATGATCGCCGCCACGGCCGGGCCGGCCACCGCCGCGCCCACCCCCTCTCCCGCACCACCCAGCGCCCTCGCGGCAGCCGTCAACGCCGCCGACGCGGCCGCGGCCGCCGGCCTGGACGCACTGGCCAAGGGCCCCGGCGAGACCTACGAGCGCCGGGCCGTCACCCCCTGGCTCGGCGGCCTCTACTCCGTCGCGTACGACCGCAGCTACCGCGGCCTGCCGGTGGTCGGCGGCGACGCCGTGGTGCTCGCCGATGGCCAGGGCAAGGTCCGCGGCCTCCAGTCGGCCGCCACCGGGCCGGTCGGCGGGTCGATAACCCCGCAGGTCAGCGCGGCGAACGCGGAGAAGACCGCGCGCACCAAGCTGGCCGCGGTGGACTCGGTGGCCGAGCGCCGCCTGGTCGTCCGGGTCAAGGACGGCGCGAGCCGGCTCGCCTGGGAGACCGTCCTCAAGGGCCGTACCGAGAGCGCGCCGAGCACGTTGCACGTCTTCGTGGACGCCGCCAGCGGCGAGGTGATCGACAGCTACGACGATGTCCGGGCCGGCACCATCAACAGCAAGTGGAACGGCCCCGGCCCGCTGACCATCAGCACCACCAACTCCGGCGGCTCGTACTCGCTGCGCGACCCGAACCGGCCCGGCCTGACCTGCTCCGACTACAGCAGCGGCCAGGTGTTCAGCAAGTCCTCCGACTCCTGGGGCACCGGCAACCCCTCCAGCAAGGAGACCGGTTGCGCCGACGCCATGTGGGCGGCCCAGAAGGAATGGGACATGCTCCGCGACTGGCTCGGTCGCAACGGCCACAACGGCAACGGCGGCAGCTGGCCGGTCAAGGTCGGCCTCAACGACGTCAACGCCTACTGGGACGGCAGCTCCATCTCCATCGGCCACAACCAGAACAACGAGTGGATCGCCGCCCAGGACGTCGTCGGCCACGAGTTCGGCCACGGCATCGACCAGTACACCCCCGGCGGCGCCAACAACGAGAACGGCCTGGGCGAGGGCACCGGCGACATCTTCGGCGCGCTCACCAAGGAGTACGCCAACCAGCCCGCGCCCTACGACTACCCCGACTACCAGGTCGGCCGGCAGGTCAACCTGGTCGGCCAGGGGCCGATCCGCAACCTGTACCAGCCCTCACTGGTCAACAACGACCCGAACTGCTACTCCTCCTCCATCCCCAGCACCGAGGTGCACGCGGCCGCCGGCCCGCTGAACCACTGGTTCTACCTCCTGTCGATGGGCTCCAACCCGGGCGGCGGCAAGCCGTCCAGCCCCACCTGCAACAACTCCTCGGTCACCGGCATCGGCGTCAAGCAGGCCGGCCAGGTCTTCTACGGCGGCATGCTGCTCAAGACCAGCGGCATGACCTACAAGCGGTACCGCACCACCACCCTGACCGCCGCCAAGAACCTCGACCCGACCTGCAACTACTTCACCCGGACCAAGGCCGCCTGGGACGCGATCAGCGTGCCCGCGCAGAGCGGCGACCCGACCTGCACCCCGTCCGGCAACAACGACTTCTCGCTCGCGCTCGGCCCGGCCTCCGGTTCCGTCCAGCCCGGCGCCTCGACCACGGCGACGGTCTCCACCGCCGTCACCTCGGGCACCGCGCAGACCGTCAACCTGACCGCCTCGGGCGCCCCGACCGGGGTCACCGCGACGCTCAACCCCTCCTCCGTGCAGACGGGTTCGTCCGCGACGCTGACCCTGTCGGCCTCCTCGGGCGCCCCGGCCGGGACGTACGTGATCACCGTCACCGGCACCGCCGGCGCGGCCACCCACACCGCCCAGTACACCCTGACCGTCGGCGGCGGGGGCACCCCCGGCGGGCCCGCGCCCGACATCGACGTCGCCAAGGTCCAGGCCCACCTGACCCAGCTGAACACCATCGCCAACCAGAACGGCGGCAACCGCCGGGCCGGCAGCGCCGGGCACAGCCAGTCCGTGGCGTACATCAAGGGCAAGCTGCAGGCCGCCGGCTACACCGTGACCGAGCAGACCTGCACCTCCTGCACCTACCAGTCCAACAACCTGATCGCCGACTGGCCCGGCGGCCCCGCCGACCAGGTCACCATGTTCGGCGCCCACCTGGACAGCGTCTCCGCCGGCCCCGGCATCAACGACAACGGCTCCGGCTCGGCCACCCTGCTGGAGAACGCCCTCGTCCTCGCCCAGCAGAACCCCACCCTGACCCGGCACGTCCGGTTCGCCTGGTGGACCGGTGAGGAGCAGGGCCTCCAGGGCTCGCAGTCCTACGTCGGCCAGCTGAGCTCCACCCAGCGCTCCGCGATCAAGTCCTACTACAACTTCGACATGGTCGGCTCGCCCAACGCCGGCTACTTCATCAACAACATCACCTCCGCCGCCTCCGCACCGATGAAGGCCTACTGGGACTCCCTCAACCTCCAGCCGGAGGAGAACGTCGAGGGCCAGGGCCGCTCGGACGACTACTCCTTCCAGCAGGCCGGCATCCCCACCTCCGGCTACGCGGCCGGCGCCGACGCCGTCAAGACCTCCGGCCAGGCGACCAAGTGGGGCGGCAGCGCGGGCCGTTCGTACGACTCCTGCTACCACCAGTCCTGCGACACCACCAGCAACATCGACCCGACCGCGCTGAACCGCAGCGCCGACGGCGTGGCCTACACCATCTGGAAGACCTCCGTCGGCGGCACCACCCCCGCCAACGACTTCTCCCTCGCGGTGAACCCGGCCACCGCCACCGTCAACCCCGGCGACTCGGCCACCGCGACGGTCTCCACCGCCACCACCTCCGGCTCCGCCCAGACGGTCAACCTGACCGCCTCCGGCGCCCCGGCGGGCGTGACGGTCTCCTTCAGCCCGTCCTCGGTGCAGTCCGGCGCCTCGGCCTCGCTGACCATCGCGACCGCCGCGAACACGGCGGCCGGCACCTACAGCATCACGCTCACCGGTACCGGCTCCGCCACCCACAGCACCAGCTTCTCGCTGGTCGTGGGCAACGGCCCGACCAACCCCGGCGGCACCTGGACGCCCGGCACCACCTACCAGGCGGGCGACGTCGTGACCTACAACGGGGTCAGCTACCGCTGCATCCAGGGTCACACCGCCCAGGTCGGCTGGGAGCCGCCCATCGTCCCCGCCCTGTGGCAGGCCGTGTGACCCGTAGGGCACCCGCCTGACACCCCGTAAGCCGCTGCGCCGCGGTCCGTCGAGGGGGACGGATCGCGGCGCAGCTGTGCGCCGGACGCACCCCCGGGTCACCGGGCGTAACCGGGCCGCCACTCGGCTGACGTACAGTCGGCTGCGGGGCGGGCCGCCCGCCCACGACGGCCGACCCCCGAGGAGACTCCCGGTGACCACCGACACCCGCCCCGTACCGGAGCTGGCCGCCGACGCCGTCGAGCAGTGGCGCACCGAGGAGGCCGACCTCATCGACCTGCTCGCCCGGGCGCAGCGCGGCATCGGCGGCATCGCCGCCTTCCGACTCGGCCCCACGCCCACCGTGCTGGTCACCGACCCGGCCGCCGTACAGCACGTACTCGGCCGCCACCCCGACCGCTACGTCAAGCGCTCGCACCGCGCGCGGATGCTGGTCGGCGACGGCGTGCTCTCCGCCACCGGAGACGCCTGGAAGCGCCAACGACGGCTGCTGCAGTCCCAGTTCACCGGCACCGGGATGCGCCGCTACGAGCAGCGGATCGCCGCCGCCGCCCGCCGGACAGCCGACCGCTGGAAGGGCTACGCGCGCACCGGCGAGACCTTCGACCTCGGCGAGGAGATGCGCGGATTCGCCCTCGACACCGTCTGGCGGGCCCTCACCGGGCTGCCGTTGGACGACCGCACCGACCATGAACTCCGCTCCGTGGAACGGGTGGTGGCGGCCATGCCGACCCTGCCCACGGACGCCGGGGACGCCCGGGACGCCGTCGCCGCCGACCTCGCCCGGATCGACGCCGTCGCGCTGGCCGCCATCGACGCGGCACGCTCGGCGACCGACGTCGAGGAGCCCGGCGTGCTGCGGGTCCTGCTCGACGCCGCGGCCCAACACCCCGAGTACACCGACCGGTTGATCCGCGACGAACTCGTCACCCTGCTCGTCGCCGGGCACGAGACCACCGCCACCACCCTCACCTGGCTCTTCCTCCTCCTCGACCGCCATCCCGAGGCGCGCGGCGCGGACCCGCAGGCCCTGGTCAGCGAGGCCCTGCGGCTCTACCCCCCGGCCTGGCTGCTCCCCCGGCACGCCGTCCAGGACGACGTGATCGACGGCCACCGCATCGCCGCCGGCACCGACGTCCTGGTCTGCCCCTACCTCACCCACCGCGACCCGGCCCTGTGGCCCGACCCCGAACGCTTCGACCCCGCCCGCTTCACCGCCACCGGCGCCCGCCCCGCCCAGCTCGGCGCGTACCTCCCCTTCGGCCTCGGCGCCCGCGCCTGCCTCGGCACCCAGTTCGCCGTCCGCGAGACCACCGCGCTGCTCGAACTCCTGCTGCCCGCCCACACCGTGCGGTTCCGCTCCGTCCCGACCGGCTCCGCCTACAGCATCACCGTGCGACCCGACGGGCCGACGCCGGCGGTGCTGAGCTAACCGGTCGCGGTCGCGGGCGCGATCCCGGTCCCGGTCGCGGTCCCGGGCGCGATCCCGGTCGCGGTCGCGGGCGGGAGGAAGTCGTCGGCCAGCTCCTCGCCGGCGAGGGCGGCGTCGACGCGGGCGTCGATGTGCGCGTGGGTGACCGGGCAGTCCAGCGGGCGGTCGCGGTGGCAGTCGAGCATGTGGGTCAGGACGGCCGCGGCGCGCTCCAGGCGGCGGGCGCGGGCCGTCATCCCGTCCCGCTGCGCCGCCAGCAGCGCCTTCCGCTCCCCCGCCTGCTCGCTCGCCATCACGGCGGCCGTCCCGGCGAGCGGGATCATGCCGTCCACGTGCCAGAGCTGGACCAGGGCGAGGCGTTCCAGGGCCGCCCGGTCGTACTGGCGCACCCGGCCGCGGCGGGCAGCGGGGGTGATCAGGCCGCAGTCCTCGTAGTAGCGCAGGGCGGGGACGGAGAGGCCGAAGGCCTTCGCGACCTCGGTGATCGAGTAGAGCTGCTCCACGCGTCGTCTCCTTCACGGTTCACGGCCGGCGGGTTGCACTCAAGCGCACTTGAGCGTGAAAGCTTAGGCAAGCCTAACTTCCTGCCGCAGCGAAGGGTTCGCCGCTCATGCCGCTCAGCACCGCCTCCGCCCCCAGCCGGACCTCACCGGGCCGCGCCGCCCCCGCCTCCGGCGCGCTGCTCGTCGTCGGCTTCGTCCTGCTCAGCCTCAACACCCGGGTCGCGTTCGGGCAGGTCGGACCGCTCGCGCCGGTCGCCGGCTGGGGCCAGGGCACCGTCACCGTGCTCGGGCTGCTGCCCCCGCTGTGCATGGGCCTGTTCGCACCGCTCGGCGCCCTCGCCCGGCGGCGGATCGGCGAGGAGCGCGGGCTGTTCTGGGCGAGCGTCCTGCTCGTCGCGGGCGCGCTGCTGCGCACGGCGGGCCTGCCCGGGCTCTACGCGGGGACGGTGCTGGTGGGCATCGCGGTGGCGGTCGTCAACGTGCTGATCCCGGTGTTCGTCCGGGCCCGCTTCGCGCCCCGGCGGATCGGCTCCATGATGGGCGTCTACGCCCTCGCGATGGGCGCCGGGTCGGCCGTGGTCGCCGCCCTGGTCGCGCCGGTCGCCGACGCGTGGTCCTGGCGGGCCGCGATCGGCCTCGCCGTCGTGCCGGCCGTCCTCGCGGCGGCGGGCATGGCGCCGCAGCTGCGGGTGGAACGACGGATACCGGCCGCAGCCGCGCCGGTGCACCGCCGACCCGTCGGCCGCACCGCGCTCGCCTGGAGCCTCACCGCCTTCTTCGGCATCCAGACCCTGGTCTTCTACGCCACCCTCGCCTGGCTGCCCTCGATCCTGGTCGACGCCGGCCTCAGCCGCACCGCCGCCGGCACCGACCAGGCCGTCCTCATCCTCGGCCTCGCCGTCGGCGGCTTCCTCGCCCCCGTCCTCGCCGCCGCCCGCGCCGACCAGCGGCCGCACCTGCTCGCCGTGGTGGCCGTCTGCGTCCTCGGCCTGCTCGGCGTCGTACTCGCCCCCGCCACCGGCGCGCCGCTCTGGGCCGGCGTCCTCGGCATCGGCATGGGCGGCGGCCAGGCCCTGGCCGCCGTCCTCTTCGCCCGCCGGGGCACCGACCACGACCACGTCGCCGCGCTCTCCACCATGGCCCAGACCTGCGGCTACCTCCTCGCCGCCACCGGCCCCGCCCTCACCGCCGCCCTCCACACCGCCACCGGCTCCTGGACGGCCCCGCTGCTGACCCTGGTCGGCCTGCTCCTGGCCGGCTCCGTCCTCAGCCTGCGCGCCGGCCACGACGCCCGGCCGTGACCGGCGTGCCTCCGCACCCCCGGCACCTGCGCCCCTCGATACTCCGGTAGACCCGTACGAGAGGACGCCGATGGAATTCCTGGTCGACATGGTGACCACCGTCCCGGACGGAACCACCGAGGAGGCGATCGCCGACATCCGGGCCCGCGAGGCCGATCGCTCCCGCGAACTCGCCGCCCAGGGCACCCTGTTGCGGCTCTGGCGCCCGCCGCTCGCCCCCGGCGAATGGCGCACCTGGGGCCTGTTCAGCGCCCCCGACGAGGAACGGTTGGAGCAGGCACTCGCCACCATGCCCCTGCGGGTATGGCGCCAGGACACCGTCACCCCGCTCTCCCCCCACCCCAACGACCCCGGCCGCCCGGAAGGCACCCGATGAACGACGAAACCGTCCTGCGCGACGTCCTCGACCGCTGGAAGACCGCCGTCGACGCCCACCAGCCCGAACAGGTCGCCGACTGCTTCACCGAGGACGCGATCTTCCAGGGCCTCCACCCGTACACCGTCGGGCGCACCGGCATCGCCGAGTACTACGCCTCCCAGCCGCCCGGCATGACCGCCGCCTACCGCGTCCTGGAGACCCGCCGCCTCACCGACGACCTCCTGCTCGGGTACCTGGGCGTCGACTTCGCCTTCCCCGACCGCCCCACCCTCACCGTCAACCTCGGCGTCCTGCTGCGCCGGTCGGCCGACGGCTGGTCCATCGCCCACTACCAGGTCTCGCTGCTGCCCTGAGCGGCGCCGTCACGTTCCAGCGCCGCGCTCCGTCGGGCCGGTGAGAGCAACCCGACAGGAACAAAGATCGTCTGATCGCCCCCAGGGGCAGTCCAGGGTTGTTATCAGGGTGATCACCGATGGGCGACGGCAGCTGGACGCAGCAGAGTTGACGAGGTCAACAAGTCCGTCAACGCCGCCCCGGAGAAACCCCGATGAGCATCCGCCTCGCCGTCACCACCCTCGCCCTGGCCACCGCCCTCACCACCGGCGCGGCCCTGCCGGCGGCCGCCGCCACGCCTGCTTCCAACGCCCCGGCGCTGGTGAACCCGACCGTCCAGGGCATCCTCGACCACCTGCCCGACGCCGTCGTTGCGGGCGCGCTCATCAGGCAGGACGGCGTGGACGCCACCGCCGGCCCGGTCACCGCCGGCGCCTACCTCCGGATCGGCAGCGTCACCAAGGTGTTCACCAACACCGTGGCTCTCCAGCTCGTCGCCGAGCGCCGGATCGGCCTGGACACACCGGCACGGCAGTACGTCCCCGAGGTGCTGCCCGAGGCGTACGACCGCGTCACCGTGCGCCAGCTCCTCGACCACACGAGCGGCCTGCCCAAGCCCGCCCGGACTCCCGGCCCGGCCGACGGACCCGGATGGCAGCTCAAGTCCGTGACGCCCGAAGACCTCCTGCGCGCCTCGTTCGCCGCAGCCACCGACGTGCCGCCCGCACCCCCTGCCGAGCAGCAGTACAACGGACTCAACTCCCTGGTCCTCGGCCTGATCGTCGAGAAGGTCACCGGCCACTCCCTCACCACCGAGCTGGAGCACAGGATCATCCGGCCGCTGCATCTGAGCCACACCAGCCTGCCCGCCGCCGACGACCCGACCATCCCCTCGCCCCACGCGGAGGTGTACCTCGACGGACAGGACGTGACCGAGCAGAGCCCGTACCCGTGGGCCGAGGGAGGGATCATCTCCACCGCCGCCGACCTGGACCACTTCATCACCGCGCTGTTCCGGGGCCGCCTGCTCCCGCCCGCCCAGCAGAAGCTGGTGTTCGAGGTGCCGAACGTGCCGAACGCCGCCGACAACACGAACTGCGTCGGCCAAACGGCCTGCTACAGCATCGGCGGGCTCATGCGCTACCAACTCCCGAACGGCGAGTACGCCTGGGGCAAGACCGGCTCCCGCCCCGGCTGGGACAACGGCGTCTTCGCCACCCGCGACCTCCGACACCGCGTGGTGTACTCCCTCAACCCGACGGGGACCGGCAACGACCTCCCCTATATCAAGGCACTCGTCAACGCCACGCTCGCCGGCTGACAACCGCAACCGTCCGGTGCACGGCGCGCAACGCCCGAGGCCCAGGCAACCCGGCACACCTTCCCGGTCACAGCACTGGCGACACGGCCCGCCCGCCGCGCTCGGGGCGAGCGCGGCGGGCTGACGGGGGAGGTGGCCCCGGGGGACATCGGACGTTGCCCTGGCGTACCTTCCGCTGGCGGTGCGGGGTCGAACAGACTGGGAGGGACTGTCGCCGATCCCTCGAAGGGGCCTTTCCTGTGCGTGCCCATGACTCCGGTAGTGCGTTTGCCGCCGACCGACGACCGGGCCGTACCAGTCGGCCCGCGGCTCCCGCCCGGCTGCCGTCCGGTGCCCGGGCGGTGACTCCGGCGGCGCTCACCGCCATGCAGCGGGCCGTGGGCAATGCCGCGGTGAGCCGGATGCTGGAGCAGGAGCAGGAACAGGAACAGCACGCCGCGGCCGACGTGCAGCGTTCTGCCGTCCACGAGGTGCTGAGGAGCGCCGGCACGCCCTTGGCCGACGGGATCCGGAGCGAGATGGAGACGCGGCTGGGTGCGGACTTCTCCGATGTCCGGCTGCACACGGGTGCGACCGCCCGGGAGTCGGCGGCCGGGATCGGCGCCCGCGCGTACACCTCGGGCAGCCACATCGTGCTCGGCGCCGGAAGGGGCGACAAGCACACGCTCGCGCACGAGTTGACCCACGTCATCCAGCAGCGCAGCGGCCCTGTCGCGGGCACCGACAACGGGACGGGGCTGCGGGTCAGCGACCCCTCCGACCGCTTCGAGCGCGAGGCCGAGGCGAACGCCTCCCGGGTGCTGTCCCGGCCGCTTGCCCGGGAGTCCGAGGCGGAGCACGCGGCCCACGCGCACGGCACGCAGGCCGTCGAGCCCTCGGTGCAGCGGCGCCCTGCGACGAAGCCCGCCGGGGAGGAGGGCGACCACACCCACGTCGACCCGGACTATCCGGGGCTGCGGCTCGTCCTGGACGAGAAGCTGACCAAGGAGTACTACGAGAAGATCTACCAACTCGCGGGCTCCGAGGAGCGCGTGATCTTCGACGAGGACGGCAGCTACGGGTACATCAAGGTCGACGACGACCTGGAGACCTACTACAAGCTCGTCAACATGGAGGTCGGTCCGGAGCAGGCGCAGGCGGACCTGAGCGGCCACTTCTCCCGGCAGCGGGACACCAGCTTCCACGTCCGGGCGGGCGCCGGGGCCTTCCACGGTGCGCAGATCGACCAGTTGCAGGACTTCGAGGCGCAGGGTGTGCGTTCGGGCCAACTGGTCGAGGTGAGCGTCGCGTTGCTGCAGCAGGCCAGCGGCCGTGCGCAGACCGTGGCGGGCGGGCTCGTCGAGAAGCGGCTCGGCGCCGCCGTCACCGGCATGAAGAACAGCGCCGCACTCGAACCGATCAAGATCCGGGTCGACGGGGGCGGCATCAGCATCCAGGACGGAAACCACCGTCTGGGCGCGGCCGTTCAGCTGGGGCACGCCTACGTGCCGTGCAAGATCGCCTGACGGGGGCTGCCGAGTCGGGACGGCCGGTAGCGGCTCGCGGCCGGCCGGTCGGCGCCTGGTACTTCCGCAGCGCGCCGCGCACTTCTACCGTTGCGTCATGCGGCGTGTTCTGATGGACCGTTCGAACCCGGGCGTGCTCGACCTGGTCCTCGTGGAGCGGGGCGGCTCGCTCCGGTACGCCCTCACGGCCGCGCTCCAGAGCGTGATCGCGGCACCGGTGCTGTTCCTGTACGGTGCTCTCTTCTCCCTTCCCCTCGACATCGGCATGCTGTTCGCCGGCACCGGATGGGGCCCGGTGTGGGCGGCGGCCGGGATCGCCGGTGGGGCGTGCGCGGTCATCGGGTGGGCGCTGATGGTCCGTCTGGTCTTCCGTACCGTGCACCGGCTGCGCTTCGCGCCCTCCGCCGAGCCGGCCACTGTTGTCCTCGTCCGGGGGGCCCGGGCGGACCGGCCGATGCCGGTCACCGAGGTACGACGGATCCGGATCGACCACTCCACCGAGGAGCCGTACGACGGCGACCCGCGCCCGAGGTCCGTCACCATCACGCTGACCGTCCTGCTGGAGCGCGGCGAGCTCCCCCAGCGGCCCGTGCCCCAGGACACCGACACCACCGCGCTCCACCGCGAGCTGCGCGAGGCCCTCTCCCCCGCCGTCGAGGTGGACCTGCACGTCAGCCACCACCAGCGCCCCGCACCGCCGCCCCCGCCCTCGGTGTCGGACCGGCGCTCGTGGCACCACTTCCGGTACGGGCACGGCGGTTCGACCGGCGGCGTGGGCGGCGGCTGAGCCTGGCCACCGGCCCCCTTCGCCGACCTCGACGGGGCCACCGTCGAGATCGGCGGAGGGGGCGGCGCCTCAGTGGCGGTGGTGGTTGTCGGGTTGGGCCGGGTCGCCGGGGTGCTCCAATCCCTCGACGAGGGTGAGGCGTTGGGCGCGCTCGTGGTCGAGCCAGCGGACGAAGGCGGCGCGGCGGGCGGCTTCGGTCAGGTCGGCGGTGGGGTCGCGCTCCTCCGGGGTGGTACGGACGGCGAGGAGGGCGGCCGTCCAGGGGCCGGCGGTGACCCAGGTGCCGGGCGGGGCCTCGCGGAGGGCTTCGGCGAGGGCGGCGGGCAGGGTGTCGGGGTCGGCCTCCAACTCGCCGTCGGGCAGGGCGAGGTGCCAGACGGACGACGGCGGGCGGGTGGTCAGGGTGCGGTAGTGGGCGACGTCGGCGGCGGAGGGTTCGACGTCGGCGGTGACCGCCGCGTAGACGGCCCGGACGGCTGCGCTGCCCTCGTAGGCGGCGGCGGTGATGGAGCCGAGTTCGACGGCGGCCTGCTGGTCCAGGCGAGCCGGTCCGGTGGACCGTACGGGCAGGTCGCGCTCGGTGGCGACCGCCTCGCACAGCGCCTCGGTCAGCAGCACCTGGGCGACCCAGCGGGTGAGCTGGCGGTCCTCCGAACTGCCGGGCTGGGGCAGGGCGGTGGAACGCGGGCCGGTGCGGAGGGCGGCGAGGCGGTGGTCGAGGGCGGTGCGCGGGAGCGGCCGGCCGTCGAGCAGACCGAGGGTCATGCCTCCACCTCCAGGGCGACGGTCGGGGCGTACTGGCAGCGGCCGAACCACATCACCTTGGCCAGCGCCCAGTACGCGCCGGGGTCGGTGGATTCGGGGGCGGCGATCTCGAAGTCCACGGTCGAGGACGATCCGGCCGCCACGGTGAAGCCGCGGACCGGGTCGGCGATGGCCTCCCAGGTGCCCCAGGGGGAGACGAGTTGGAGTTCGCCGCGGATCTCGCCGCGGGTGCGGTTGGTGAGGGTGAGGCCGAGGGTGGTGCGGCCGCCCGGGGTGACGCGCAGGGTCTCCTCGGAGACGGCGACGTCCAGGCCGGTGTCGCGGCCGGTGGTGGCCTTGGTGCCCTGGGCGATCGTCCAGTCCTCGGGGGTGTCGCCGGGGACGGGCAGCAGGCCGGGGAGGTCGCCGACGGCGATGGTCACGACGTCCTCGATCTCCTGGCCGTCGTGCACGATCCGGACGGCGGCGAAGTGCAGGCCGGGCGGCGCTTCGGCGGGCGGGGTGAGGGTGACCGGGAAGCGCAGGTGGCCGCCGGGCTCCAGCCGGTAGGGGCGGCTGCCGAGGCTGGTCTGCCAGCCCTCGGGCGGCAGGACGACGGCCGTGCCCTCGACCGCCGCGTCGCGCAGTTGCGAGGACAGGGCGACGGAGAGTTCGACCGCCGCGCCGTCCGTCCGCAGCAGGCCGGGCGAGGCGCCGACGGAGACCGGCAGGTAGCCGAGCGGCGCCGGGCCCCGGTTGTGCAGCCAGTAGCGGGCGTGGACGGGCTGCGCGGGTTCGGCGACCGGGCCGAGGACCGGGCCGCCGGGTTCGGCGGCGACGCCCGGGGCGGCGAGCAGGGTGGCGATCTGCGAGCCGGCGAGGTCGACGCGTTCGGTGGCCTCGCCGAGGGGGCGTTCCAGCAGGTCGGCGGGCCGCAGGTGGCTCAGCCCGAGTGCGCCGCCGAGTTCCGCCGTGCGCCCGAGGCCGGTCGACTCGACCAGCCGGACGGCGAGTTCGCGCCCGACTGCCGCCGCCGATCCGTGCGCGATCGGGTTGCCGGCGGGCTTGAGCGCGCCGAGCAGGACTTCGCGCTGCGGTTCGATCCGCAGCCAGGAGAGGGTGGCCGGCAGCGGGCCGTTCTGCGGCGGCGCGATCCGGGCGTAGAGCGGGTGGTTGAACTCCTGGCCCTGGGCGGGCAGGGTCTGGCTCCGCCAGTCGCCCGGTCCGCCGACCAGTGCGTAACTGAACTCGTGGGTCCAGTGCTGGAGTTGGAAGGATGCGCCGTCGGGCAGGGTCCGCCGGGGCGGGTCGATCCAGACGCCGGAGGGCCAGCCGGTGCAGGAGCGCATCAGCGAGAGGTGCAGGGCTCCGGTGGTGTCGACCGCGAAGCCCGGCAGGCCGAAGCTGAGCAACGCGACGGTGTGGTCGGCGAGTTGGTCCACGATTTCGGACGGGCAGACGGCGCCGATCCGGGCGTCGGCGAGGTCCGCGACCAGCGCGGCGACGTCCGTGACGACCAGCGCGGGCAGTGCCCGCAGGTCCCGCAGGTCGGCGCCGGGCTGCCAGACCTCGGCGAGCGGGGTGAGCGCGGGCACCCAGACCGCGCCGTGCGTCTTGAGGACGCTCGCGTACTCCTCGCCGGCCCGCTCGATCAACTCCCGGGCGGCGTCGTTCTCTTCCGGCCCGCCGAGGACGATCCGGAAGTCGGGCAGGTTGGAGTCGACGTCCAGCCAGCCGTACCGGGCCCAGTCGGCGCCGGAGGTGGTGGCGGTGACGCCGACCCGGGCGAGGGCGACCACCAGCGGGCGGGCGTCGGCGGCGTCGTCCACGCTCGGGACGACCACCTCGGCGACGCCCAACGCCCGCTCCCCCAGCGGCGATCCGGCCGGATCGGACAGGACGGCGCGCGCGGTGGCGCCGAGGCCGAACCAGGTGTTGGCCGGGTTGTCCAGGGTCCACGGCGCCTCGGCGGAGTCGACGTCGGGCAGGGCGAAGCCGCGCCCGACGACGGCGCCGGCGACCTCGCTGACCGGCAGCGCGCCGGGCAGGTCGACGGGGAAGCGCAGCCGCAGCAGCCGGTCGGCGCCGGAGTAGTCGACGACCCTGGTCCGGCAGTCGACCCGGTCGAGGCCGCGCCACAGGGTGACGGTCTGCTCGTAGCGGATCCCGTCGACGGTGCCGCCGATCACCAGCCGCTCGCCGAGCGGGCCGGTCTCGCGGCGCACGTCGGCCGGGGCCGTGCCGGAGCCGCGCACCGGCCCGCTGGGCACCAGGTGCCAGGGGCCCTCGCCGAAGTCGGGGTGCTGCGGGTACTCCTCGTAGACCCGCAGTTCGTTGCCGATCCGGCCGCCCTGGATCAACTCCCGGTCGTGCAGCAGGTCGTGGACGGAGGACAGGCCGCCGCCACGGACGGGGTCGGCGCTCACCCGGTAGCGGTCGTTGGTGATCACCACGCCCTCGGCCGCCGTCCAGGGCTCCGCCGCCGGGCCCTCCACCAGCCGCCAGGTGCGCCAGCCGAGCGCGGGGACGTCGGCGGCGAGGAAGCGCAGGGCCCCCCGGTCGACGGTGCTCGGCACGGGCTCGCCCCGGTCGTCGAGCACCCGTACCGCCCCGGTCCGCGGGGGCAGTTGGACGACGACCAGGTCGGTCCGGTCGAAGGAGAGCGTGTTGGTGACGACCACGGCCGAGTCGGCCGACCCTGCGCCGGCGGTGGAGCCGACGCCGGCGGTGGAGATCCGCGCGGTCAGCGCGTCCAGCGCCTCGTCCCGGACGGCGGCCGCGAGGTCGTGCGCCTCGCGCCAGCCGCCGAGCAGGTCGAGGTAGACCTGGTCGGACTCGGAGCCGGTGATGGCGTCGTGGTGGGCGCCGTAGGCGAGTTGGCGCCAGACCTTGTCGAGGGCGGCGGTCGGGTACTGCCCGAGGCCGTGGACGGCGGCGAGGGTGGCGAGCTTCTCGGCGTCGGCGGCGGCGACCTCGCCGGCCCGTTGGGCCTGCTTGGTGTCGATGTACGAGACGTCCTTGCCGGTGTAGACCGGGTTCATGTCGCGGGTCTGCGGGCTGGGCCGGCGGCCGGTGGCGGCGAGTTCGGCCCGGACGGCGTCGAGGAAGTCGCGCGGGGTGGCGCAGACGAAGCGCGGCCAGAGGTACTTGGCGGCCCAGGAGCGGTGGATCTCGGTGACCCACTTGTTGGGCGGGGTGTAGTCGGTGCCGACGGGCAGCAGCAGGTTCCTGGTCGCGCCGACGGGCTTGAGCTTGCGGTACAGCTCGTAGACGGCCTGTTCGGCGGTGGCGAGGTCCGGGGAGGAGTCCATCCACCAGCCGGCCGAGTAGTGGTGCGGCATGTAGTGGGTGAGCACGCCCTCGCCGGAGGGGGCGATCCACTCGAACTCGCTCGGGAACTGCATCACCCGGGCGTCGTCCTTGGCCTCGCGGAAGTTCTTCTGGATCGGGCCCCACTGGTGGAAGGGGCCGCGGGCCCAGGCGCTGCCGGTGAGGCCGGCCGCGGCGAGGTGGCCGGGGAACTGCGGGTCGTGCCCGAACACGTCGAGCTGCCAGGCGGTCTGCGGGTCGCCGCCGAGGATGTCGCGCTGGTAGCCGATGCCGTAGACGAGGTTGCGGATGGTGGTCTCGGCGCCGGTGAGGTTGGTGTTGGGCTCGTTGTAGGTGCCGCCGACGAGTTCGACCTGGCCGCGCTCCAGCAGCGTGCGCAGGGTCTCGCGGCGCTCGGGGTGCTGGTCGAAGTACGGCTTGAGGTAGTCGACTTCGGCGAGGACGAACTTGTACACCGGGTCCCGCAGCGCGAGGTCCATGTGCGCGTCGACGAGCGCGAAGCCGTTGCGCTCCCAGAGGGGCCGGGTGGTGGCGTCGGCGGAGAGCAGTTCCCAGGGGGAGGTGTAGGCGGCCTGGGTGTTCCACCAGACCGGGTCGTAGTGGAAGTGCGAGACCAGGAACATCGTCCAGCCGGGTTCGGCGACCTCCACCAGGGCGTCCACGCAGGCGCCCTCCGCCTCGACGGTGACGGGGAGTTGGGTTCCCGGCTCGGGGGCGCCGGTGAGCTCCAGCGGGACTTCGACCAGCCCCGTGCCGGTCGCCTCGCCGCGCACGCCCGGACCACTGACGGTGATCCGGGCGGCCGGGCCGTCGAGGGTGACCCGCAGCAGTTGGCGCGGGGCTTCCTCGGGACCGGTGAAGAGGTCGGTGTTCTCGACGGCGGTGATGGTGACCGGCACGGGGAGGGTCCTTTCGGTGCAGGTACGGGGGCCGGGCGCGGGGTCGGTTGCCGCGCGCCCGGCGGGAGTTGCCGGCGTGCCCGGCTACTGGCCCCAGGCCTCGAACTCGTAGATGCGGGCGGCCGGGTCGGTGTTCTGGGTGGGCTTGGTGACGACCAGCCGGACGTAGCGGGCGGTGCTGGTCACCGGGTGGGTGGTGGTGCCCGCGGTGTTGCCGGTGACGTCGGCGACCGTCGTCCAGGGGTCGGTGGTGTTCGAGCGGACCTGGATCGAGAAGTCGCGGGTGTTGAAGGCCGCGCTCTCGCCGCCCGCGCCCGCGTGCTTGACCACGAACTTGGACAGCTGCTTGGCCGAACCGAGGTCCACCTCAAGCCACTTGGAGCTGTTCAGGCTGCACCACTTGTCGCCGGTGCCGCCGTTGACGGTGCCGTTGACGGCCTTGGCCGGGCCTTCGTTGGCGTTGCACTGGCCGGAGGCGGTGGCCGGGCGGTTCAGTGCCAGGTTGCCGCCGGTCGCGGGCGGCGTGCCCGTCCAGCCGACGGTGGTGGAGGCGGCGGTGGAGCGGCCGTAGGTGGTGGAGACGGCCTCGACGTCGAGGGTGGTGGCGTCCTCGGTGCCGGCCCGGTCGAGCTGCCCGACGTAGTACGCGTCGTTGGGGGTCGCGCCGAGGAAGGTCCGGCTGCCGTCGGCGTTGCGCCGGTACACCTCGTAGTGGTGGACGTCGCCGCCGGGCGCGGCCGTCCAGGAGAGCCGCAGCGACTGGCTGGAGCCCGCCGTCACGTCGCTCGCGCCGAGGACGGTGAGGCCGCTGGGCCCCGCCGGGGCGCCCACCTCGCCGTCGTGGACGGAGATCTGGCCGATCCGCACGTCGTAGGCGGGGTCGGTGCCGTCGGCCCGAAGGGCGAGCTGGGCGATGGTGCGGCCCGCGTACGGGGCGAGGTCGAGGGTGTGCCGCTCCCACCCGGTACCGGAGTTGGCGCCGACGTCGATCGTGGTGAAGCTGTTCGGCGCGTCGGTGAAGGAGACCGCGGCCTTGAGCTTGGTGGGCCCGGCGGCCGGGGTCTTGACCACCAGGTCCAGCTTGGTGTTCGCGGCGACGGGCAGTTTGGTCTCGTACAGCCGCACGGTGTTGGCGGCGTCCAGGGTGCCGGTGAGGCGCAGCGAGGAGCCGCCCTGGTAGGCGTCGGTGAAGTCGACGGACGGGGTGAGCTTGCTGCCGCTGGAGTCGACCATCCACCGGTAGGTCGGCGGGACGTCCTGGAGGGACAGGTTGTTCCAGCCGCCGGTGGCGACCCGGGTGCCGACGGAGTTGTAGAAGTCCCCCTGCCCAGTGTTGAAGTTGGTGACGAAGGGCTTGGCGGTGATCGGCGAGGACTCGGCGACGTAGCCGGCCAGGCCGGGCCAGTTGTCGGCGGGGTTGGCCTTGGACGGGTCGTTGTTGGCGCCGACCCAGTAGCGGGCGTCCTTGGCGTAGAAGTCGGCCCGGTCGGTGGCGGACTTCCAGGTCCATTCGGGCCGGTAGAGGCCGAGCGAGGTGGTGTGCGGCCGGCCGGCCGGGAAGAGGGAGTTCCAGTCGACGCCGGTGTTGTAGCCGTTGGCCTCGGTGTCGATGCCGGAGTAGAGGTCGTACTCGCTGCGGCCGAGTTGCCGGGCCAGTGCGCGGGAGGAGTTCAGGCCGCCGGAGCTCCAGTTGAAGTTCAGGAACATCGAGTCCGAGGTGCGCTTCGAACCGTCCTGGAGGAACGGGGAGTTGGCGGAGGTGAGGGCGTTCTGCCAGTTGACCGAGCCGGAGGTGGTCATGGCGTCGTACCACATGAACTCGGTGCCGCTCTTGGCCTTGCTGTACTGCATGAGGTTGCGCACTTCGGTGGCGAGGGACGAATCCCCGCCGCCGGTCTCCTGGTTGATGAACCAGCCGTCGAAGCCGTAGTACTGGGCGGCCTGGGCGAGCTTGTCGGCGACGGGGTAGCTGTTGCCGGACTTCTGGACGAAGTCGCGGAGCCACTGGAGCTGACCGCCGTAGGCGGCGGGCGGGAAGAAGACGGTGCCGTAGACCTTGACGCCGTTGCGGTGGGCGGCGTCGATGACGGTCGGGTTGGGGGCGAGGATCAGGCCCTCGCCGGCCGAGCCGCCCCAGAAGACCAGCTTGTCGACGTACTGCCAGTAGCCGAAGGCGTAGTAGTTGGGGTCGGCGGAGCCCTGGGAGGGGTTGTTGGAGGTGGGCCCGAAGGAGACCAGGGAGGCGACCTTCCCTTCGCCGGTGCGGGCGTTGGGGTTGGCCTTGAGGGCGGGGTCGCTGGTGCGCGGCTGGAGCGGGACGCTGGAGCGGTTGAAGCGGGCGTCCGGGTCGGTGGCCGGGTCCCAGTTGAGGATGGTGGAGGGGTACCAGTACGAGGCGTAGGGCTGGGTGCCGGGGGTGCCGGGCGTACTGGCGGTCGGGGTGGTGGGCGCCTGCGGCCCGGCGTGGGCGGCGGGGGCGGCGCCCAGCACGGCGGCCGCGAGGGCGGCGCTGAGCAGCAGGGGTATCCGTCGTGACATGCGTGGCTCCGATCGAGCGGAGGTGGGTGGGGGCGGGCCGTCGGCGTGGACGGGCCGGGTGCATGTGGGCGTGGCGGTGCGCGCGGAGGCGGGGCGACCGCGGGGGGGTTGGGGACGCTGTGCGCCGGCGCGACCTGAACAAAGCACGAGGGAAGCATGCGTAC
>NZ_JBHVWW010000065.1:28448-42845 GCF_042882025.1 Kitasatospora sp. NPDC058243
ACGGGGGGGGGGGGGGGGGGGGGGGGGGGGGGGGGGGGGGGGGGGGGGGGGGGGGGGGGGGGGGGGGGGGGGGGGGGGGGGGGGGAGGGGGGGGGGGGGGGGGGGGGGGAACACCAACCCCGCGCCGGGCCCGCGGGGGGAGCGGGCCTGCGGAGGGTGCGGGTCTAGGTGCACGCCTGGGTGCGCGCCGGGCGGAGGCCGCTCGGCGCAGCGAACCTAAACCGGTTCAGGAGCGCTGTCAACGACTCGCGCAGCAACCACCCCGTCGGGTGGCTCGGCCCCCGGCGGCGAGGTGGACTCGCGCACGGTCAGCCGCGGCGTGGGCATCTGCAGGTCGCGCCCGGAGCCGGTCTCGTCGAGGGCCGCCAGCAGGCTGCGGGCGACCTGCTCGCCGAGCGCGAAGGTGTCCCGGCTGAGCGCGGTCAGCGGCGGGTGGACGATCCGGGCCAGCACCGAGTCGTCGAAGGAGACGATGGACAGTTCGGCGGGCACCGCGACGCCCATCTCGCCGGCCACGCCGAGCCCGGCGACGGCCATCACGTCGCTGTCGTAGACGATCGCGGTGGGCCGCCGGGGCCGGGAGAGCAGGGTGCGGGTGGCGGCGGCGCCCTCGGCGTCGCTGAAGTCGGTGGGCACCGACACGGCCTCCTCCAGCCCGAGCCGGCGGGAGGCGTCGCGCAGCGCGCGGATCCGCCGCTGGGTGTGCTGGAAGTGCGGCAGCCCGGCGAGGTGGGCGATCCGGCGGTGCCCGATGGCGGCCAGGTAGTCGACGATGGAGAGCATCGCCTCCCGGTCGTCGGCCCAGATCCGCAGCGGGCCGCCGCCCTTGCCGGGCCCGCCCAGGATGACGGCGGGCAGGCCGAGTTCGTCCAGCACCGGCAGCCGCGGGTCGCGGACCTGGAGGTCGACGACGATGAAGCCGTCGACCCGGTGCTCGGAGGCCCAGCGCCGGTAGACCTCGATCTCGGCGGCGGTGTCCTCGACCACCATCAGGTGCAGCGCGACGGAGCTGGCCGAGAGCACCGCCTGGAGGCCGGACAGCAGTTGGCTGAAGAACGGCTCGACGCCGATGGTGCGGGCCGGGCGGGCGATCACCAACCCGACGGCGTCGGCCCTGGCTCCGCCGAGGGCCCGCGCGGCGCTGTGCGGGCGCCAGTTCATCTCCTCGGCGACCCGCAGGATCCGGGCCCTGGTCGCCTCGCTCACGCCGGGGCGGCCGTTGAGCGCGAAGGACACCGCGCCCTTGGAGACACCGGCCTGGCGCGCGATGTCGGCGATCGTCGGTCTGGCCACAGAACCCGACTCCTCTCTTGACATCCAAGTTTAGGCGGGAGCATAGTCCCTGGCATAGCTAGACCGGTTTAGTAATACAGGTTCTGGAACTCGGCACCACCCCCGTGACCCAAAACCACCCCCCGAGCTCGGCACGATCCCCCACCCACCCCCAGGACCGGGAGACCCTCATGCGAAGAATCTGGGCGGCACTGACCACGACGGCGTTCACCGCGGCCGCACTCACCGGCTGCGGACTCGGCTCCAGCGAAAGCAAGAACAGCGACAGCGTGGCGAGTGCGGCCGCCACCGGCGAGGTCAAGGGCAAGGTCTCGATCCAGACCTGGGCGCTCAAGCCGAAGTTCACCGACTACGTCCAAGGCGTCCTCGACGGCTTCAAGAAGAAGTACCCCGGCGTCGAGGTCGAGTGGCTCGACCAGCCCGGCGAGGGCTACTCCGACAAGGTCCTCAGCCAGGCCGCGTCCGGCGGCCTGCCCGACGTGGTCAACCTCCCGCCGGACTTCGCCTTCCCGCTGGCCAAGAAGGACCTCCTGCTGGACGTCCTCAAGGCCGACCCCAAGCTCGCCGACGAGTACGTCGCAGGCGGCGTCGAGGCCTACCGCTACACCGGCCTGAACGGCACCTTCGGCTACCCGTGGTACCTCAACACCGATGTGAACTACTGGAATTCGGAACTCCTGACGAAGAACGGACTGGACCCGAAGAAGCTCCCCGCCAGCCTGGACGACCTGATCGCCCAGTCCCGGGCGATGAAGGAGAAGTCCGGCGGCCAGACCTACCTGATGAGCCGCAAGCCGGGCCTCGGCGACCTCTACAACGCCGGCGTGAAGCTCATGTCCGACGACGGCAAGTCCTTCACCTTCAACACCCCCGAGGCCGCCGCGCTGCTCGACAAGTACCGCGACGCCTTCAAGGAGGGCCTGCTGCCCAAGGACGTGCTGACCAACACCTACGTCGGCAACTCCAAGCTCTTCAACGCGGGCACGGCGGCCTGGACCACCGGCGGCGGCAACTTCATCACCAGCCTCGCCACCGACAACCCGACGATGGCCCCGAAGATGCTCTCCTCCCCCACCATGGGCATCCCGCCACTGTACGTACAGGGCCTGACCATCCCGAAGAACACCAAGAACCCTGCCGCCGCCGTCGCCCTCGCCCGCTGGGTCACCAGCCCCGAGAACCAGGCCGCGTTCTCCCACCTGACCAGCGTCTTCCCGTCCACCAAGGCCTCCGCGAACGACCCGTTCTTCAGCAAGAGCGACGGCACCAACGCCGGCGACGCCAAGGTGGTCGCCTTCGACTCGCTCGCCAAGGCCAAGCTGATCCAGCCCGTCCAGGTCGACGACGCCATGAGCACCATCATCAACCAGCAGATCGCGCTGGCCATCAGCGGCGACGCGAGCTCCAAGCAGGCGCTGGACTCCGCCGTCGAGCAGTGCAACAAGCTGCTCAAGGGCTGACGGCCGACCGCCACCCCGACCGTACCGGTCGAGGGGCGGGCCACCCCCGCCCGCCGCACCCGGGAATGACCCGCACCACCCCCAGGAAGGCAACGGCATGACCCACCGGCGTTGGTTCACCCCCTGGCTGCTCGCCGGGCCCGCGATACTCTGGCTGGCCGTCTTCAACCTCTGGCCGGCCTTCAACACGGTGATCCTGTCCTTCACCAACGCCAAGCCCCTGGGCGGCGGGCAGTTCACCGGCCTGGAGAACTACGGGCGCCTGCTCGACGACGAACAGCTCGCCGACGCCCTGCTCAACAGCATCGTCTTCATGCTGGTCTGCCTGCCCCTGCTGACCATCCTGCCGCTGCTGCTCGCCCTGCTCGTCCAGCGCAAGGTCCCCGGCATCACCTTCTTCCGCACCGCCTTCTACACCCCGGTCATCGCCTCCGCCGTCGTGGTGGCGCTGATCTGGGGCTGGGTGCTGGACGACCGCGGCCTGGTCAACGGCCTGCTCCAGCAGTCCGGGATGACCGACTCCCCGGTCGCCTTCCTCACCGACCGCTGGCTGCTGCTGTTCAGCGCGATCGCCCTGACCGTCTGGAAGGGCTTCGGCTACTACATGGTCATCTACCTGTCCGCCCTCGCCAACGTCCCGCGCGAACTGCACGAGGCGGCGGCCGTCGACGGCGCCAGCCCGATCCGCCGGTTCTGGCACGTCACCCTGCCCGGGGTGCGGCCGACCATGATGCTGGTCTCCGTCCTCATCTCGGTCAGCGCGCTGCGCGTCTTCTCCGAGCTGTACGTGCTCTCCCACGGCCAGGGCGGCCCGGGCGGGCGGGACATGTCGGTGGTGATGCTGATCCAGATGTACAGCCGCGGCTTCAACGGACACCTCGGCTACGCCTCCGCGCTCAGCCTGATGCTGTTCGTCATCACCCTCGGCCCGATGCTGCTGCTGATGCGCCTGAACCGGAAGGCGGCCTGAACCCCGTGACCTCCCCCCGTTCGAAGGCCGCCCGCCGCGCTCAAGACGCCCAGGGATCCCGGGGTTTCAACACCCCCTCCCCCGCCCAGACCGCCGGCCGCTACCTGCTCCTGGTGCTCGTCCTGCTGCTGGTGGTCGGGCCGTTCCTGTGGCAGCTCTCCACCTCCCTCAAGGGCCCCAACGAGGACGTCTACACCAGCACCCCGAGCTTCATCCCCGAACAGCTGACCTTCGGCAACTACGGCAAGGTCGCCGAGACCATCCCGGTCTGGACCTACGCCCTCAACTCGCTGATCGTCGCCGCCATCTGCATCACCGGCAACGTGGTCGGCTGCACCCTGGCCGGCTACGCGCTCGCCCGGCTGCGCTTCCGCGGCGCCAAGCTCGTCCTCGGCCTCTTCCTCGCCACCCTGGTGCTCCCCGGCGAGGTCACCATCGTCTCCCAGTACGTGCTGGTGCGCGGCCTCGGTCTGGCCGACAGCCTGACCGGCGTCGCCCTGCCCGGCGCGATCGCCATGCTCAACGTGCTGCTGATGCGCACCGCCTTCGCCGCCGTCCCGCTCGAACTCGACCAGGCCGCCCTGGTCGACGGCGCCACCGTGTGGCAGCGGCTCTGGCACATCAGCCTGCCCAACGTGCGCGGCATGCTCAGCGTGATCGTCATCTTCACCTTCATCGGCGCCTGGGACGACTTCCTCTGGCCACTGATCGTGCTCAACGACCCGCAGAAGTACACCCTCACCGTCGGACTCCAGTACCTCAACGGCACCTTCTCCGCGAACCCGCGGCTGATCGCGGCCGGCACCATGATCGCCTTCCTGCCGATCGTCGTGGTGTTCGGCGTCTGCCAGCGCTTCTTCTTCAAGGGCGTCGAGGAGGGAGCCGTCAAGGGTTAGGCCCGGTCCGACCGAGGACGTGTCCGACGACTCCTGACCCCACCGCCCGCTCGCCCCAAACCCGTTGAGGAATCACCCGCCCATGAGCACCCCCGCACCGCAGCGCCCCCGCTTCGGCGTCAACTACACACCCAGCGCCGGCTGGTTCCACCACTGGCTCGACTTCGACCTCGACGCCGTCCGCGCCGACTTCGACTCGATCGCCGCACTCGGCCTGGACCACGTCCGGGTCTTCCCGCTCTGGCCGCTGTTCCAGCCCAACCGCACCCTGATCCGCCCGCGCGCCGTCGAGCAGTTGGCGGCCCTGGTGGACGCGGCCGGCGAACGCGGCCTGGACGTCGCGGTGGACGGCCTCCAGGGCCACCTGTCGAGCTTCGACTTCCTGCCCTCCTGGACCCAGACCTGGCACCGGCGCAACATCTTCACCGACCCCGAGGTCCTCGACGGCCAGGCCGCCTACCTGCGCACCCTCGCCGAGGCGCTGCACGAGCGGCCCAACTTCCTCGGCATGACGCTCGGCAACGAGATCAACCAGTTCTCCGGCGAACCGCACCCCGACCCCGACCGGATCACCCCCGGACAGGCCGACGCCTGGCTGCGCCGGATGCTCGACGCCTGCGAACAGGGCGCGCCCGGCCGGATGCACCTGCACGCCTCCTACGACGCCGCCTGGTACCTGGACGAACACCCGTTCACCCCCTGGCACTCGGCCCGGATCGGCGCCGCCACCGCCGTGCACTCCTGGGTGTTCAACGGCACCGCCCAGCGCTACGGCGCCCACTCCACCGCCACCGCGCAGCACGCCGCCTACCTGGTCGAGCTCTCCAAGGCCTGGGCGGACGACCCGGCCCGCCCGGTCTGGCTCCAGGAGGTCGGCGCCCCCGCCCCGCACATCACCGCCGAGGACGCCGCCCGGTTCACCGGTGCCACCGTCGAGGCCGTGCTCGACTGCCCGGACGTGTGGGGCGTCACCTGGTGGTGCTCGCACGACGTGGACCGCTCGCTGGCCGACTTCCCCGAGCTGGAGTACAGCCTCGGCCTGCTCACCACCGACCGCGCGGTCAAGCCGGCCGGCGCCCGGCTGGCCGAGGCCGCCGCCGAGGCGCGCCGCTCCTGGCAGCCGCCCGCGCCGCGCACCACCGCCGTGGTGGTGGCCACCGGGGACGAGGTGACCGCGCCCAAGCGCTCGGTCTGCGGGCCCGGCGGCGCCGTCTACGAGGCGTTCATGCGCCTCGCCGAGGCGGGCGCCCGCCCGACCACCGTCCTCGCCGAGCACGCCGAGGACCAGGCCCACCTGGCCGCGCGCGGGATCACCGAGGTGGTCCACCCGGACGACGTACGGTCCCTGTAACCCTTCGCCCCAGCCGTTACCCCTCAGCCACGATCCTCACTCACGCCCCTCAGTCACGCCCCTCAGTCACGCAACGGAGCCCGCTGACATGCACGATGACCGCACGCTGGTCGAGTCCCGCCTCAAGCGCGTCCTGGACGAGCGCATCCGCCCGGCCGTCTACCCCGAGTCCGTCCCGCTGGAGGTCGGCATCTGGACGGCACCCGGCGAGCCCGTCCCGGTCGCCGAGGGCCTGGCCGCGCCGCGCACCCCGATCGCGGTCGGCGACGCCTGGGGCGCGCCGTGGGGCACCAGTTGGATCACCGTGACCGGCACCGTGCCGCAGGCCTGGGCCGGGCGGACGGTCGAGGCGCTGATCGACCTCGGCTTCGACGCCAACATGCCCGGCTTCCAGTGCGAGGGCCTGGTCTACCGCCCGGACGGCACCCCGGTGAAGGGCCTCAACCCGCAGAACCAGTGGGTGCGCATCGCCGCCCCCGCGGCCGGCGGCGAGCAGGTCCTGCTGCACGTCGAGGCGGCCTCCAACCCGGTCATCCTGGACTACCACCCCTTCCTGCCCACCGAGTTGGGCGACAAGGACACCGCCGGCGACCAGCCGCAGTACAAGCTGACCCGGATGGACCTCGCCGTCTTCGACGAGACGGTCTGGCAGCTGGTGATCGACCTGGAGGTGCTCGGCGAGCTGATGGCCGAGCTGCCGGTGGACGGCGCCCGCCGCTGGGACGTCCTGCGCGCGGTCGAGCGGGCGCTCGACGCGATCGACCTCCAGGACGTCAACGGCACGGCGGCCGCCGCCCGTTCGGAGCTCGCCGGGGTGCTGGCCGCGCCCGCCGTGCCGTCCGCGCACCGGATCAGTGCGATCGGCCACGCGCACATCGACTCGGCCTGGCTCTGGCCGCTGCGCGAGACCGTCCGCAAGGTGGCGCGCACCACCGCCAACATGACCGCGCTGCTGGAGGACGAGCCGGACTTCCTCTACACCATGTCCCAGGCGCAGCAGTTCGCCTGGATCAAGGAGCACCGCCCCGAGGTGTACGCCCGGGTGCAGAAGGCCGTGGCGGAGGGCCGGTTCGTCCCGGCCGGCGGCATGTGGGTCGAGTCCGACACCAACATGCCCAGCTCGGAGGCGATGGCCCGGCAGTTCGTGCACGGCAAGCGGTTCTTCCTGGACGAGTTCGGGGTGGAGAACCACGAGGCGTGGCTGCCCGACACCTTCGGCTTCACCGGCGGCCTGCCCCAGATCATCCGCAACGCGGGCTCCAAGTGGCTGCTGACGCAGAAGATCTCGTGGAGCCAGATCAACAAGTTCCCGCACCACACCTTCCTCTGGGAGGGCATCGACGGAACGAGGATCTTCACCCACTTCCCGCCCGTGGACACCTACAACTGCTCCATGAAGGGCAGCGAGATCGCCCACGCGGCAAGGAACTTCAAGGACAAGGGAGTGGCCCGGCACTCGCTCGCCCCGACCGGCTGGGGCGACGGCGGCGGCGGCACCACCCGCGAGATGGTCGCCAAGGCGGGCCGGATGAAGGACCTGGAGGGCTCGGCCACCGTCCGCTGGGAGAAGCCCGCCGAGTTCTTCGCCAAGGCCGAGGCCGAGTACCCGAACCCGCCGGTCTGGGTCGGCGAGCTCTACCTGGAGCTGCACCGGGCCACCCTGACCAGCCAGGCGAAGACCAAGCAGGGCAACCGGCGCAGCGAGAACCTGCTGCGCGAGGCCGAACTCTGGTGCGCCACTGCGTCGTTGCGCACCGGCGCGGCCTACCCGTACGAGCAGCTGGACCGGATCTGGAAGACCGTCCTGCTGCACCAGTTCCACGACATCCTGCCCGGCTCCTCCATCGCCTGGGTGCACCGCGAGGCCGAGGCGACGTACGCGGCGCTGGCCGCGGAGCTGGACTCGCTGATCGACGGCGCCCAGCAGGCCCTCGCCGGGGACACCGCCGGCGGGCGCGAGCTGGTGTTCAACTCGGCGCCGCACCCGCGCTCGGCCGTCCCGGCCGGCGGGGCCGCCCCGGCCGTGTTCGGCGCGGGCGCCTGCGAGGTCGTCGAGCGGCCCGAGGGCGGCTTCCTGCTGCGCAACGGGCTGCTGGACGTGGTCGTGGACGCCGACGGCCTGGTGGCGTCGGTGGTCGAGGTGGCGAGCGGCCGGGAGAGCGTCGCCCCCGGCACCCGGGCCAACCTGCTCCAACTGCACCCGGACTTCCCCAACATGTGGGACGCCTGGGACGTCGACCAGTTCTACCGCAACACCGTCACCGACCTGACCGCCGTGGACGCGCTGACGGCGCTCTCCGCCCCCGACCAGGCCGCGGTCCGGGTCGCGCGCTCCTTCGGCTCGTCCACCGTCGTCCAGACGCTCACCCTGCGGGCGGGCGAGCAGCGGCTCGACATCGACACCGAGGTCGACTGGCACGAGACCGAGAAGTTCCTCAAGGCCGCGTTCCCGCTGGACGTGCACACCGAGCGGTACGCCGCCGAGACCCAGTTCGGCCACCTCTACCGGCCCACCCACACCAACACCAGCTGGGACGCCGCCAAGTTCGAGGCCTGCAACCACCGCTTCGTCCACCTCGACGAGCCCGGCTGGGGCGTCGCCCTCGTCACCGCCTCCACCTACGGCCACGACGTCACCCGCGCCGTGCGCGACACCGACGGCGGCACCACCACCACCGTCCGCTTCTCGCTGCTGCGCGCGCCCCGCTTCCCCGACCCGAAGACCGACCAGGGCCTGCACCGCTTCCGGCACGCCCTCGTCCCGGGCGCGGCGATCGGCGACGCCGTCCGCGAGGGCTACCGGATCGGCCTGCCCGAGCGGCGCGTCACCGGCAGCGCCGAGCAGGTCGCACCGCTGGTGCAGCTGGACAACGACGCGCTGGTGGTCAGCGCGGTCAAGCTCGCCGACGACCGCAGCGGCGACCTGATCGTCCGGGTCTACGAGGCCGGCGGCGGCCGTGCCCGTGGCCTGCTCACCACCTCCTACCCGCTGGCCGGCGCCGTCCCCTGCGACCTGCTGGAGCGGCCCTGGGACGGCACCCGCGGCGAGGTGGCCGTGGAGGACGGCGCGGTGCGGCTGGCGCTGCGGCCGTTCGAGCTGGTCACGCTGCGCCTGAGCGCGGCGGGCTGAGCACGGCCGGCTGACGGCGGGGCCCTGCCGTTCGGGGCCCCGCCGTTCAGGGCCCCGCCGTTCGGGGCCCCGCACCCCCGCCCGCCGCGCCCCGCATGCCGCACTACGCTGATCGGCGCCCCGGCCCGCCCGCCGGGGCGCCGCCCCCGCCCGAACCCGCCTGGAGCCCGCCGCGATGACCCTCACCCCGCCGCCCGCCGCCACCCCGCTGTTCGCCGCCGTGGACATCGGCGGCACCAAGATCGCCGGGGCGCTGGTCGACGGCCACGGGCGGCTGCGGCACCGGCTCCAACTGCCCACCCCGGCCCGGGAGCCGGGCGCGGCCGTGCTCGCCGTCGTGCACGAGGTGCTGGGCCGGCTCGCCGGCACCGCCGACTGGACCGCCGTGACGGCCGTCGGGATCGGCAGCGCCGGCCCGGTCGACCTCGCCGCCGGCACCGTCAGCCCCGTCAACATCCCCGGCTGGCGCGACTTCCCGCTGGTCGCCGAGGTCGCCTCGCACCCGGCGGTGGCCGCCCGGCGGCTGCCCGTCCACCTGGCCGGGGACGGCGTCGCGATGGCCGCCGCCGAGCACTGGCAGGGCGCCGCCCGGGGCGCGGCCAACGCGCTGTGCCTGGTGGTGTCGACCGGGGTCGGCGCCGGGCTGGTGCTCGACGGCGCCGTCCGGCCCGGCCCCAGCGGCAACGCCGGCCACCTCGGCCACATCAGCGTCGACCTGGACGGCGAGCCCTGCCCGTGCGGCTCGCGCGGCTGCCTGGAGGGCCTCGCCAGCGGCACCGCGATCGCCCGCCGGGCCCTCGCCGAGGGCTGGCGCCCGGCCGGGGAGGACCCCTCGGCCCGGGCCGTCGCCGCCGACGCCGAGGCGGGCGACCCGGTCGCGCTCGCCTCCTTCGACCGCGCCGCTCAGGCCCTCGCCGCCGGGATCGCCGCCACCGCGGCCCTGGTCGACCTCGACCGGGTGGTGGTCGGCGGCGGCGTCGCCACCGCCGGCGACGTCCTGTTCGCACCGCTCGCCCGCCACCTCGACCGCTACGCCACGCTGTCCTACATCCGCGGCCTCGACGTCCGCCGCGCCGAACTCGGCACCGATGCCGGGCTGATCGGCGCGGCCGCGCTCTGCCGCTGACCCGAACCCCTCGGAGGCCGCGCCATGTCGCTCCCGCCCTTCGCCCTGCTCCACAACCCGGTCCGCCCGTACGCGTGGGGCTCGCCCACCGCCATCCCCGCACTGACCGGCACCGCGCCGACCGGCGCCCCGCAGGCCGAACTGTGGATGGGCGCACACCCGTCGGCTCCCTCCGAGCTGCTGGCTCCGGACGGCGCCGGCGGGCCGCAGCCGCTGGACGAACTCATCCAGCGGTACCCGAACGCCATGCTCGGGCCGGACACCGTGGGGCGGTTCGGCCCGGCGCTGCCGTTCCTGTTCAAAGTGCTGGCCGCCGACCGGGCGCTCTCCCTCCAGGTCCACCCGACCCGGACCCAGGCGGCGGCCGGGTACGCGGCCGAGGAGGCCCGCGGGGTCCCGCTCGACGCACCCGAGCGGGTCTTCAAGGACCCCGGGCACAAGCCCGAACTCATCTGCGCCCTCGGGGACTTCGAAGCACTGTGCGGCTTCCGCCCGGCCGCCGAGACGGCCCGGCTGCTGGACGCGCTCGCCGTCCCGCTGCTCGCCCGCTGGGCGGACGACCTGCGCGCGCACCCCGCCGCCGAGGTCCTGCCCGCACTGCTGCGCCGGGTCCTGGCCGAGGACCGTCCCACCGGCCCCCAACTCCGCGACATCACCAGGGCGTTGCACCGGCTCGCGGCCGAGGGCGGCCCGTTCGCCGAGGCCTGCGCCGGCTACGCCCGCGCCGCCGCGCAGTACCCCGGCGACCTGGGTCTGGTCGCCGCGCTGCTGCTCAACCACGTCCGGCTCACGGCGGGCCAGGCCCTCTACCTGGACGCCGGCGTGCCGCACGCCTACCTCCGGGGCGTGGGCGTGGAGTTGATGGCCAACTCGGACAACGTGCTGCGCTGCGGGCTCACCCCCAAGCACGTCGACCTCGACGGCCTGCTGGCGGTCACGTCCTTCCACACCGGTGAACCGCAGGTCCTCACGGCGCTCCCAGGAGACCGGTTCGAGGACGAATTCCCCTCCCCCGCCGAGGAGTTCCGACTCTCCCGGCTGCGCCCCGGCCCGGCCGCCGTCCGCGCCGAGCTACCCACCCCGCAGATCCTGCTGTGCGCCGAGGGCCGCGCCCGACTGCACGCCCCCGGCTTCGCGGACCTCGACCTCCCCCGGGGCGCGTCCGTCTACCTGCGGCCGGGCGCCGGACCGGTCGAGCTGACCGGCCGGGGTGCGGAGCTGTTCCGGGCCACCACCGGCACGCCGGCCCAGGCCGGCACCGGGTGGCCGAACAGCAGGTCGTAGCCGTCCGGGAGCTGCTCGACCACGCGGTCGACCAGTTCCCCCGGGGCCAGGTCGGCGAGGGTGCCGAGCACGGCCCCGATGTCCCACGGCCCGGTCGCCTCGGTCGCGCCGTCGATCCAGCCGACCACGCCGCGTACGAAGCGCTCGGCGGTCAGCGGTTCGGCGGCGGGCCCGGCATCGCGCAGCAGCGGGGCGTACGCCTCGGGCAGCGCGTCGGCGAGCTCGGCCCGTTCGGCCCCGACCAGGTGCTCACCGAGCAGCGCGAGCACGACCCGGATGGCGTGCTCCGCCTCCGCCTCGCTCGGGTACTCCCCGCAGTCGACGACGCGGGCGCGGAAGTCCTCCGGGGAGATGGTCATCGCGTCCTCCTTCCGGTCGGCGGGGACCGGCTGCACTCCGCCCGGAAGCCGGAGGCCGAGAGCCGCCGGCCCTCTCGCGGACGATCCGTGGCCCGATGCGGCGGACGGCTGGTGGCGGACGGCCCGTGGCGGACGGCTGGTGGCGGCGAGGTCCGGCCGGCTGCGCCGTCACGGTCCGTGACCGCCTGGGGTTCGCCGGTACCCGTGCTGCTCAGCGTACTGCGGCACGGCGGCAGGGAGACCGGCCGGACGGATCGACGCCGTTGTCGATCACGTCGCCGGCCCGCGCCCTGCCCGGCGCGGGGCCACCAGGGGCCCGGGTGTCAGGCCGCCGAGGCCCGACACCGTCTGCGGGTGCGGTGCGGCAGAGCGGCACCCGTGCGGACCGCCACGCGCTGCGGCGGCGGCGCCGTGACCGGCACGGCCGGTGCGGTGGGCACAGCGGGCACAGCGGGCACAGCGGGCACAGCCGGCACGGCGGGGGCCCGCACCTCGTCCGGCATAAACGCCTCGAGAAAACTCCGCTCGTTCGAACTGAGTTTGCGCGAGCGGCCTGATTCACGGTCCCGCGCGACCACCACGGTCCTGGCCCGCATAAAGGTGAGCGGGTCACGGCAGACATCCACCACGATATGCGTGGAACTCCGCCCGATCCGTTCAACCGTCAACTGCACCGACAATGGCTCGGGCCGGTGGTACAACTGCTCCAGAAAATCGATCTCGTGTCGCGCGATAATGAATCCGGACGGGAACAGGGCGTCCCGGACGGCGGTCTCGTGGTGGCAGAACATGTCGTAAATCCCCTCCTGGACGTAGCCGACCAGCCGGGCGTTGTTGATGTGCCCGTTCTCGTCGACATCGCTCCACCGGGTGGGGCAGGACAGCACGTGCACGCCCAGGTGCAGCGCGCTCACTGCTGCGTCAGCCCGGCGCCGGTCGCGGCGGGGAGCAGTGCCCGGCGCAACCTGGCGTAGTAACCGGACTGTTCCGCCGCCATCCGGGCCGCCGTCCAACCCTCCTCGGCCGCTTCCGCGGCGACCTGGACGACCAGGCTGTCGAGCACCGCGTCAACCGACCGGCAGAGTTCGGCGACCGCCGCGAGACGCTCGGTGACATCCGCGCCTCCGGCCGCGCCCCGGGCCGGGAAAGCGGCCAGCGATTCCGCCGCGAGTTGCAGGTCGTCGACGGTGTCCGGCATTTTCTCCGGCATGTTTTCCGGCATCAAATTCGACACGTTTTTCTCCATGACTCAATCCGGCCATTACGGCCCGGTAGCTAGTGTTCGAATACACCGAATCGGTGTCGGCCCCCCGACGCCTTCGACGCTATCCCAGCCGACACGGTGGACGGATGGTTTACGGACGGCGACGGGAAACTCACTTCTATTGGAGTAGTTTGCCGGGGTACACAATATGCCCCATCATCCGAATGCCGTCGGCAGAACGGGTGGCATCGCCGACCCGAACCCCGAAACCGGCACCTGCGCGTCGCAAATCTGCTACCAGCCTCCCCACCACCTCGCCTTGTAGAGGTGCGTCCCGCGCAGGGTCCGCGTACCGTCCGGCCGGTGCAGGGTGATCACCGAGGTGCACCAGGAGCACGGCCCGCTGTGGTCGGGGGCCACGGTCAGCAGCCGTCCGGTGCCGGGCTCGTCCCCGACGCTCTTCACGTCCCGGACGGCTGCGGGGTCGTCCAGCCGCACGGCGGTGAAGCGGTCGGCCGCCGGGTCGTACCGCCACAGGCCGGTCAGCGTGCTCACCCAGAACCGCCCCGGCTCGGCCAGTACCGGCGCGAGGTCGTGCCCGCCGTGGTCGGGCAGCGGCGTCGACCGGACGGCGGTCAGGGTGGGCGCCGCCGGGGTGCCACCCACCCGCAGCGCGGTCAGCACGTCGTCGCCGAGCACCCAGAGCAGGCCCGTCCGGCCGTCCCAGTGCACGCCGTGCGCGCCCGGGAGCGGGTAGCCGGCGTGGGCGGTGGCACGCGGCCCCTGCGAGGCCGCGTACAGCCGCACCCACCCGCCACCGCTCGCCGCGACCGCGACGTTGCCGTCCGGCAGCAGCTCGATGCTGTGCGGATTGGCCGCCCCGCCCAGGTCCGCCGCCCAGCGCGTCGCGCCGGTGGTGGTGTCCACGACGGCGGCCAGGCCGCCGGAGGCGGTGGTCAGCAGGTAGCGCCGGCCCTGCCGGACCCGGCTCTTCGCCTCGTCCGGATTCGTCCAGCTCCGCGCGGGCGCCAGGTCCGCGAGCCCGGCCGCCCGGTCGGCGTTCCAGCCCCACACGACCGGCAGCCGCCCCGGGCCCCGGTAGGCCATCAGCTCCTCGGCGCTCTGCAGCACCAGGACGCTACGGGACTCCTGGTCCACCACCACGACCGCCCACCCGGGCGACCTGGCCTGCGCGCCGGTCGCCGGCACGCAGAACAGCAGGACGCACAGGGCGCACAGGGCCGCCGGCCTTCTCCTCAGCACGCCCCCACCGTGCTTGCTCCCGGGCCGCTTTGCACGGTGGAGCGTCCGAACGGCCGTGGCG
>NZ_JBHVWW010000065.1:42855-55304 GCF_042882025.1 Kitasatospora sp. NPDC058243
TTTGAGAGGGGAAAATACCGAACGGTTGGGGGAGATAGGGTGGGGGGGTGGGGGGGCCGCCCTCCCCCCCTGCCCCCGCCACCGTCCGGCGTGCTCGCCGCCGTCCGCGCCGCTACCGTCCGCGCCGCTACCTCCCGGAGACGATGTCCGCGACGCGGGCGATCGGCGAGGTGGCGGCCCGTCCGCCCGCCTCCTGGCGGTCCGCCGCGTGGTAGGCCGCGTACATCGCGTGCACCCCGATCCAGCGCAGCGGCTCGGGCTCCCAGCGGCGCACGGTGTGGCCCACCCAGGGCAGCCCGGTCAGCCCGGTGTCCCGCCCGAGGACCAGGTCGCGCAGCGTCCGGCCCGCCAGGTTCGTCGTGGTCACCCCGCTGCCGACGTACCCGCCCGCCCAGCCGAGACCACTCGCACGGTCCAGCTCCACCGTGGCGCACCAGTCCCGGGGCACGCCGAGCACGCCCGCCCAGGCGTGGTCGATCCGGGCACTCGCGGCCGCCGGGAAGAAGCGGTTCAGGATCTGCCGGAGCTGGCGCACGGTCTCCACCTGGGTGCCGCCGTCCGCGTCCGTCCGCGAGCCGAACCGGTACGGCACACCCCGGCCGCCCAGCGCGATCCGGTCGTCCGCGGTGCGCTGCGCGTACATGTAGGCGTGCGCGAAGTCGCCCAGCACCTCGCGGCCCTGCCAGCCCGCGTCCGCCCAGAAGGCGGGCGGCAGCGGCTCGGTGGCGATCATCGCCGAGTTCATCGGCAGCCAGGTCCGCCGCTCGCCGCGCAGGCCGGCCGTGAACCCCTCGGTCGCGCGCAGCACGTACTCGGCGGTCACCGTGCCCTGCGGCGTCACCGCGCGCGGCCGGGCGTACGCGGTGCCCGGCAGGATCGCCGTCACCGCCGTCCCCTCGTGCACCGCCACCCCGAGGTCCCGCACCACCCTCGCCAACCCGCGTACCAACTCTGCTGGTTGGATCCGTGCACCGTACGGCGTCCAGGTGCCGCCGAGGGTGCCCGCGACGGCGATCCGGTCGGCGGCCTCCTTCGCGCCCAGCAGCTCGACGCGACCCTCGCCGTACGCCCGCTCGGCGGCGGCGAAAGCCTTGAGCCGCTCCAACTGGGCTCTGTTCCTGGCGACTTCGAGCACCCCGCCGCGCACGATGTGCGCGTCGATCCGCTCGGCGGCGGCGACGTCCACGACCTCCCCGACCGCCTCGTCCATCGCCCGCTGCATCGCCGCCGCCGCACCCGGGCCGTACCGCTTCGCGAACGCGCCCCGGCCCGCGAAACCGTTGTACAGCCACCCGCCGTTGCGCCCCGAGGCGCCGTAGCCGCAGAACCGGCGTTCCAGCACCGCGATCCGCAGCGACGGCTCCGCCTTCTTCAGGTAGTACGCCGTCCACAGCCCGGTGTACCCGCCGCCGACGATGCACACGTCCACATCCGCGCTCCCGGGCAACGCCGGCCCCGGCTCCGGCAGCCCACTCGCCGCGTACCAGAACGACACCTCGCCGTTGACCGCCACCAGAACCTCCCACACCCGTCGCCGACCTGCCCGGACGCTACGCCGCACCGGTCACGCCGGAACACCCCCACACTGCCAAGATCCCCCCGCCCGGCCAGCCACCCTGTCAGACCACCAACAGCTCCAGCACCCGCGTCCAGCTGCACGCCCCCGGCGCGAACTCGGCGATCCGCACCCCCACCCTCCGCAGCCTCGCCAAGCTCGCGTCGCCCGACAACTGGACGGCCTGGGCGATCTCCTGGGCACGCACCGGGACTACGGCCCGGTGCGTGAATACCTGGCACGATTCGACGAAGCGAGCAGAATCCGGCTCCTGCTACTCGCCGACATCATCCCGTCACCTCGGGGAGGTTCATCGTGAGGCCCGCACCCACCGACACCGAAGCCTGGAACGCCTACCTCTCCGAGGGCAACGCGAGGCAGGCCCGCAAGCGTGTCTCGGCCGACGTCATCCTGCGAGACGTGAGCGGCCGTCTCCTGACCGTCAACCCGACCTACAAGGACGGCTGGGACCTGCCGGGCGGCATGGCCGAGGCCAACGAACCCCCTGACCAGGCAGCCGTGCGGGAGCTGCGCGAGGAGTTGGGCCTCGACATCACCGTCGGCGCCCTTCTCGTCGTGGACTGGGTGGCACCGCACGGGCCCTGGGACGACCAGATCGCGTTCATCTTCGACGCCGGAACCCTCGCCCCCGCCCTTGCCGCCAACGTCCGCCCCCATGACGACGAACTCTCCGAAGCGCTCTTCCTCCCAGCGCCCGAGGTGGCCGCCCGGCTGCGGGCACGCCAGCGCACCCGCCTCCAAGCCGCACTCCGCGCACTCGCCGACGGCCGCACCCGCTACCTGCGGGACGGGGAGGAGCCATGGCAACTCTGACCGACCGTCGGGGGAATGCGGACACGACCGATGACGGCCCGACATCTTCGAGGCGATCGCGCGCCCGGTTCAGGTGAGCCCCACCGTCACGCACCAACGACCGGACCGCAGTTCGTACACCGCAGGTCGTAGGCCGTCAGGACCACGGCTTCGGCCCGCGCTCCTCCTGCGCGCGGACGACCGTCGCCGGTGCCGCGTGGTGCCCTGGTGGTCCCGGGCGCGCCGGCCCGGCGAGAGGAGACGCTCCGTGAACCCGTCCACGCCGTACAGGATTCGACCGTTCCGGCTCAGCGCAGCGGCCGTCGCCGCAGGCGTCCTGCTGTTCGGCGTGGCCGCCGCGCCGGCGGCCCAGGCGGCGGGCCCCCGAGCCGACGTCGTCCAGCAGCGGCTCGACGCGCTGGTCCGGCAGGACGGTGTGCCCGGCGCGCTGGCCACCGTGCGGGACCGGAACGGGCACACCCGCACCTACACGGCCGGGGTGGGCGATCTGGCCACCGGCGCGGCGGTGCCCGTGGACGGGCAGGTCCGGGCGGGCAGCAACACCAAGTCCTTCACGGCCGTCGCCGCCCTGCAACTCGTCGCCGAGGGCAAGGTCGATCTGGAGGCCTCCCTCGACACCTACCTGCCGGGCCTCGTGCGCGGCACCGGCGCCGACGGCAGCCGCATCGACGGGCGGAAGATCACCGTCCGCCAGATCCTCCAGCACACCAGCGGCCTGCCCGACTACACCCACTTCCTGCCCGACCAGAGCCTCTCCCAGTACCACGAGCCCCGCGATCTGCTCGACCTCGCGCTCGCCCAGAAGCCCGACTTCGAGCCCGGAAAGGGCTGGAAGTACTGCAACACCGGCTACCTGATCGCCGGTCTGATCATCCAGAAGGTCACCGGGCGGCCCGCCGGCGAGGAGATCACCCGCCGGGTCATCGACCGCATCGGCCTGCGCCACACGTACTTCCCCGCCCAGGGCGACATGACGGTGCACGAGCGCCACCCGCACGGCTACGTCACCGAGGAGCCCGGTGACCAGCCGCTGGACGTCACCGAGCAGGACATGTCCTGGGCCTGGACGGCCGGCGCCCTGGTCTCCACGAACAGCGACCTCAACCGCTTCTTCCGTGCCCTGCTCGGCGGCGAGTTGCTGGCCCCGGCCCAGCTCGCCCAGATGCAGATCACCGTCCCCGCCGAGTACATGGGCCCCGGCGGCCGGTACGGGCTGGGGCTCGCCAGCCGCCCGCTGTCCTGCGGCGGTGTGTACTGGGGCCACGGCGGCACGCTCCCGGGCTACGTGACCCGCGGTGGTGTCACCGAGGACGGTCGCGCCGCCGACATCGCCGTCACCACCCTGCCCTCTGCCGATGTCAAGCAGCGCGTCGCCGACGCCGTCGACGCCGCGCTCTGCCGCTGAGGCGGTCAGGCACTCAGGCGCTCACACGCGAGAGCGGACCCCGGGCGACGACCGTGTCCGCCCCCGCGTCCCGGGGCGGGCACGGTCGCTCATCCGCGGTCTCAGCCGATGGTGGAGCCGGTGATGGGCTCGGAGAGTTCGACGGTCTTGCCGTTCAGGCCGGCCTTGACGAACTGCCAGGTGAGGCCGTTGATGACGCCCTGGCCGAGCGGGGCCAGCTGGGCGAAGGCGGGCTGGCTGAGGTCGAGGTGGCCGGCGTCACAGGAGGGGCACTTGTCCCGGACGGGGACGGTGACGGTCTTGCCCTGGTAGCTGACCTTGACCGAAATGCCCTGACACAGGGGGTCGTTGTTGGGGTTGGCGCTGGTCCACCAGGTGTGGGAGACCGCGACGAGCATCTGGTTGGAGGCGTTGATCTGGGTGCCGCAGGCGCCGTAGCCGGCGTCGTTGTAGTAGGTGGCCTTGCCGGCCATGGGCGTGTTGATCGGTATCGCCGCGCTGGCGGTGCCGGCGGTGAGGGCGATGAGGGCGGCGGCCGCGAGCGGGGCGCCCGCGAGGATCCTGAGGTTCTTGCTGATGGCGCGCATGGTTCCCTCCGGTTCTTTAGCCATGGACATGACAGACAGAAGTCGCCGAAGCCCCAAGAGGGTTCGGCGAGACCGCCCGATGCCCGTCCGAGTGAAGAGAACGTATGCGCCCGACGGCGGTGCGGTCCAGACCGCCGCCATGTTGACATGAACACAAGTCAGGAATCTTTACCAATACGGCCGAAGGGACGAAGATACGTGACCGCACCGCGCCGCAGGGTGTTGACAGGCCACCACGCCCACCTCCGGAGGCCCCGCCCCATGCGCACCGCACTCGCCGCCCTGCTCCTCGGCGCCGCCCTGATCCCGGCCGCCGCCGCACCCGCCAACGCCGCACCCGTGCCCGTACCCCGCGCCGTGAACCAGGGCTACAGCATCCCCGTCGGCGCCGTCACCGACCTCGGCGCACTGCCGGTGCTCGGCAGCCTCGGGCTGGACTTCGCCCACCTGCTCGGGCAGTAGGGACGCGGACCCTTCAAATCCGGCCCCCTCACACCCGGACGCTGAACAGCCCGCCGGAGAGCGGCTGTTGGTCGGACCGGGCGGACGTGATGTAGAGCGTCCGCCCGTCCGGCCCGCCGAAGGCGCAACTGGTGACGCGCGGCACCGGCAGCTCGACCGACGCCAGCACCTCACCCCCCGGCGAGAGGCACCGCACCGCCCAGCCGTCCCAGAACGCCACCCAAAGGTTGCCGTCGGCGTCGAGCGTCATGCCGTCCGGGTAACCCGGCAGGTGGGAGACGTCGAGCGTGCGGATCCGCTCGCCGAGGGGGCCGTGCTCGGGGTAGGGGTAGAGGGCGATGCGGCGCGTCGTGGTGTCGATGTGCCAGAGCCGGTCGGGCTCCGGCCAGGCGAGGCCGTTGGGGATGTCGAGCCCGCCGAGGATCGCCCGGACGCCGCCGTCGCGCTCCAGCCGGTACAGCGATCCTGGCTCGCGCGGCTCCCCCCGCCCCATCGAGCCGGCGACCGGCCGGCCGTACGGGTCGGTCTTGCCATCGTTCATCCGGCGGTCCGGGCGGTCGGCCTCGACGGCGGCGACCAGCGTGGTGCGGCCGGTGGCCGGGTCGAGCCGTTCGAAGCCGCGCTCGGTGGCGAGCATCAGTCCGCCGTCGCCGTACGGCATCAAGGTGCCGGGGGTGACGTCGAGTTCGACCGAGCCGATCGCGCCCGAGGCCGGGTCCAGGGTGAGCACCCGCCGGTCGGGGATGCCGATCCAGCGCAGCAGTTGCGCGGACTGGTCCCACAGCGGGCCCTCGCCCAGCTCCAGGTACGGTGTGTCGGCGACCGGTTCGGCACGCACAGCGGGGCCCTCCTCGAACAAGGTGTCAGCGCAGCAGGGCTTCGGGCAGCATCGCGGTCAGTCCGTCGTCCACGGCGAGGCAGGCACCACTGATGAACGAGGATTCCTCACTCGCCAGGAAGCCGACCACCCGCGCGACCTCGGCCGCACTGCCGAACCGCCCCAGTGGGGACGACCGTAGCATCGCGGTGCTCGGCTGCGGATCCGTCCACCAACTGATCGGCACGGCCCCCCTTCCAGGGCATCGGCGTCGGCGTCGACCGCAAGTCCCCGGTGTCCTGGCCGGTGTACGAGCGCCACCGCTCCCTCCGCTGCACCGGCGGCCTGCACTCCGTCACCTACCTGCCCGGTGGCCCTGGCGTGTTGGTGGCCCTGGTGGATCTTCCCCGGAAGGCCCGCCGGGACCACCCCCACCCGGGTTAGGCTCGATCCGCGCGGCGGCCGTCCGCGCACCGACCGAGGGGGAGCGTGTGATCGGGGACCTGCTGCCGGACGCCGTCGTGACCGAGGTGTCCTACGACGACCCGCCGGAGGCCCGGCTGGAACCGGCCGAGGAGGCCGCCGTCGTCCAGGCGGTGGCCAAGCGCCGCCGGGAGTTCACCACCGTCCGCCACTGCGCCCGCACCGCCCTCACCCGCCTCGGCATCCCCTACCGCCCGCTGGTCCCCGGCCTGCGCGGCGCCCCGAGCTGGCCCGACGGCGTCGTCGGCAGCCTCACCCACTGCGAGGGCTTCCGAGCGGCGGCCGTCGCCCGCTCCGGCGACCTCGCCTCGGTCGGCATCGACGCCGAGCCCGCCCTGCCGCTCCCGGACGACGTCCTGGACGTCATCGCGCTGCCCGAGGAGGGGAAGCGGATCGTCGACCTGCTCGCCGAGCACCCCGGTACCCCGTGGGACCGCATCCTGTTCAGCGCCAAGGAATCCGTGTACAAGGCGTGGTTCCCGCTCACCGAGCAGTTCCTGGACTTCAGCGAGGCCGACCTGGTCCTCTCCCCCGACGGCTCCTTCACCGCCCGCCTGCTGGTCCCCGGCCCGAACGTCAACGGCCGCCGCATCGAGGGCTTCGAGGGCCGCTGGGCCGTCGGTGACGGGCTGCTCGCCACCGCCATCGCGGTCGCCCGGTAGTCCGGCGCACCGACGACCGCACTCGGCATATCCTCGACCCCGTGACCGTGACCTATGTGATAGCTGGCACCCGGATCCACACGCTGGACGACTTCTGGGACGTGGTCGGTGAGACCATCGGCAGCGACGGCTACTTCGGCCGGAACCTCGACGCCTTCGCCGACTGCCTGCGCGGCGGCTACGGCACCCCCGAGGACGGCGACTACCTGATCGAGTGGCGCGACCACGCGGTCTCCCGGCGCAACCTCGGCTACCCGGAGACGGTCCGCCAGCTGGAACTGCGGCTGGCCCACTGCCACCCCGCCAACCGCGAGCACGTCCGCGCCGACCTCGCCGCCGCCCGGGCCGGCAAGGGGCCGACGGTGTTCGACTGGCTGGTCCGGATCATCGAGGAGGAGCACCCGGGAGGCCTCCGACTGGCCTAACGCCGCAGCGCGGCTCCCCCGCACCTCACCGCAGCACGTCCGACAGCCGGACGAAGCGCCGCCCCGCCGCCAGCAGCCCCGGCACCGCCGCCACCACCCCGGGGGCGGTGCCGCCGCCCGGGTGGTTCATGTGGCAGATCACGATCGCCCCGGGCGGGGCCGCCGCGATCTCCTGCCGCACCTCGGCGGCGCTGAGCGTCGCCCCGCCGTCGCCGTTCACGGTGAAGCCCGCGGCGCGTTCCCCCAGGTCGGCGACCACCCGGGCAGCGACGTCGTCGTAGTGCGCGGTGCCGGAGCGGAAGAACCGCACCGGGTGGCCGAGCAGCCCGGCGAGCTTGTGCGCGTTGCCCGCGACCTCGTCGTACACCTCGCCGACGCCACCGGTGCCGGCGATGCCGTAGGCGGAGCGGCCGGTGACCGAGAGCGGGCGGTGGACGGTGCCGTGGTTGCCGATCTCGAAGAGCGGATCGGCGGCGAGTTTCTCGAACACGTCCGGGTTGGCGTCGATCCAGCGGGCGTTCAGGAAGAGCGTGGCGGGGACGGAACGTTTCCGCAGGAAGTCGATCAGGTCGGCGTCGTACCCGTTCCCGCCGGGGCCGCCGCAGGCGTCGAAGGTGAGCGCCGTCGCGCTCTCGCCGGCGGGCAGCTTGGTGGTCACCCCGGTGACCTCCATCCCCCACTCCTTCGGCGCGGTGCCGCCGTACCGGGCGACCAGCTCGGCCCGGGTCGGCTCCCGGCTCGCGGGCTCAGCGGTCGCAGCGGTCGGGGCGGGCGTCGGGGGCTCCGACGGCGTCGCCGCCGATATCGCCGAGGCCCTGGAGGCCCCGGAGGCCTCTGAGGCCGAAGCGGACGCCTCCGAGGCTTCCGGGGCCGCCGCCCCGCCGCCCCCCGAAGGCCCGCACCCCGCCAGCGTGCTCCCGGCCACCGCCGCCAGCAGCGCCCGCCGACTCAGTGCCACACCCGTCTCCTCCGCGATGACCCGATCCGCTCGTTATGAATATGAACGGACTAATCGTCATCGCCCGCAACTCGCCGACCCGGCCGACGCCGACCCCCTTCACCGACCCGCCCCCCGCCCGTGGGCCCCGGCTCACCCCTGATTCACCACCACGGGTAAGGAGCCGAACGGACCCGCCCGCCCCGACCCGGAGGACCCGATGCCCGCCGACCACGACACCCCACGCCCCGCCCGCCGCGACCTCCTCCGCACCGGCCTCACCACAGGAGCCGCCGCCGCCCTCGGCCTCGCCGCGACCACCCCCGCCGCCGCCTCCGCACCCGGCGCCCCCGCCACCCCGGGCACCCCCGGCGCCCCCGGCACCGAACGGACCCTCACCCTCACCGGCCACCTCCCCACCGGCGCCCCCGACTTCGTCCACCTCCCCGTCGAAGTCCCCGCCGGCGTCCGCGAGATCGCCGTCAGCTACGGCTACGACAAACCCCCCGTTCCGGCCGGCACCCCCGGCAACTCCTGCGACATCGGCATCTTCGACGAACGCGGCACCGACCTCGGCGGCCCCGGTTTCCGCGGCTGGTCCGGCGGTTTCCGCACCGAGTTCAGCCTCGCCCGCGACGCCGCGACCCCCGGCTACCTCCCCGGCCCGATCAACCCCGGCACCTGGCACCTCGCCCTCGGCCCCTACCAGATCGCGCCGCAGGGGCTGGACTACCACGTGCAGGTCACCCTCCGGTTCGGCGCCCCCGGGCCGGCCTTCGCCCCGCACTACCCGTCCGAGCGGGCCCGCGGCCGCGGCCGCGCCTGGTACCGGGGCGACTGCCACCTGCACACCGTGCACTCCGACGGCCGGCGCCTCCCGGAGGAGGTGGCCGCCGGCGCCCGCGCGGCCGGCCTGGACTTCATCGTCTCCACCGACCACAACACCAGCTCCTCGCACGCGGTCTGGGGCCCGCTGGCCGGCCCCGACCTGCTGATCATCCCGGGCGAGGAGATCACCACCCGCAACGGCCACTGGCTGGCCCTCGGCCTCGAAGCGGGCCAGTTCGTCGACTGGCGCTACCGCTCCCGCGACGAGGAGTACCCGCGCTTCGTCCGTCAGGTCCACCGCTCCGGCGGCCTGGTGGTGCCCGCGCACCCGTACTGCCCGTACGTCGCCTGCCAGTGGAAGTTCGGCTACGAGCAGGCCGACGGCGTCGAGGTGTGGAACGGGCCCTGGACGTACGACGACGAGTCCGCGGTCGACACCTGGGACGGCCGGCTCGCCGTCGCCCTGCGCGAGGGCCGTTCCTGGCTGCCCGCCCTGGGCAACAGCGACGCGCACAGCGCCCCGCAGATCATCGGCTCCCCGCACAACGTCGTCCTGGCCGAGGACCTCACCCGGGACGCGATCCTCGACGGGCTGCGCGACGGGCGCAGCTGGCTCGCCGAATCCGCGGCCGTCCAGCTGGAGTTCACCGTCACCGGGCACGGCCGCCGGGCCGGCATCGGCGAGGAGCTGGCCGTCCCGGCGGACGCCCCGCTGGACGTCCGGCTCACCGTCTCCGGCGTCCCCGGCGGGACGGTCCGCCTCCTCACCGACGAGGGCCAGCTGCACCAGGAGTCACTGCCCGCCGACGGCTCCGGCACGGTGGTCTGGCGCACCACCGCCTCGCTCGCCGCCTACGTCCGGGCCGAGGTCCGCCACCCGAAGCCGGACGGGTCGCCCGGCAAGGGCAACGCGATGGGCCCGGACCTCCCCTGGGGCCCGATGGCGGCCCTCACCAACCCGATCGTGCTGCGCGTCGAGGACCGCTGAGGCGTCCGGAGCAGGAGTGGGGACGACTCGGGGCACCGGCGTGGACTAGGTTGATCCCCGAAAGCACCAGTCGTAGGGACGAGGCGGTCGGCTGTCCGTATCCGGGCCGGCCGGCCCTTCCGCACTCCGACCGCCTCGCCCCGGCTACCCGTCCGTCCCCGGCCCGCGAAGGGATCAGCAGCTGTGAACCGTACGACCGTAGGTGGGCCGGAGCTCGGGGGCGGCCGGGGCGCCGGCGGCGTCCTCGTCCTCGTCGACCCGGCCGGGGCCGGCCAGAGCCCGGTCGCGAGCCGGCTCGCGGAGGAGCTGCACCCGAGCGTCCACCTGCGTGCGCACGACTTCCTGCGGGTCATCCGGCGCGGCCAGCTCCCGCCGCACCTCCCCGAGGCCGAGCGGCAGAACACCACCGCCCTCGCCGCCGCCGCGCAGGCCGCCTTCGCCTACGCGACCGGCGGCTACCAGGTCATCGTCGAGTGCCCGGCCGCCCCGCCCACCCTGGACACCTTCCGCCGCGAGAGCCGCACCACCGGCGCCGCCCTCCACCTCGTCGTCCTCCAGCCCACTCCGGGCGCCGTCCCCGGCCCGCACACCCTGGACACCAGCTCCCTCACCCCCGCCGGCGCCGCCGAGTCCATCCTCGCCGCCCTCACCCGCCGCACCCACCTGCTCGGCTGGTGACCCTCCGGGGTGCCCAAGGCCCCGTCCCCGGGCACCCGGCGCGCACGGCTACGCCCCCACCACCCCGTCGATCGCCTCCCGCAGGAAGTCGGCGTGCCCGTTGTGCCGGGCGTACTCGTGGATCAGGTGCAGCATCACCAGCCGCAGCGACACGTCGGCGTCCCACCGGGCCTGGTACCCGGTGACGTCGAGGGTCTCGGCGGCGCGCTCGATGCGGCGCGCGTGTTCGACCTCGGCCTGCCAGACGGCGAAGGCCTCGGCCCGGGTGGCGCCGGTGGCGTCGTACGCGGCCTGGAAGTCGCCGTCCTGCGACCAGACCAGCGGGACGTCCTCGCCGTCGATCACCCTGCGGAACCAGGTGCGCTCCACCTCCGCCATGTGCCGGACCAGCCCGAGCAGGGTCAGGGTGGACGGCGGGCTGGAGCGCCGGCGCAGCTGCTCGTCGGTCAGGCCCTCGCACTTCAGGGCGAGGGTCGCCCGGTGGAAGTCCAGGAAGCCGCGCAGCATCTCGCGCTCGCCGCCGCTGAGCGGCGGTGCGGGGCGCTGGTCAGGGATGTTCACGGTGTCGCTCTCCTCAAACCCTCGGGAATCCCCGCGGACTGTAGCGAACCGGCCGTCCGCGCCCGGTAGCCGCCCCCGGTAGTGCGGCGGTGTTCTGAGCCCCCCGGGCCACCTCCGCGCCCCTTTCCCGCCCCGGACCGGGGTCCATCACGTACCGTGTTCGGATCACCACCGGTTTGGGTACGTACCTCGGCGCGCCCGACGGGCGCCGAGCACCGCGGTGCCGGTCACAGCGCCGCCACATCGTCACGCAGCACGTTCAGCGCCCCCGGTCCGGGGTCGTCACTCCACCGCCGAGACCGGGTACATCACACACCGGGAGACCGACCATCATGAGCCACGACCACATCCCCGCCCCCGTACGCCGGACCTACGGTGCCGGCGATCTGTCCCAGGCCGCGAGCTTCGCCGGTGGATTCATCAACTTCGGCTACTGGCAGGACATGGACCTCACCGCCCCGACGACCGAGGACCGGGTCCACAGCCAGGAACAGCTCTACCGCCGGGTCCTGCGGGAGTTCGCGGAGCCACGTGAGCGGCTGCGGCTGGCCGAGGTCGGCTGCGGGCGCGGGCTCGGCGCGGCGCTCGCCCTGCGCGAGTTCCGGTTCGGGGGCGTGACCGGCGTCGACATCCACCCCGACCAGATCGAGCGCGCCCGCGCCGTCAACGCCAAAGCCCTGGCCACCTACCCCGATCGGCTGGCCTACACCTTCGGATCGGCCAACCAACTCCCCTTCGCCGACGGCTCCCTGGACGGCGTCTACTCCGTCGAGGCCGCCCAGCACTTCCGCGAACTCACCGGCTTCGCCCGCGAGACCGCCCGCGTCCTACGCCCGGGCGGCCGGCTCGTCGTGACCACCTTCTTCGCCGCCGCCGGACCGGACATCACCGAGCGCCTGAACATCCTCCTCGCCAGCTTCGCCGACGGCCTCGACGTCCCCCACCCCCTCGCCGCCTTCACCAGCGACCTCACCGCGGCCGGCTTCACCACCATCACCACCGAGTCCATCGGCGACGCCGTCTGGCCAGGCCTCGACCGCTACCTCACCGACGCCGTTCCTCCCGGTCACTGGAGCCGCAACTTCCTCCCCGCCTGGCGCAGCGGCCTCCTCGACTACCACGTCGTCACCGCCACCCGGCCCGGGCCGGCGGAAACGGCCCGCCAGTCGATCTGACGAGCCGTCCTGCCCCCCCCGGTACGTCGCGGGGCCCTGACGCCCCCTCTGC
>NZ_JBHVWW010000066.1:0-55102 GCF_042882025.1 Kitasatospora sp. NPDC058243
GCATGGACTCCCTCCTCCGCCTTGCGATGCACGCACCCCAACGCCGCCACGCCCGCCCTCCGGGCGGACGACGGGAGTTTGAAGACACGCCCTAGAAGAACACCGACCGGCGCTGCACCAGCAGCTTGTAGAGCGTGTGCTGGATCGTCTCGCGCACCTCGTCGGCCAGGTCGAAGACCAGCATCGGGTCGTCCGCCGCCTCCGCCGGGTACCCGTCGGTGGCGATCGGCTCCCCGAACCGGATGGTCCACTTGGTCGGCAGCGGCAGCACGCCCAGCGGCCCCAGCCACGGGAAGGTCGGCGTGATCGGCACGTACGGCAGGCCCAGCAGCCGGGCCAGCGTCTTCACGTTGCCGATCATCGGGTAGGTCTCCTCGGCGCCGACGATCGAGCACGGCACGATCGGCACCTTCGCGCGCAACGCCGAGGAGACGAAGCCGCCGCGCCCGAAGCGCTGGAGCTTGTACCGCTCGGCGAACGGCTTGCCGATGCCCTTGAAGCCCTCCGGCCAGACCCCGACCACCTCGCCGCGCTCCAGCAGCGCCTGGGCGTCCTCGTTGCAGGCCAGCGTGTGGCCGGCCTTGCGGGCCAGCTCGTTGACGCCCGGCAGCACGAACACCAGGTCGGCGGCGAGCATCCGCAGGTGCCGGTGGTGCGGGTGGTGGTCGTGGATGGCGACCTGGGTCATCAGGGCGTCCAGCGGGATCGTCCCGGAGTGGTTGGCGACGATCAGCGCGCCGCCCTCGGCCGGGATGTTCTCGACGCCCTGGACCTCGATCCGGAAGTACTTCTCGGACAACGGGCGCAGCAGGGCGAGCAGCACCTCCTCGGTGAGCTCCCGGTCGAAGCCGAACTCGTCCACCTCGTAGTCGCCGGTGATCCGGCGGCGCAGGAAGGCCAGCCCGTCCGCGGCCCGGCCCTCCCAGCCCTTGCCGAACAACCGGGTGGCCGCCGAACCGAGCTGCCCGGACAGCGCCCCGCCGACGGCGTCGGCGAGCCGGTCGGCTGGCCGGTCGGCGGGCCCGGGGTCGTCGGGCGAGGTCCAGCTGGGGGCGGACTCGATCGGGATGACCCTGGCCTCGCCCGGCGCGTTCTCGGCTGCGGCACTCATCGCGGGTTCAGCTCCTGGGTCGGCGGGGGCGGTCGGTACGGACGGTGGGGACGCCGGCGGCCGGGGCCCGCACCGGGCCGAGCAGGGCGGCCAGCCGGTCGGTGACGGCGGCCAGCCGCTCGGGCGGCAGCAGGCCGGACCCCTGCGCGGCGGCGAAGTCGGCGAAGGCCTCCGGGGTGGTGAACGCCGGGCGGTAGCCGAGCGTCTCGCGCAGTCGCGTGGTGTCCACCACCCGGCCGTGGGTGAGCAGCCGCAGCTGCTCCGGCGAGACGTCCAGCAGCCGGGTCTGCCGGGCCAGCCCGGCCATCCAGCTGACCGCGGGCAGCAGCAGCGGCACGGTCGGCCGGCCGAGCCGGCGGGCGCACTGGGAGAGCAGCAGGACGCCCTCCCCGGCCACGTTGAAGGTCCCGGTGTTGACGGTGCCCGGTTCGGCCTCGGCGGCGGCCCGGCAGAGCACCGCGACGGCGTCGTCCTCGTGCACGAACTGCAGCCGGGGGTCGTAGCCGAGGACGGTCGGCAGCACGGGCAGCGCGAAGTACTCGCTGAGCGGGGTGTCCGCGGCGGGGCCGACGATGTTGGCGAAGCGCAGGACCGTCACCGCGACGTCCGGGCGGCGCCGGGCGAAGCCGCGGACGTAGCCCTCGACCTCCGCCGCGTCCTTGGCGAAGCCGCCGCCGGGCGGGTTCTTCGGCTGGATGCGCTCGGTGAACACCGCCGGGTCGCGGGGCGCGGAGCCGTAGACGCCGGTGGTCGACTTCACCACCAACCGGCGCACCCCGGGCGCCTTCTGGCAGGCGCCGAGCAGCTGCATGGTGCCGATGACGTTGGACTCCTTCACCGCGGAGCGGTTGGTGGAGCCCAGGCCGGTGGCGCTGACGCTGAGGTGGACCACGGTGTCGACCCGGTGCTCGGCGATCACCCGGGAGACCGCCGGGCGGCGCAGGTCGAGCTGGTGGAAGCGGTACTCGGCGGCCGGTCCGTCCGGCTCCTCGACCGGCAGCCGGGGCGGCTGCACGTCCACGCCGACCACCAGGTCCACGCCCGGACGGCGGCGGACCTCGGCGGCGAAGCGGGCACCGAGATGGCGTGCCACGCCGGTGACGAGCACGACCACGCCCACGGTGTGCACCCCATTCCCTCGGCCCGAGCGGCCTGCGTGCACCGTACCGCGCCGCCCTGCCGGGCCGTGAAACGACACCGCCCGCCAAGGCCGAGGCCTGGGCGGGCGGTGGAACGCCTGAACCCCGCCAAGGCGGGGCGCACTACTTCTTCCTGCGCCGTTGTACGCGAGTCCGCGAATAACCCCCGCCTGGGCGGGGCCGAAGCGCAGGCTCAGGCGTTACTTCTTGTTGCGACGCTGGACCCTGGTCCTCTTCAGAAGCTTGCGGTGCTTCTTCTTGGCCATACGCTTGCGACGCTTCTTGATGACAGAGCCCACGGAACAACCCTCGCTCACTGAGACTCGCGCCCGTGAGAGACGGAGTCCATACGACTGACGGACGGCCTAGCCTACCGTCCACGGGCCCTGGGCCGTAATCGTGCTCCCGGTGACCGGGAAACTCGCGGGGAATCCCCGGCGAACGGGGGTGGGATCCGCAGCTGCGGCCCCACCCCCGCCCACCCGGAACTACGCGCTCTCAAGCCTCACGTAGGACTCCTTGAGGTACTCGTGCACCGCCTGCTGGGGCACCCGGAAGGACCGCCCGACCCTGATGGCCGGCAGCTCTCCGCTGTGCACCAACCGGTACACCGTCATCTTCGACACCCGCATGACCGAGGCAACCTCCGCCACGGTCAGGAAGACGACTTCCTGCAAGGGGCGTTCGCCGGAACTCATGACCATCACCCGACCCTTCACCCGTGTGCAAGGCACCGGCTTCCCCTCCGGTGACTCCACCGGCACACGTGTATCCCCAGAGTAGTTATGGGTGGTACCAGTGGGAAGAGGGGAGGTGCGGTCCTCGTACGGTGAGAGATAGGACTGTTGCAGTACGTAGTCACTCGGCGGAACGCGGGAGCGGGCATACGCACGGCCCACCCGCACCTGGGCCGGGAGGCCGGTCTCAGGCCAGGAGTCCGAGGTGGGGGAACACCGCGCGGCGGCTGGCGAGGATGGCCTGATCGAGTCGGTCGGCCGGATCGTAACCCGCGTCGAAGTCGCGCCAGACCGGTCGGGCGCCGTCGGTCATCCGCAGCGGGGCGGGCCGACGGGTGCGGCGGTAGACCTCGGCGCGCCAGGAGTCGGGGGTCTCGGTGGCCGGGTCGACGGGCCGTCCGGCGGCGGTGGCGACCAGGTGGGTCCAGGTGCGCGGGACGACGTCCACGACGGCGTAGCCGCCCCCGCCGGTGGCGATCCAGCGGCCGCCGGTGAGCTGGTGGGCGAGGTCGTGCAGTTCCTCGGCGATCATCCGCTGGGCGTCCAGCGTGACGGCGAGGTGGGCGAGCGGGTCCTCCAGGTGGGTGTCAGCACCGTGCTGGGTGACCAGGACCTGCGGGCGGAAGGCGGTGAGCAGTTCGGGCACCACGGCGTGGAAGGCGCGCAGCCAGCCGGCGTCGCCGGTGCCGGCCGGCAGCGGCAGGTTGGCGGCGGAGCCGGGGGCGTCCGGGCCGCCGGTCTCGGTGGGCCAGCCGGTCTGCGGGAAGAGCGTGGCGGGGTGCTCGTGGAGCGAGATCGTGAGCACCCTGGGGTCGTTCCAGAAGGCCTGCTGGACGCCGTCCCCGTGGTGGACGTCCACGTCGACGTAGGCGACCCGCTCGGCGCCGAGTTCGAGCAGCCGGGCGACGGCCAGCGCCGGGTCGTTGTAGACGCAGAAGCCCGAGGCCTTGGCGGGCATCGCGTGGTGCAGCCCGCCGGCGAAGTTCACCGCGTGCGGGGTCTCCCCGCGCCAGACCGCCTCGGCGGCGGCGACGGACTGACCGGCGATCAGCGCGGAGGCCGAATGGATCGCGGGGAAAGCCCAGTTGTCGTCGGTGCCGAGCCCGTGCCGGGGATCCGACTCGTCGGGGTGGGCGGCGGCGTATTTGACCGCCTCGACGTACTCCCGGGTGTGCACCAGCCGCAGGGTGGACTCGCCGGCGGGCGGTGCGGCCCGCACCGTCACCCCGGGCCCGGCGTCCAGTCCGAGGGCCTCGACCAGGCGCATGGTGAGCGCCAGCCGGGTCGGGTCCATCGGGTGGCCGGGGCCGAAGTCGTAGGCGGTGACGGCCTCGTCCCAGAAGAGGTGCAGGCCGCAGGGGGTGTCACGCTCGGCGTCGGGCATGGCCTCCACCGTAGCGGGTGGGGGTGGCCGGGCCTTGTCCAGGGCGCGCCGGGGGCGGGGCTCAGGGCCCCCGCGGAGGCCCTACAGACAAAACCTTCACGACTTCATATCCTCTCCGCCATGAAGCCATTCAGCGCGCAACGCCTTGGGGTAATTCTCGCTGCATTACTGGGACTTGGCCTGCTCTTTGCCGCCCAGCCGGCCTCCGCCGCGGTCAGCGGCAGCTCGTTCGCCGTCGACAAGAAGACGGCGGCGCCGGGCGACCAGCTGACCCTGACGCTCTCGCTCACCAACACCGAGACCACCGACATCTACTTCGCCTACGAGTACATCCAGCCGATCTGGCCGGCCAACCAGCAGACCGGCGCGTTCACGGTCACCGGGTGCTCCGGTGACTCCACCGACTGCGCCGTCAGCGGGAACAACGCGAACTTCCACTTCCGGGCGCCGATCGCCCCGGGCGAGACCCGCACCGTCGCGGTCACCGTCCAGATCACCTCGGCCCCGACCTGGACCGGGCCGTACACCCTGAACTGGGCACCGTACGTCTACTACGAGTACTACCAGTCGGGTGGTGGCATCAAGGACCAGCTGTGGGCCAACGGCCTGCCCGAGCTGGCCACCGTGATCGGCTGACCTCCCTCCCCGCCCCAGCTCGCCCCCGTCACACCCTGGCGGGGGCGAGCGCCGGGGCCGGGGCGAAGCGCTCGGCCAGCGGCAGGACGGCGAGCACCAGCAGCATCGGGGCGAGCAGCGCCCAGCGGTACGAACTCGCGTCGGCGATCGTCCCGACCAGCGGCGAACCGATCAGGAAGCCCACGTAGTTGAAGAGGTTCAGCCGGGCCACCGCGGCGTCCGAGTCGGCCGGGAACAGCCGGCCCCCGGCCGCGAACACCTGCGGGATGATCGCGCAGATGCCGAAGCCGAGCACGGTGAAACCGGCGATCCCCACCCAGGCGGTGGGCGCGGCGGCGGCCAGCGCGAAGCCGAGCGCGGCCAGCCCGGCACCGGCCCGGACCACCGGGACGGCGCCCCAGCGCTGCACGGCGCGGTCGCCCAGCGCGCGGCCCAGCAGCATCGCGACCATGTAGCCGAGGTAGGACAGCTTGGCGACGTCCGCGGCGCTGCCCAGGCCGTCGGTGAGGTACTTGACGCTGTAGTTGGAGACCGAGGCGTCGGCGATGTACGCGAAGGCCATCGCCAGGCACAGCGGCAGCAGCGGCCGCCAGGGGATGGACCGCGCGGCGGCCTCGGCGGCCTCCCGTACGGCGTCCCCGAGTTCGGCCGGTCCGGCGAATCGGGTGCCGGTCAGCAGGGCCAGCGGGGCGATCACCGCCGCGGCCGTGCCGAACAGCACTGGCAGGCCGAGGTCGTAGTGCGAGCCGAGGCCGGCGAGGGCCGCCCCGAGGATGCCGCCGAGGCTGAACGCGGCGTGGAAGCCGATCATGATCGAGCGGCCGTAGCGGTGCTGCAGGCCCACCCCCAGCATGTTCATGCTCGCGTCGAGCGCGCCCACCAGCAGGCCGAACGCCCCGAGCGCGAAGGCGAGTTGCCAGAGCGTGTCGCCGAGGCCGGCGCCCGCGAGGCTGAGGCAGACCAGCGGCTGGACGACCCGCAGCACGGCCCGCGCGCCGGTGCGCTTCACCAGCTGCTCGGAGGTGATCGAGCCGACCCCGGCGAGGATCGGCACCGCGGCCAGGAACAGCGGCAGCAGCGCGTCGCTCAGCCCGTACCGGTGCTGGATCTCCGGAATGCAGGTGACCAGCAGCGCGAAGGTGGTGCCCTGGAGCAGGAAGCTGACGGCGAGCGCGGCCCGCCCGGCGCGCAGGCCGGGCGGGATCGCGGGTGACGCGGCACTCATGACGGACCTCGCTACTGGCCGGTACGACGATGTTGGCGAGAGCGTAGGCGGTGGACCGCGATTGCGGGAGGGGTCGCGCAGGGACTTTCCGCCGTCGGGCACAAGGCCGCGCGGAACGGGTCGGGACAGGACGGGTCAGAGCGGAACGGGTCGGAACAGGGAGGGTCAGAGCAGGGCGGTGACCTCGGAGAGGTCGGCGATCAGCCCGGTGGCCCCGGCGGCGGTCAGCTTCGCCGGGTCGGTGAGCGCGGTGTAGCCGTACACGTCCATGCCCGCAGCCCGGGCCGCCAGCACGCCGTTGGGGCTGTCCTCGACGACCAGGCAGCGGGCCGGGTCGACGCCGAGGGTGCGGGCGGCGTGCAGGAAGAGGTCCGGCGCGGGCTTGCCCACGCCGACGTCCTGGGCGCTGAAGATCCGCTCCTCGGCGACGTACCCGCGCAGGCCGGTGACGTCCAGCGCGGTGCGGATCCACACGTGGTGCGCCGAGGAGGCCAGGCAGTAGGGGACGGAGCGCTGACGCAGTTCCTTCAGCAGCAGCTCCGCACCCCGGACGGCCGTCAGCTCGGTGCCGAACGCGTCGAAGACCCGGCCGTGGAACAGCTCGTCGAAGCCCTCCGGCAGCGTCGCGCCGTCGTGCCGCTCGGCGATCACGTCGTGGATGCGGTGGGCGGCGCAGCCCATGAAGTCCCGGTAGGAGTCCTCGACCGTGGTCGGGTAGCCGAGTTCGGTCAGGTACGCGGCCAGCACCCGGTTGGAGAGCGGCTCGCTGTCCACCAGGACACCGTCGTTGTCGAAGATCACCAGGTCGTAGGCCATGCCGTCGAGCCTACCCAGTCGGCTACTTGCCCCCGGAGGCGAGCTCCCGGGAGCGGTCCCGGGCCGCCTCCAGGGCGCCCAGCAGCGCGGCCCGCACCCCGTGGTTCTCCAGCTCGCGGATGGCCGCGATCGTGGTGCCGGCCGGGGAGGTGACGGCCTCGCGCAGCTTCACCGGGTGCTCGCCGGAGTCGCGCAGCATCACCGAGGCGCCGATCGCGGACTGCACGATCAGGTCGTGCGCCACCTGCCGGGGCAGGCCGAGCAGGATGCCGGCGTCGGTCATCGCCTCGACCAGGAAGTAGAAGTAGGCCGGGCCGGAGCCGGAGAGCGCGGTGGCCGCGTCCTGCTGGGCCTCGGGCAGCCGCAGCGCCTTGCCGACCGAGCTGAAGATCTCCTCGGCCCGCTCCAGGTGCTCCTCGGTGGCGTGCGAGCCGCCGGAGATGACGCTCATCCCCTCGTCCACCAGGACCGGCGTGTTGGGCATCACCCGGACCACCGGGGTGCCGGCCGCCAGCCGCTCCTCGAACCAGGCGGTGGGGATGCCGGCCGCGGCCGAGATCACCAGCCGGTCCGCGCCGACGTGCGGGGCCAGCTCCTCCAGCAGGGTGCCCATGTCCTGCGGCTTGACGGCGAGGATCAGGGTGTCGGCGAGCTTGGCGGCCTCGGCGTTGGAGGCGGCCACCACGCCGTAGCGGGCGGCGAGTTCGGCGGCGCGCTCGGGGCGGCGGGCGGTCACCAGGACGTCCGCCGGGTCCTTGCCGGCCCGCAGCAGGCCGGAGAGCAGGGCCTCGCCGATCTTGCCCGTGCCCAGGAAGGCGATCTTCTGTCCGTGTGCTGCGCTGGCGCCCATGGCCGCTCCTTACCTCGGTACTGCGGCCATCCTCGCACCGCGCGGGGGCACCCGCCGGGACCGTCCAGCCCGTGGTCGGCGACGAATTGCCCGACCTCGTCCCTAGGGAGAATCTCGGGGGTTTCCCCTATGGCCTCCGGCGCCGCGCGGGAGCACCGTGGAGTCATGGCACACGACGAAATGTCCCGACGTGAGAACCGGCAACTCGCCGTCGCCTCGGCGACCGTGGGACCGTGGCGGACGGCCGCGGGGGTCGGTGCGGTGGTGGGTGCGACCGCCCTGGGGATCGACGCGATCTCCGGGCACTGGTCACTGGGCATGCTGGCCGGGCCGGCCGGCTGGGCCCTGTTCTTCTTCTTCCTGGTCGGCACCGTCGGCGGGCAGCTGCGCCGCGACACCTCCGAACGGCGGCTGCGCCGCTGGGCGAACGACCACCCGTGGCAGTCGGCCCTCCCGGCGGCCGGCGGGCTGCTGGTGCTGGACATGCTGGCGCAGCTGCTGCTCGGGGACGCGGGCCTGTTCGGCGCGTTCTTCCTGGCGCTGCTGCCGGCCGGCATCCTGCTGGCCGTCGCCGGGATCGTGGGGTCGGTGAAGCAGGCCCGCACCAAGGACTGACGCCCCCACAGGGCGGCCCGGACTCGCCCGGACCCGGCCGGAACGGCACAGGCCGGGACGGATCGCCGCGCCCGCGCACGAGTTCACCACAAGGTGTGCCCCCGATCGACGAATCGTCACACCCCGTCGGCATACTGGCGCGATGCCGATAGCCGAAGATCCACAACCGCGCCCCGCCGAGGGCCGTGAGCCGGGCGGGTCCGACCCGTCCGGAGCGGGTGAGAAGGACCCGTTCGCCGACCTCGTCCTGGACGAGGAGTTCGTCAAGGGGGCCGCCGTCACCGAGCAGTCCGGGCGCACCCGGATGCTGGCCGCCCGATGGAAGCACACCCCGCCGGTCGACCCGGGCGGCCGCCGCTCGGTCAACGACGGCCCGGCCAAGGCCGGCCGCCGGTTCGGCCGCACGCCGAAGCCCCCGGTGACCGACCCCTGGGGCAACCCGCGCCCGCGCCGCCGCCGGCTGGACTGGCGCGCGCCGCTGTACGTCGTGCTGACCATCGCGGTGCTGCTCGCGGCCCTGAACCTCGACGGGCTGCGCAGCTGGTACTCCGACCACTACGGCGGGGGCTCCTCGAACGCCCACACCCCCGTGCCCACCGTCGCCCCGGAGACGGCCCAGCCGACCGCCGCGCCGCCGAAGGTCGACGAGCAGCAGCCGACCGTGGACCACCCGTGGGCCGGTTCCGTCGCCGAGGGCTGGCCGAACGGCGCGGAGGCCTTCGTCCTGCCCGACACCCGGGCCACCGGCGTGTTCTCCGCCGAACAGGTCGGCGCCCAGCTGCAGTTGGTCAAGGACTACCTGACCGCCGCCAACCTGGACCCGCAGGTGATCGCGGGCGGCCGGCCGGAAGCCGCCCTGGCGCTGCTGGACCGGGAGGACCGGGACCGCGCGATCAACGCGCTGGCCAACCCCGCCAAGGACACCGACCCGACCACCTGGTTCAGCCGCTTCGACCAGCGCGAGGCCGTCCAGGTGGGCGACACGGTCAAGGTGCAGGGCCGGATCACCTTCGAGGGCGACGGGGACAAGGGCCTCCTCGTCCACGCCGACTTCAGCTACGTGTACGCGATGCGCCCCGGCCCGGACGCCGCCAAGCGCGCCGCGTCACCCCAGCCGCCGACGGGCGGGCAGCCGCCGACGAAGCCGGCCGCGCCGAAGGACGGCACGGCCAAGCCGGTGGGTCTGCTGGTGCCGACGGCCGACGTGGCCGGGGACACCTGGACCACGCGCACGATCGTGCGCCGGGTCGAGAACTTCCGCTTCTACGACCCGGCCCGCTACCGGGTCAACCCGAAGAAGCTCGTGTTCGGCGAGGGCGGCGGGTCGGAGTCCGCCAACTCGTCCTGTGACGTCTACGACGGCTACTACCACCCGGAGTTCGACCAGTTCGCGGCGCAGTCGCCGGACGCCCCGGGCAGCCGTCCGACCGGCCCCACGACCGACCCGTACGACCGCCGCAAGGACCTGTCGACCCGCGACGAGTGCGGCGCGGCCAGCCGCCTCTGAGGCTCAGCCCCGGCGCTTGCCCCGGCCCGGCGCCTTGGTGCCGGGCCGGCCGCTGCGGCCCGCCTGGCGCTTCTCGTACTGGGCGACGGCCCGCTCATACGAGGAGCGCCTGACCGCCTCGCCGGGGGCCTCGACCAGGCTGCGGGCGAAGTAGGCGGCCAGGCTGCCGGCGCCGCCGATGAGCCAGACCGCGCCGAGCGACTTGTCCTCGGCCATCCAGCCGCTCAGCTGGTCCTTGCCCTCGGTGAGGACCTTCCAGGTGCGCATGACGCACATCATCGAGCAGACCGCGATCGCGGCCGTCAGCAGCCCGTTCAGGAAGCCGCCGCCGTCGGAGAGGGCGACGCCCTCGACCCCGAAGCGCAGCAGCAGGACGGCGACGGCGGTCGTGACCAGCGCACCGGCCGACACGGCGACGCGGCGCAGCCAGTAGCCGTTGTCCCGGTTCACCCAGCTGGTGCCGAACCAGCGGATCGGCTCCGGCTCGGGGGCGCCGGCGGGCTTGGGTGCGGGGGTGGGGGGCTGCTCGCTCACGGGGTCGATTATCACCCAACGCGCGAGGAGCCGCCCCGGCCTGCGGGACGGCTCCTGCGGTGCTGCGGTGCCGCGGGGCTCAGCCGAGCTTGGTGACGTCGCGGACGGCGCCCTTGTCGGCGGAGGTGGCCATCGCGGCGTAGGCGCGCAGGGCCTGGCTGACCTGGCGGTCGCGGTTCTTCGGGCGGTAGCCGCCCGCGGCCTCCAGGGCGCGGCGGCGCTCGGCCAGGACCTCGTCGGGCACCTCCAGGGAGATGCTCCGGCCGGGGATGTCGATGGCGATCGTGTCGCCGTCCTCGACCAGGGCGATGGTGCCGCCGGAGGCGGCCTCCGGGGAGGCGTGGCCGATGGACAGGCCGGAGGTGCCGCCGGAGAAGCGGCCGTCGGTGACCAGCGCGCAGGCCTTGCCGAGGCCGCGGCCCTTGAGGAAGGACGTCGGGTAGAGCATCTCCTGCATGCCCGGGCCGCCCTTGGGGCCCTCGTAGCGGATGACGACGACGTCGCCCTCCTTGACCCGCTTGGCGAGGATCGCCTCGACGGCGTCGTCCTGGGACTCGACGACCACGGCCGGGCCGCTGAAGGTCCAGATCGACTCGTCGACGCCGGCGGTCTTCACGATGCAGCCGTCCTCGGCGAGGTTGCCGTGCAGGACGGCGAGGCCGCCCTCGACCGAGTAGGCGTGCTCGACGCTGCGGATGCAGCCCTTGGCGGCGTCGGTGTCCAGCGACTCCCAGCGCTCGGACTGCGAGAAGGCCTCGGCGGAGCGGACGCAGCCGGGGGCGGCGTGCCACAGTTCGACGGCCTCGGCGGAGGGCGAACCGCCGCGCACGTCCCAGGTCTTGAGCCACTCGGCGAGCGAGTCGGAGTGGACGGTGTGGACGTCCTCGTTGAGCATTCCGCCGCGGTACAGCTCGCCGAGGATGGCGGGGACGCCGCCGGCCCGGTGCACGTCCTCCATGTAGTACGAGCCGTTGGGCGCGACCTTGGACAGGCAGGGCACCCGGCGGGAGACGGCGTCGATGGCCCGCAGGTCGAAGTCCAGCTCGGCCTCCTGGGCGGCGGCGAGCAGGTGCAGGATGGTGTTGGTCGAGCCGCCCATGGCGATGTCCAGGGCCATCGCGTTCTCGAAGGCGGCGCGGGTGGCGATCGCGCGGGGCAGCACCGAGGCGTCGTCCTGGCCGTAGTGGCGGTCGGCGATCTCGACGACCGCCCGCCCGGCCCGCTCGTACAGGGCCTTGCGGGCGGTGTGGGTGGCGAGGACGGAGCCGTTGCCGGGCAGCGAGAGGCCGATGGCCTCGGTGAGGCAGTTCATCGAGTTGGCGGTGAACATGCCGGAGCACGAGCCGCAGGTGGGGCAGGCGTTCTCCTCGATGATCGCGATGTCCTCGTCGGAGACGTTCTCGTTGGCCGCCTGGGAGATCGCGTCGATCAGGTCGAGCCTGCGCACGGTGCCGTCGACGAGGGTGGCCTTGCCGGCCTCCATCGGGCCGCCGGAGACGAAGACGGTCGGGATGTTCAGGCGCAGCGCGGCCATCAGCATGCCCGGGGTGATCTTGTCGCAGTTGGAGATGCAGATCAGCGCGTCGGCGCAGTGCGCGTTGACCATGTACTCGACCGAGTCGGCGATCAGGTCGCGCGAGGGCAGCGAGTAGAGCATGCCGCCGTGGCCCATCGCGATGCCGTCGTCCACGGCGATGGTGTTGAACTCGCGCGGGATGCCGCCCGCCTGCTTGATCGCCTCGGAGACGATCCGGCCGACCGGCTGGAGGTGGGTGTGGCCCGGGACGAACTCGGTGAAGGAGTTGGCGACCGCGATGATCGGCTTGCCGAAGTCCTCGCGGGCTACGCCGGCGGCCCGGAGAAGCGCCCGGGCGCCTGCCATGTTGCGACCGTGGGTGACCGTACGGGACCTCAGCTCGGGCACTGTGCTCCACTCCTTCGGGGCTCTCGCCGGCGCCCCGCCGGTAGGAGGATGCGGGGGCCGCTGTGGCTACCGAGCCTACGCCCGCCGTCCAGGCGGCGGACGGTCCGTCCGCGATGCGGGCACGCGGGCGGGCCGTCCGGGCGCGGCGTGTTCCGGGCGGGGTGCGGGTCAGGCGGGGTGTGGGTCGGGCAAGGTGCAGGTCAGACCGGGGTGATGCCCACCGCCAGCTCCAGGACGTAGGGCTCGACCACCCAGCCGTCGGGGAACTCGGCGATCATCGCCTGCCGCTCGACGGCCAGCACCGGTTCGCGCTCGGCGGGGGACAGCGCGGCCATGAACGAGCGGGAGACCAGGTCGTCGAGCACGTGGTCGACGGTGGCCCGCCGCTCCCAGCGCAGCACCGCGCGTTCGACCGTCAGCCCGGCCGGGGCGAGGAGGGCGGTGAACTCGGCGACCCGGCCGTAGCCGTGGTAGTTGGGCAGCGCGGCGCTCAGCCGCTCCACCCGGGCCCGGACCCAGGGCACGGTCTCGTCGTGCACGTTCCACCAGACGGCGAGGGCGCCGCCGGGCCGCAGCACCCGGATCGCCTCGGGGATGGCCCGTTCGGTGCGGGTCCAGTGGAAGGACTGGGCGTAGCTGATCAGGTCCGCGGAGTCGTCGTGGAACGGCAGTTCGTCACCGCCGGCCCTGACCAGCGGCAGGCCCGGCGAGGAGGCCAGGAACTGGGCGGCCATGCCCGCGTTGGGCTCCACCGCGACGACGTCGGCGCCGCGCGCGGCCAGCAGCCGGGTGGCGATGCCGGTGCCGGCGCCGATGTCCAGCACCCGGGCGCCCTTGAGGCTGCGGCCGGACAACCGCTCCAGCGCCTCGAACAGCCCGTCCGGGTAGCCGGGGCGGCCCCGGTCGTACTCGGCGGCAACCCCGCCGAAGCTCTCGGCGATCTCCCGGAAGCCCTGTTGATCCGTCATCTCTCCCCCTACCCAAGGAAGTTAGCACCCAGCCGGGCGCGGCTCCTCAGCGTACGCGCGAGGGGGTGGCCAGGTGCAAGCGGGTGAAGGCGAGCGCCTCGGCCAGGTCGGCCTCGCGTTCGGCGGGGGACGCGGAGCGGCGGGTGTTGACCTCCAGCACCACGTGGCCGTCGAAACCGGTACGGGCCAGGTGCTCCAGCAGTTCGGCACAGGGCTGCTTGCCGCGGCCCGGGATCAGGTGTTCGTCCTTGCCGGAGCCGCTGCCGTCGGCGAGGTGGATGTGGGCGAGCCGGTCGCCCATCCGCTCGACCATGGCGAACGCGTCGATCCGGGAGGTGGCGACGTGCGAGAGGTCGATGGTGAAGTGCCGGTACTCCTCGTCGGTGACGTCCCAGCCCGGCGCGTAGGCCAGCACCTCGCGGTCGCGGTAGCGCCACGGATACATGTTCTCCACCGCGAAGCGGACGTCGGTCTCGCCCGCCATCCGGTTGATGCCCGTCACGAAGTCCCGGGCGTACTGGCGCTGCCAGCGGAACGGCGGATGGACCACGACGGCGCTCGCGCCGAGCTTCTCGGCCGCCGACCGGGCCCGGACCAGCTTGGTCCACGGGTCGGTGGTCCACACCCGCTGGGTGATCAGCAGGCAGGGCGCGTGCACGGCCAGGATCGGCAGCTGGTGGGCGTCGGAGAGCCGGCGCAGGGCGTCGATGTCCTGGCTGACCGGGTCGTTCCAGACCATCACCTCGACCCCGTCGTAGCCGAGCTTGGCGGCCAGCTCGAAGGCGACGGCGGTGCCCGCCGGGTACACCGACGCGGTGGACAGGACCACCTTGGTGTCGGGGATGTGCAGGGCCGGGTGCGAGGGCAGCACCAGCCGGTCGGTGGTGCGCAGCAGCGGCGGGCGGGCGGCGTCGCGCCGGGCGGCCTTGACCGAGCGCACCGACTGGACGGCGGCCTTGGCAGCGCCGGCGGCCCGGGCGGTGCGGGTCTCCCGGGGGGCGGCCGTCGCGGCGGCCTTCCGCGTCCCGGACTTCCGCGCGTCGGGCTTCGCCCCGGCAGGCTGCTTCGCCTCGGACGTGTCCCCCGCGGGCCTCTTCGCCTCGGGCGCGGGCGGCTGCTCGGCGGCCTTGCGCGCCGCGCTCTTGCGCCCGGTGCGCCGGGCCGCCTCGACGGCCTTCGCGGCCTGCGCCCCGGTGGCACCCTTGACGGCCTTGCCGAGTTTGCGGCGCGGGCCGTCCGGCCGCGGCTGCCCGTCCCCGGGAGCGCGGCCCTCCCGCGTCCCGTCCTCACCCGCTGGTTGCGCCACGGGAGACAGCGTAAGCGGACCGCGCTCCGAACGGGACCGGATCCCCGGCCGGCCCCGGCGGGAGCCGCCGGACGGGCCATGGGGCCCACGGTGTGGAGCCCTGCGGCGCGCGGGCCCTACGGGGTGAGGGCCGGGCGGCGGCGGTCGGCGGCGCCGTCCATGGCGTCCAGGCGGCGCAGGATGATGCCCTCGCGCAGCGCCCACGGGCAGACGTCCAGCTCGTCGAGGCCGAACAGGTCCATCGCGGCGTCCGCGACCAGTGCCCCGGCCAGCAGCTGCTTGGCGCGGCCCTCGGAGACGCCGGGGATCCGCGCCCGTTCCTCGACGGTCATCGAGGACAGTCGCGGCAGCCAGGCGGACAGCCCGCTGCGGGTGAGCCGGCGGTCGGCGTACGGGCCGGCGTCGGCGGGGGCGGCGCCGGTCATCCGGGCCAGCTGCTTGAAGGTCTTGGAGGTGGCGACGGCGTGCTGCGGCGCGCCGAGCCGGGCGACCTCGCCCACGACGGTGGCCATCTCGGCCCGGATGTGGCGTCTCAGCCCGCGCAGCCCGTCCGGGTCGGCGATGTCGCCGGGCAGCCAGCGGGCGGTGAGCCGGCCGGCGCCCAGCGGCAGCGAGCAGGCGACGTCGGGCTGCTCGTCCTGACCGCAGGCGATCTCCAGCGAGCCGCCGCCGATGTCCAGGTTGAGCAGTCGGCCCGAGGACCAGCCGAACCAGCGCCGGACGGCCAGGAAGGTGAGCCGGGCCTCGTCCTGCCCGGACAGCACCCGCAGCTCCACCCCGGTCTCCGTGGCGACCCGGCGCAGCACCTCCTCGCCGTTGGCGGCCTCCCGGACGGCGGAGGTGGCGAACGGCAGGATGTCGACGACGCCCTTGTCCTCCGCGACCCGCAGCGACGAGGCGATGTGGCCGACCAGCCGCTCGACGCCTGCCTCGCTTATCGCGCCGTCGTCGTCGAGCAGTTCGGCCAGCCGCAGCTCGGCCTTGTGCGAGTACGCGGGCAGCGGGGCGGCACCCGGATGGGCGTCCACCACGAGGAAGTGGACGGTGTTGGAACCTACGTCGAGTACACCGAGTCGCATAACTCTCCACGCTACGCGATCCGGCCCCGGACGAAACCGGTCTCGACCGTCTTCACACTGGTCCCGCCCGTACCCCGCCTCCGGCGACCGGACGCCCTCAGTGGCCGCGCGGTCCGGCCCGGCGCTCGGGGCGGCAGTTGGTGTCCACCCAGCGGCGGGCCCGGCCCGGGGTGTCCGTGATCAGGCCGTCCGCGTCCCGGGCCGACATCAGCTGCCAGGACTCCTCGTCGTCGAGCGTCCAGACGTACACCTCGCGGCCCGCCTTGCGCTCGGCGGCGATCCGGGAGGCGCTGGCCAGCGCCGCGTCCAGGGCGATGCCGCGCAGCGGCAGGTCGCCCGGGTCCTCGGCGATCGCGGAGCCCTGGATCAGCACGACCGGCAGGGCGGGCGCGGCGGCGTGGGCCTGGCGCAGGTGCTCCGCCGAGAACGAGTAGAGGACGACCCTGGCACCGCTGGCGGCGGCGATCCGGGCGATCCGGGTGACGTCCTCGGCGCGCTGCCACTTGATCTCCATCAGCAGGGTGGCGTTGCTGTCGGAGAGGCGCTTGAGCAGTTCCTGGAGGGTGGGGACGGGCTCAGTGGGGCCGGGGCCGACGGTCACTCCCAGGGCGGCGATCTGGGCGGCGGTGAGGTCGGCGACGGCGCCCTTGCCGTTGGTGGTGCGGTCCACCGTGGGGTCGTGCATCAGCACCGGGACGCCGTCCCTGGTGGTCTGGACGTCGGTCTCCAGCCAGTCGGCGCCCTGGTCGAGGGCGGTTTCGAAGGAGGCCATGGTGTTCTCGGGGGCGTTGCGCGGGGCACCCCGGTGACCGATCACCACCGGGGCGTCGCACGGCGGAGCGGCGGCGGCCGTCCGGGCCCGCAGCGCGGGCGCGGAGGCGCACCCGGCGGCCAGGACCGCGAGGGCGGCGAGGACGGCCGTGTGGGCGGCGCGGGGCGAGGCGGTCACGGCTCGGTGCTCCAGTGGTGATCCGGGGTGTTCCAGGGCATCCAATACGGGTCGACGCGAGATCATCAAACTGATCTGACAACCCGACAGTGGCGCCCGGTTCCCTCCAGCCTGCGGTCGGCCGGCCCTCGCCGACGCCACGACGCACCCCGGATCACCCGGACGGGTCCCGGCCGGCCGGCCCGAAGGCTCTACCCTTGCCGGGTGGCACCAGCAGAAACGTCCAAGAAGAAGTCCAAGGCCTCCCCCGCCCCCGTCGACCTGGCGATGCCGACCCTGCGCGGCGAGAGCCCGCTCGGCGGGATCCCCCGTGACGAGGTCCCGCTCGACTTCCCGCGCGCCTGGGTCGAGTTCGCCGACCCCGACGACGAGGAGCAGGTGTTCCGCTGTGACCTCACCTGGCTGACCTCCCGCTGGGGTTGCGTCTTCGGCCAGGGCTGCCACGGCATCCGCGAGGGCCGCGGCGAGTCGGACGGCTGCTGCACGCTGGGCGCGCACTACTCGGACGAGGACGACGAGAAGCGCGTCCTCGGCCACGCGGCGCGGCTGACGCCCGAGCTGTGGGAGAACTTCGCGCACGGCACCGACGCCGCGGGCCGGATCACGTCCGACGGCGGCATCACCATGCTCGACGAGGACGGCGACCGCCAGACCCGCCGGGTCGGCGGGGCGTGCATCTTCGTGAACAGCCCCGGCTTCGCGGGCGGCGCCGGCTGCGCGCTGCACGCGCTGGCGCTCAAGGAGGGCCGGGAGCCGCTGGAGACGAAGCCGGACGTCTGCTGGCAGCTGCCGGTCCGCCGCACCTACGACTGGATCGACCGGCCGGACGACACCCGCTACCTCCAGGTCTCGATCGGCGAGTACGACCGCCGCGGCTGGGGCCCGGGCGGCCACGACCTGCACTGGTGGTGCACCGGCAGCCCGGCGGCGCACCAGGGGCCGGACCCGGTGTACGTCAGCTACCGCCCCGAGCTGACCGAGTTGATGGGCAAGGCGGCGTACGACGTGCTGGCCGGCCTGTGCGCGGAGCGGATCGCCACCAAGGGCGACCGCAAGGTGGCCCCGCACCCGGCCGACCCGGCCAAGCGGCCGAAGAAGGGCTGAGCCCGGGAAGCACCGGGCCCGAAAAGCACGGGACCTGCGCAGGCCCGGCCCGCGAAGGGCCGGGCCCTACTTGTCGATGTCCCCGACGACGAAGAACATCGACCCGAGGATCGCCACCATGTCCGCGACCAGCGTCCCGGGCAGCAGCTCGGTCAGCGCCTGGACGTTGTTGAAGGACGCCGAGCGCAGCTTGAGCCGCCACGGCGTCTTGTCGCCGCGCGAGACCAGGTAGTAGCCGTTGATGCCGAGCGGGTTCTCGGTCCAGGAGTAGGTGCTGCCCTCGGGGGCCTTGAGCACCTTGGGCAGCCGCTGGTTGATCGGGCCGGGCGGCAGGGTGGCGATCTTGTCGAGGCAGGCGACGGCGAGGTCCAGCGAGTTGAGGGTCTGCTCCAGCAGGCACTCGAACCGGGCCAGGCAGTCGCCCTCCTCGCGGGTGACCACGGTGAGCACCTGCCGCAGCTCGTCGGAGTCGTACGCGAGGTAGGGCTCGTCGCGGCGCAGGTCGAGGTCGAGGCCGCTGGCGCGGGCGATCGGGCCGCTGACGCCGTACGCCTGGGCCTGGGCCCGGGTGAGGATGCCGACGCCGGCGGTGCGGGCGCGGAAGATCTCGTTGCCGAGGACGAGGTCCTCGAAGACCGGCAGCTGGGAGCGGACGGTGGCGACGGCGGTGCGGACGCGGCCGAGCCAGCCGGCCGGGAGGTCCTCCTTGAGGCCGCCGACCCGGTTGAACATGTAGTGCATGCGCCCGCCGGAGGCCTCCTCCAGGACGTGCTGGAGGTCCTCGCGGCCGGTGAAGGCGTGGAAGATCGGGGTGATGCCGCCGAGTTCCAGCGGGTAGGAGCCGAGGAACATCAGGTGGTTGAGCACCCGGTTGAGTTCGGCGAGCAGGGTGCGGATCCACACCGCCCGCTCGGGGACCTCCATGCCGAGCATCCGCTCGACGCCGAGGACGACGCCGAGCTCGTTGCCGAAGGCGGAGAGCCAGTCGTGCCGGTTGGCCAGCATGATGATCTGCCGGTAGTCGCGGGCCTCGAACAGTTTCTCCGCGCCCCGGTGCATGTAGCCGATCACCGGCTCGGCGGTGATGATCCGCTCGCCGTCGAGCACCAGCCGCAGCCGCAGCACGCCGTGCGTGGCGGGGTGCTGCGGGCCGATGTTGAGCACCATGTCGGTGGTGCCCGCCTCGCCGGTGAAGTTCTCGGCTCCCGCCCCGATGCCGACCGTGGTCTCCCTCATGGGGTCAGAGTCTGCCACCCCGGCAGGGCGGCCAGGGCCTCCGGTACCGGCATGCGGACGGCCTGGGCGAGCCAGCCGAACGCGCCGAGCCCGGCCGGGTCGGTCAGTTCGGCGCCCTCGCCGGCCCCGCCGAGCGCCCGCAGGTAGCCGGCCGGGTCGCTGGAGGCGAGCGCGAGCGGCGGCCGGGCACCGCTCACGCCGAGGGCGCGCAGGGCGTCCCGCTGGGTTGTCCACAGGCTGTGGAGACCAGGTGCGGCGACGGAGTCCAGAGCAACGTGCGCGGTGACGTCGCAGGAGCCGTCCGGCACCGGCGAAACCTCGCGGCCGCCCCGGAAGCCGGTCAGGGTGCCGAACAGCGGGCGCCGGTCGGCGGTGTGCCCGTAGTCGACGGCGACGGCCAGGCCGCGCTCCAGCCCGGCGACGGCCCGCGCCCAGGCGGCGTCCCGGGTACCGCCGAACTCCACGGAGTCCCCGGGGTGCCCGACCGGCCACCAGCGCTCGGCCCAGGCCGCGTCGGCCGCCGAGGCGGGCCCGCCGAGCCGCTCCCCGCCGGTCGCGGTGTCCACCTCCCGGTAGCGCAGCACCCCGCCGTCGTCGACCTCGCCGACGTCCAGCGGCACGTTGTCCAGCCATTCGTTGGCGAACAGCAGCCCGGTGACGCCGCGCGGCACCTCGTCCGTCCACAGGGCTGTGGACGGCAGGTCCGCCGGGCGCCGCGCGATCTCCACGCCGTACGGGCGCAGCCGCGCCAGCACCTCGCCGGGCAGTTCGGCCAGCACCCCGGTGAGCAGTTCACCGCGCCCGGCCCCGACGTCGACGAGGGCCAGCTCCTCCGGACGGCCTAGGGCGGCGTCAACCTCCAGCAGCAGCCGGGCCACCGCGCGGGCGAACCGCGGCGAGGCGTGCACCGAGGTGCGGAAGTGCCCGGCCGGGCCCTCCGACCTGCGGTAGAAGCCGCCGTCCGGGTCGTACAGGGCCTGCTCCATGGCGGGCGCCCACCGCATCCAAGTCATAGCGCGGGACGCTACCCGCAGCCGGGCGCGCCCTCCCCACCGGTACGGTGCGTCTCCGACCTACGGAGTAGGACGGATCGCCCTACCGGCGGACCTGAACACGCCAGGTGACTGCCTAGGCTGGAGACGTGCATCGACTCAACGCCTGGCTCCGCCGTCACCCCGTGGTGGTCGACGCCGCCTGGGCTGCGATGGTGCTCTTCGTCGGCCTGCTGCCGAACGACAGTTTCAGCGACGGCTGGCGCTTCGACGCACAGATCCTGATCGCGGTGCTGCTGCCCGCGCTGATGGTCTTCCGCCGACGCTTCCCCGACGTCACCGTGGCAGCCGCCACCGGCCTCGGCCTCGGCCAGGTGGCCGCCGACGTCCTCCCGGCCGCCTCCTCCCTCGCCTACCTGGTGTTCGCGTACACCGGCGCCGCCTTCGGCCAGAAGTGGACGTCCCGGCTGGCACTGGTCGCCGGGCTGGCCGCCGGGCCCCTGGTGTTCTGGCAGCTCCACCCGCTGAAGACGGTCGCCAACGGCGCCGGGGACTACCACACCCGCCCGTACTCCTTCGGCGAGGCGGCGCTGATCACGCTGCTGATGAGCACCCCGTTCATCCTGTGCTGGGCATGGGGCCGGCTGACCAGGGTGCGCCGCGCCTACCTGACCGAGCTGGAGGACCGCGCCGCCCGGCTGGAGCGCGAGCGGGACGCCCAGTCCAAGGTGGCGGTGGCCGCCGAGCGCGCCCGGATCGCCCGCGAGCTGCACGACGTGGTCGCACACAACGTCTCGGTGATGATCGTCCAGGCCGACGGCGCCGCGTACGTGCTCGACAACTCGCCGCAGCAGGCGAAGGAGGCGCTCGGCACGATCGCGTCCACCGGCCGGCAGGCGCTGGTCGAGATGCGCCGCCTGCTGGGCGTGCTGCGCACCGCCGACACCGCCGAGGAGTACGTGCCGCAGCCCGGCGTCGAGGAGCTGCCGGAGCTGCTGGAGCAGGTCCGCACGGCCGGGCTGCAGGTGGACTACGCGACCTCCGGGCATCCGCGCGAGCTGCCGCGCGGCGTCGAGCTGACGGTCTACCGGATCGTCCAGGAGGCGCTGACCAACGTCCGCAAGCACGGCGGCCCCGACGTGCACGCCCGGGTCGCGGTCGACTTCGGCGAGCGCGAGCTGGCCGTCCTGGTCGAGGACGACGGCCGAGGCAGCACCGACGAGCAACTGGCCGTCGGCGGCACGGACGGCCTCGGCCACGGCCTGATCGGCATGCGCGAGCGGGTCGGCATGGTCAGCGGCAGCCTCGACGTGGGCCCCCGCCCCGGCGGCGGCTTCCGGATCCGCGCCATCCTGCCGCTCAAGGCGGCCCACTAACCCCCCGGTCCCCCCGACGCCCCCTGAAGGAGCCACCTTGACCATCCGCGTGATGCTCGTCGACGACCAGGAACTGCTGCGCACCGGCTTCCGGATGATCCTGCAGTCGCAGGGCGACATCGAGATCGTCGCCGAGGCCGGCGACGGCGCCCGGGCCCTGGAGGAGCTGCGGCACACCCAGGTGGACGTGATCCTGATGGACGTGCGGATGCCGCGCCTGGACGGGGTGCAGACCACCCGCCGGATCTGCCTGGCCGAGGACGGCAGCCCCGTGCCCAACGCCCCGCACGTGCTCATCCTGACCACCTTCGACCTGGACGAGTACGCCTTCGCCGCGCTCAAGGCCGGCGCCAGCGGCTTCCTGCTCAAGGACGTCCCGCCGACCGAGCTGGTGGCCGCGATCCGCGCGGTGCACGGCGGGGACGCGGTGGTCGCGCCGACCACCACCCGCCGCATGATCGACCGCTTCGCCGAGGTGCTGCCGACCCCGCAGAGCGCGCCCGGCTCGGACGCCCTCGGGCCGCTGACCGAGCGGGAGCGGGAGGTGTTCCTGCTGGTCGCCCAGGGGCTGTCGAACGGCGAGATCGCGGCCCGGCTGGTGCTCTCCGAGGCCACCGTGAAGACCCACGTCGGCCGGATCCTGGCCAAGCTCGGCCTGCGCGACCGGGTCCAGGCCGTGGTGCTCGCCTACGAGGCCGGGCTGATCCGGGCCGGGGCGACGGACTGAGCGGCCCCGGGCACCCCCCGGGCGTCCCGTGGAGCACCCCGTGGAGGACCGGCTGAGCGCCCGTAGAATGGGCCGGTACGTCCGGTACCCGAAGAGGACCGGAACGAGGAGCTAAGGACGAGGGCCGGGCCGTGAACACGTCCGACAGTGCCGACCACGCCGCCGACGGCGGGTTCGCCCCGCTCGCCGACGGCTTCGGCGATCCGAGCCACCTGAACGACCCGCGCCACCCGAGCTACCCCGACGACCCGGCCGACCCCGGCAACCGCCCGGCCCGGCTGGCCGTCGGCGTGGTCGGCACCGGCCGGGTCGGCCCGGCACTGGGCGCCGCCCTGCAGCTCGCCGGGCACACCGTGGTCGCCGCCTCCGGGGTGTCCGCCACCTCCCGCCGCCGCGCCGAGGCACTGCTGCCGGGGGTGCGGATCGTCACCCCGCCGCAGGTGCTGGCCGCCGCCGACCTGGTGCTGCTCACCGTGCCGGACGACACGCTGGCCGACCTGGTGGCCGGCCTCACCGCGACCGGCGCCGTCCGCCCCGGGCAACTGCTGGTGCACACCTCCGGCGCGCACGGCGTCGGCATCCTGGAGCCCGCCACCCGGGCCGGGGCGCTGCCGCTGGCGCTGCACCCGGCGATGACCTTCACCGGCACCTCCGTCGACCTGGACCGGCTGGCCGGCTGCCCGTTCGGGGTGACCGCCCCCGAGGAGCTGCGGCCGGTCGCCGAGGCGCTGGTGGTGGAGATGGGCGGCGAGCCGGAGTGGGTGCCGGAGCAGGTCCGCCCGCTCTACCACACGGCCCTCGCGCACGGCGCGAACCACCTGGTCACCCTGGTCGCGCAGGCGATGGACCTGCTGCGCACGGCCGGCGTCGCCGAGCCCGGCCGGCTGCTCGGCCCGCTGCTCGGCGCCGCCCTGGACAACAGCCTGCGCTCCGGCGACGCGGCCCTCACCGGCCCGGTCGCCCGGGGCGACGCGGGCACCGTGCGGCGCCACCTGGCGCAGCTCAGTACGGTGTCCCCGGACATCCCGGCGGCCTACCGCGCGATGGCCCGCGCCACCGCGCAGCGGGCGGTGGCGAACGGAACCCTCGCGACCGACTCTGCGGCCGCTGTGCTGGATGCTCTCAACGAGGAGAATCGCTAGTGACTCCTCCCCGGCCTGAGCCGGGGCTTCTCACTCGGTCGCCAGAGCGACCTCATGACGGACAAGCCCTGCCCGGTGCGTTACTGCACGGGACGGAGCGTAACAAGGCGGCGGAACCTCGCGCAGCCGAATGAGCGAAGGAGTGCAGGAATGGCGGGCAAAGCCCAGCGAAACAAGCCCCAGCGGGCGCCGAAGGTCCACCGGGCCGTCGTCACCCGCACCGTGGACGACTTCGAGGCCGCGTTCTGGCCGGACGAGCGCCCGGTCGACAACGCCGTCGTGATGACCATGGGCGCGCTGCACGAGGGCCACGCCGCGCTGATCCGGGCCGCCCGCAAGCAGGTCGGCCAGGAGGGCCGGGTCGCGGTGACGGTCTTCGTCAACCCGCTGCAGTTCGGCCCGGCCGAGGACCTGGAGCGCTACCCGCGCAGCCTGGACGAGGACGTGAAGCTGGCCGAGGAGAACGGCGCCGACGTGGTGTTCGCGCCCTCCGTCGACGAGGTGTACCCGAACGGCCGCCCGCAGGTGCGCCTGTCGGCCGGCCCGATGGGCGAGCGCTTCGAGGGCGCCACCCGCCCCGGCCACTTCGACGGCGTGCTGACCGTCGTCGCCAAGCTGCTGCACATCACCGACCCGGACTTCGCGTTCTTCGGCGAGAAGGACGCGCAGCAGCTCGCGATCATCCAGCGGATGGTCGCCGACCTGGACTTCGACGTCGAGGTGGTCGGGGTGCCGACCGCCCGCGAGGAGGACGGGCTGGCGCGCTCCTCGCGCAACCGCTACCTCTCCGCCGACGAGCGCGAGCAGGCCCTCGCCCTCTCCAAGGCGCTGTTCGCCGGCCGGGACGCCGCCGCCCAGGGCCCGAAGGCCGTCCGCGAGGCCGCCTCGGCGGTCCTGGACGCGGCCGAAGGCATCACCCTCGACTACCTCGCCCTGGTCGACCCGCACGACTTCAGCGAAGCGGCGGACGACTTCCAGGGCGCGGCGGTGCTGGCCGTCGCCGCGACGGTGGGTTCCACCCGCCTGATCGACAACGTCCACGTCATCTGCCGCTAGGTCCTGTCCGGCCGGACAGGACCTGGGCAGCCGGCCACCCAGCACGGAACCGTTCGGTAAGAGCTCCCCTTTAGGCATGCACTCACAGGAGGCGTGACCCGCAATGCTCCGCACCATGCTCAAGTCCAAGATCCACCGGGCCACCGTGACCCAGGCCGACCTGCACTACGTCGGCTCCGTCACGGTGGACGAGGACCTGCTCGACGCCGCCGACCTGCTCCCCGGCGAGCTGGTCCACATCGTCGACATCAACAACGGCGCCCGGCTGGAGACCTACACCATCGCCGGCCCGCGCGGCTCCGGCGTGATCGGCATCAACGGCGCCGCCGCCCGCCTGGTCCACCCCGGCGACCTGGTCATACTCATCGCCTACGGGCAGATGGACACGGCCGAGGCCAAGGGCTACGCACCGAGCATCGTCTTCGTGGACGAGCGGAACCGGATCACCGGCCTGGGCGGCGACCCCGCCGAGGCCCCGGAGGGCACCGGACTGCTCCGCGGCGACGAGGCGTACGGTGACGGCAACGGCGCGGCCCCGACCGCCGCGCGCTGAAGGAGCCACTGACGCCATGTCCGCCACGCACCGCCTCACCGCCCCGGCCCCCGGCTGGACCGCCACCACCGACGTGGTCGTGGTCGGCTCCGGGGTGGCCGGCCTCACCGTCGCCCTCAACGCCCGCAAGGCCGGTCTGCGGACCATGGTGGTCACCAAGGCGATGCTGGACGACGGCTCCACCCGCTGGGCCCAGGGCGGCATCGCGGCCGCCCTGGGCGAGGGCGACACCCCCGCGCAGCACCTGGACGACACCCTGGTGGCCGGCGCCGGGATCTGTGACGAGGAGGCCGTGCGCACCCTGGTCACCGAGGGCCCGGACGCCGTCCGCCGGCTGATCGCCGTCGGCGCCGCCTTCGACCGCGGCACCGACGGCGAGATCCTGCTCACCCGCGAGGGCGGCCACCACCGCCGCCGGATCGCGCACGCCGGCGGGGACGCCACCGGCGCCGAGATATCGCGAGCCCTGGTGGAAGCCGTCCGCAGCGACCCCGGCGTCGAGCTGATCGAGCACGCCCTCGTCCTCGACCTGCTCACCGACGCCGACGGGCACGCCGCCGGCCTCACCCTGCACGTGATGGGCGAGGGCCAGCGCGACGGCGTCGGCGCCGTCCGGGCCCGCGCGGTGGTGCTCGCCACCGGCGGCATGGGCCAGGTCTTCTCCGCCACCACCAACCCGGCGGTCTCCACCGGCGACGGCGTGGCGCTCGCCCTGCGGGCCGGCGCCGCCGTCACCGACCTGGAGTTCGTCCAGTTCCACCCGACCGTGCTCTGGCTCGGCCCGGAGGCCGAGGGCCAGCAGCCGCTGGTCTCCGAGGCGGTCCGCGGCGAGGGCGCCCACCTGGTGGACGCGCAGGGCACCCGCTTCATGCTCGGGCAGCACGAGCTGGCCGAACTGGCCCCGCGCGACATCGTCGCCAAGGCGATCACCCGGCGCATGCAGGAGCAGGGCGCCGAACACATGTACCTGGACGGGCGGCACTTCGGCGCCGAGATGTGGGAGCAGCGCTTCCCGACCATCCTCGCCTCCTGCCGCGCGCACGGCATCGACCCGGTCACCGAGCCGATCCCGGTCGCCCCGGCCGCGCACTACGCCTCCGGCGGCATCCGCACCGACCGGCACGGCCGCACCAGCGTCCCCGGCCTGTACGCCTGCGGCGAGGTCGCCTGCACCGGGGTGCACGGCGCCAACCGGCTGGCCTCCAACTCGCTGCTGGAGGGCCTGGTCTTCGCCGAGCGGATCGCCGCCGACCTCGCCGACCGGCACCGCCACGGCGCGCTGCCCGAGCGCGCCGTGGACGTCGCCGCCGCCCGCGCCGCACGGCCGGTGCCGCTGCCCGCCCCCGAGTCGCGCGCCGAGATCCAGCGGCTGATGTCGCGCGGCGCCGGCGTGCTGCGCTCGGCCGCCTCGATGGCCGGCGCCGCCGCCGGGCTGGCCCTGCTCGCCGAGCAGGCCCACGCGCACGTCGCCGAGGAGAAGCCCGCCGACCCGCGGGTGGAGACCTGGGAGGCCGCCAACCTGCTGCTGGTCTCCACCGCGCTGGTCGCGGCCGCCGCGCAGCGCGAGGAGACCCGCGGCTGCCACTGGCGCGAGGACTTCCCCGAGCGCGACGACGCCCACTGGCGGCGCCACCTGATCACCACCCTCACCGCCTCCGGCGACCCCGTCAGCACCCCTGAGGAGCAGTAGAACCATGACCCACTCCCACGAGGAACTCCCCCTGGCCGACGCCCAGGGCGGCTGCGGCGACGGCTGCGCCTGCGGGGACGGCGAGGGCTACGAGACCGGCCTGGACCCGCAGTTGGCCGAGCTGCTGGAGCAGGCCGGACTGGACCCGATCGAGGTCGAGGACATCGCCACCCTGGCGCTGGCCGAGGACCTGGCCGGCGGCGAGGACGTCACCTCGGTGGCCACCGTGCCCGCCGAGGCCGTCGCCACCGCCGACTTCACCGCCCGCCAGGCCGGCGTGGTGGCCGGCCTGCGGATCGCCGAGGCGGTCGTCTCGCTGATCTGCGAGGAGGAGTTCGAGGTCGAGCGGCACGTCCAGGACGGCGACCGGGTCGAGGCCGGCCAGGTGCTGCTGTCGGTCCGCTCCCGCACCCGCGACCTGCTCACCGCCGAGCGCAGCGCGCTCAACCTGCTCTGCCACCTGTCCGGCATCGCCACCGCGACCCGCGCCTGGGCCGACGCCCTGGAGGGCACCGGCGCCGTCGTCCGGGACACCCGCAAGACGACCCCGGGCCTGCGCGCGCTGGAGAAGTTCGCGGTGCGCTGCGGCGGCGGCGCCAACCACCGGATGGCCCTGTCCGACGCCGCCCTGGTCAAGGACAACCACGTGGTCGCGGCCGGCGGCGTCGCCGAGGCCTTCCGGGCCGTCAAGGCCGCCTACCCCGACCTGCCGGTCGAGATCGAGGTCGACACCCTGGAGCAGATCCCGCCGGTGCTGGCGGCCGGGGCCGACCTGATCCTGCTGGACAACTTCACCGTCCCGCAGCTGAAGGAGGCCGTCGAGCTGGTGGCCGGCCGGGCGAAGCTGGAGGCCTCCGGCGGCCTGACCCTGGCCACCGCGCGCGAGGTCGCCCAGACTGGTGTCGACTACCTGGCGGTGGGCGCGCTCACCCACTCCTCGCCGATCCTGGACATCGGCCTCGACCTGCGCGCCTGACCCTCGTCCCGACTCGCAGAAAGCGCCCCATGCTCCTCACCATCGACGTCGGCAACACCCAGACCACGCTCGGCCTGTTCGACGGCGAGGACGTGGTGGAACATTGGCGGATCTCGACTGATTCGCGCCGCACGGCCGATGAACTGGCAGTGCTGCTACAGGGGTTGATGGGCAACCACACCGCGGTCCGGGAGGCCGCGGTGGAGGGCCTGGCGATCTGCTCGTCCGTTCCCGCCGTGCTCCACGAGCTGCGCGAGGTGACCCGCCGCTACTACGGCGACGTCCCCGCGGTGATCGTGGAGCCCGGCGTGAAGACCGGGGTGCACGTCCTGATGGACAACCCCAAGGAGGTCGGCGCCGACCGGATCGTCAACGCCCTGGCCGCCAACCACCTGTACGGCGGCCCGTGCATCGTGGTCGACTTCGGCACCGCCACCACCTTCGACGCCGTCAACGCCCGCGGCGACTACGTGGGCGGCGCGATCGCCCCCGGCATCGAGATCTCGGTCGAGGCGCTCGGCCTCCGCGGCGCCCAACTGCGCAAGATCGAGCTGGCCAAGCCCCGCAACGTGATCGGCAAGAACACCGTCGAGGGCATGCAGTCCGGCATCCTGTACGGCTTCGCGGGCCAGGTCGACGGCCTGGTCGACCGGATGGCCAAGGAGCTGTCCAAGGACCCGGACGACGTCCAGGTGATCGCCACCGGCGGACTGGCCCCCCTCGTCCTCGGCGAGGCCTCCACCATCGACGTGCACGAGCCCTGGCTCACCCTGATCGGCCTGCGCCTGGTCTTCGAGCGCAACCGCCCGGCCTGACCGGCCCCCAGGACCCACCGTCGGCGCCCCCCGGTCCGTCCGGGGGGCGCCGACGCGCGTCCTCCCCCACCCCCGCGGCCGATTCCGCCGGGCCGAACGTGGGGCGTCGGCGCGACGCTACCGACAAATCGGATATTCCTCACGTAGTGTCAGCCCATGCCTACGCCACACGGATCGCGCGGCGGCATGGCCTTCAGCGCCGACGAAGTCCGCGTGCTGCGCCGCGCCCTCGCCCAAGCCCTGCACCCCGCCGTCCCCGTCCACCTCCAGCTCCCCGACCGTCCGGTGTTCGCCGGGCCGGGCGCCGAGCTGTGGGCGGAGGACGTCCAGGACGCGCTGCGTCTGACCGAGGCGATCGACGAGGCCGTCCAGGAGGGCGGCCGGCTGCGCGCCTTCCTGCTCGCCGACCTCGGGCGCTACCGGGCAGCCCTGCCCGGCAGTGCCCCCGGCTACCTGGAACGCCTGGAGGAGGCCGTGACCGACGGCTACCTGCCCGGCCCGGAGGACCTCACCGCGCTGCGCGGGCTGACCCGCCAGCCGTGCGGCCACGGCGAACGCGCCCGCCGCTCCCGGCTGGCCGGCCGCTGCCACGCGCTGGCCGAGGCCGCCGTCCGCGAACGGCTCGCCCTCACCACCGGGCAGCACCGCCACCTCGTCGTCGTACCGAGCCCCGCCGCACCCCCGAGCAGTCTCCCCACCCCTGTTGGAGGACGGATCACGATGAGCAGCACCGACTCCCCCGCCGAGCGGCCCACCGCCCCCCAGAACCCGCCCCGCCCGCACCGGATGCCCACCCCGGCCGAACTCTTCGGGCGCCGCCCCAAGCCCCCCGCCCACCCCGCGCCCCCGGCCGCCCCGGATCCCGACGAGATCGAACTCGCCACCGGCACCGGCTGAGCCGCCCGCGCCCGAGGAGGGGGACCGCCGACGCGGTCCCCCTCTTGTCGTTATCCCGTGGCGGAGCACGGTGTGTGGCTGGCTACCCTTGTGGGGTGAGCGATCAGAGCCCCATCCCCGCGACCGACGACCTTCCCGAGCAGATGCGCGTCCGGCGCGAGAAGCTGGACCGGCTCCGGGCGGCCGGTGTCGACCCCTACCCGGTCGGCTTCCCCCGCACCAGCACCATCGCGGACCTGCGCGCCAAGCACCCCGACCTGGAGCCCGACACCGCGACCGGTGAGCGGGCCGGCGTCACCGGCCGGGTGATCCTCTCCCGCACCGGCGGCAAGCTCTGCTTCGCCACGCTGCGCGACGGCACCGGCGACCTCCAGGTGATGTTCTCCCTGGACAAGCTGGGAGCGGAGCGGCTGGCGGCCTGGAAGACGGACATCGACCTGGGCGACCAGGTCGGCGTCGAGGGCGAGGTGATCACCTCCAAGCGCGGCGAGCTGTCCGTGATGGTGGACCGCTGGGAGCTCACCGCCAAGTGCCTGCGCCCGCTGCCGGACAAGCACAAGGGCCTGACCGACCCGGAGGCCCGGGTCCGCCAGCGGTACGTCGACCTGATCGTCAACCCCGAGGCCCGCGAGATCCTGCACCTGCGCAGCAAGGTGGTCCGCTCGATCCGCCGCACCTACGAGGACCGCGGCTACATCGAGGTCGAGACCCCGATGCTGCAGCCGGTGCACGGCGGCGCCAACGCCCGCCCGTTCAAGACGCACATCAACGCGTACGACATCGACCTCTACATGCGCATCGCCCCCGAGCTGTACCTCAAGCGGCTGGTGGTCGGCGGCGCCGAGAAGGTCTTCGAGATCAACCGCAACTTCCGCAACGAGGGCGCGGACTCCACCCACAACCCGGAGTTCACCTCGCTGGAGTCGTACGAGGCGTACGGCGACTACGACACCCAGGCCGAGCTGATCCGCGAGACGATCGTCAACGCGGCCCGGGACGCGCTGGGCACCACGGTGATCAAGGGCCTGGACGCGCACGGCGTGGAGCACGAGATCGACCTGGCCGAGCCGTGGGAGGAGGTCTCCGTCTACCCGGGCATCTCCGCCCGCCTGGGCGTCGAGGTCACCCCGGAGACCGGCGTCGAGGAGCTGCGCAAGCTGGCCTTCGACCACGGCATCCCGTTCGACAAGGACTGGGGCCACGGTCAGATCGTGCTGGAGATGGTCGAGCGCCTGCTGGAGGAGAACGCCGTCCGGCCGACCTTCATCAAGGACTACCCGACCGAGGTCTCCCCGCTGACCCGCCAGCACCGCTCGGTGCCGGGCGTGGCCGAGAAGTGGGACCTGGTGATCTTCGGTACCGAGATCGGCACCGCCTACTCCGAGCTGGTCGACCCGGTCGAGCAGCGCGCCCGCCTGACCGCGCAGTCCCTGCTGGCGGCCGGCGGCGACGTCGAGGCGATGCAGATCGACGAGGACTTCCTGCGGGCCCTGGAGTACGCGATGCCGCCGACCGGCGGCCTCGGCCTCGGGGTGGACCGCCTGATCATGCTGCTGACCGGCAAGAACATCCGGGAGACCGTGCTCTTCCCGCTGGTGAAGCCGGAGGCGAAGGCTTCCGCCGCGACGGCGGAGAAGACCGAGGAGGAGTGACTGATGGACTACGTCAGCGCGATCGTGCCGCCGCTGGTCATGGCGATCGGCTTCGGATTCCTGGTGCGGGCCATCATCCGCAGCCAGGGCGGAGCCCAGAAGGCCAAGGAAGACCTCGACTGACCCGCGAGCGAACCCGCGACTGACACCGTCAGCCGCCGAACCACCGACGCGCCGCCATTCCCGATTCCGGGGGTGGCGGCGCGCCGGTTTGGCGCACTTCACAAGATTTGCCCCATTCACTCCCTATCCTGGCCGCACTATGGTCCGGCAACTCGGTGAACTTGAGAACGCCATCATGACCCGGGTGTGGCGGTGGAACCGACCGGTGACGGTTCGCGAGGTTCTCCTGGATCTGCAGTCGGAACGCGAAATCGCGTACACCACGGTGATGACCGTCCTGGACAAGCTCCACAGAAAGGGCTGGCTGCGCCGCGAGCGGGTCGGCCGGGCCTATCGATATGAACCGGTCTCGTCCCGCGAGGCGTACACCGCGGCGCTGATGAACGACGCGTGGGCCACCAGTGACAATCCGGCCGCGGCCCTGGTGCACTTCTTCGGCCTGATGTCGCCCGGCCAGCGCGAGGCACTGCGGGACGCCTTGCGGGTCGCCGCTCTGTTCCCGTCGGATCCGGCCCCCGCCGAATCCGCGGAGCCGGGACCGGATACCGGGGAGACCCCGCCGGGCGCGACACGATAACGTCCCGGCCATGGAGGTCACCATCCGCCGTGCGCGGACCACGGACGTGCGGACCGTACGCGGGCTCATCGACGCCTACTCACGCGACGGCATTCTGCTCGACAAGCCCACAGTCACACTGTTCGAATCCGTCCAGGAGTTCTGGGTCGCCGAACGCGACGACACCGGTGCGGTGGTGGCCTGCGGCGCCCTGCACGTGATGTGGGAGGACCTGGCCGAAGTCCGCACGCTCGCCGTCGATCCGTCCTGCCGGGGCTTCGGGGTCGGACATCTGCTGCTGGAGAAGCTGCTGCAGACCGCACGCTGGCTCGGCGTCCGTCGGATTTTCTGCTTGACGTTCGAGGTTCCGTTCTTCGCGAAACACGGTTTCGTCGAGATCGGTGAGCTTCAGGAAACCGATGATGGTACGACAGACCCGGCGGCGATCGCTACGGATGTCTATGAAGAACTTCTCCGCTCGTACGATGAAGGTGTCGCGGAGTTCCTTGACCTGGAGCGGGTGAAGCCCAACACACTGGGCAACTCGCGCATGCTGCTGCACCTCTGAGCGGCTCCGCGCCGGTCAAGGGTTTGTGTTTTCCGGAGAAAGGCGCTTTCCTTTCCTTAGGCAATGGGTCGTTTAGCGGAAAGGGAAGCCCGTGGCACAGAGGGTGCAGGTCATTCTTGAAGACGATCTCGACGGTGGTTCGGCGGACGAGACGGTGACGTTCGCGCTCGACGGCGTTGCCTACGAGATCGACCTGAAGAGCGCCAACGCGGACAAGCTGCGCGGTCTGCTGGCGCCGTACGTGGAGAAGGGCCGCAAGCAGAGCGGCCGGCTCGCCGGCCCGCGGCGCCCGGGTCGCGGCACCGCGCCGCGCCCCTCCGGCAGCGCGCCGGACACCGCGAAGATCCGCGCGTGGGCCAAGGAGCAGGGCATGGAGGTCAACGACCGCGGCCGGGTGCCGAGCACCGTCCGCGAGGCCTACGACAAGGCCAACGCGTCCTGACCCCGGCGCCGCCGGAACGCCGGAGCGGATGCGGGGCCCCGGCGGCCGCACACGGCGCCGACGACACACGCGCGGGGCGCGGAGGACTCTCCTCCGCGCCCCGCGGCGCGCACCCCGGGGGCCGCAGCAGCACCGGTACCGGGGGGCGTCCGGGGCGCGGGCTCGGGCGGCGGAACAATCACGAGCTGTGCAACGCTGTAAGGGCGAAGCGGTAACGCCGGCACCACCGGGCGGCGTACCTGCCGCACCGGCCGTGCCGAACCGCCGTCGCCGCGACGCGACTTCTCGCCAGGCGAACACCGCCACCGCGGAAACTGCGCGAGAAGCGCCCCGATACCGGGTATGAATGCAGGTGGACGGGTTCTCGGACCCGTCCAGGGGCAGCATGCGTGACCGGCCGGAGACGGCCCGGCTCCGCCCCGGCGGTTCTTGTTCGCCGATGGCGTAGCGGTATCCGGTGCATCCGGGCCACCTGTGGGAACACCGTTTCCCAGCATCAGGTTGGGATTGGTGTCGGATGGTCGCGCAGCATCTCGCTCCCGTACCGGGGAGTGAATCCGTGGGCCGCGCCGCTGAGCGGGACTAGCATGCGGAAGGACAGGGCGGGGACCGACCCCGAACTGCCCGACCGCTCTGAGGAGCGATAAACGATGTTCGAGAGGTTCACCGACCGCGCGCGGCGGGTTGTCGTCCTGGCTCAGGAAGAAGCCCGGATGCTCAACCACAACTACATCGGCACCGAGCACATCCTCCTGGGTCTGATCCACGAGGGCGAGGGCGTCGCCGCCAAGGCCCTGGAGAGCCTCGGGATTTCCCTTGAGGCCGTGCGCCAGCAGGTCGAGGAGATCATCGGCCAGGGGCAGCAGGCCCCGTCCGGCCACATCCCCTTCACCCCGCGGGCGAAGAAGGTCCTGGAGCTGTCGCTCCGGGAGGCGCTGCAGCTCGGCCACAACTACATCGGCACCGAGCACATCCTGCTCGGTCTGATCCGCGAGGGCGAGGGCGTCGCCGCCCAGGTCCTGGTCAAGCTGGGCGCCGACCTCAACCGGGTGCGCCAGCAGGTCATCCAGCTGCTCTCCGGCTACCAGACCGGCGGCGGCAAGGAGTCGGCCACGGCCGGCGGGCCCGCCGAGGGCACCCCGTCGACCTCGCTGGTCCTGGACCAGTTCGGCCGCAACCTCACCCAGGCCGCCCGCGAGGCCAAGCTCGACCCGGTCATCGGGCGCGAGAAGGAGATCGAGCGGGTCATGCAGGTGCTGTCCCGCCGCACCAAGAACAACCCGGTCCTGATCGGCGAGCCCGGCGTGGGCAAGACCGCCGTGGTCGAGGGCCTGGCGCAGGCGATCGTCAAGGGCGAGGTCCCGGAGACGCTCAAGGACAAGCAGCTCTACACGCTGGACCTGGGCGCCCTGGTGGCCGGCTCGCGCTACCGCGGTGACTTCGAGGAGCGCCTGAAGAAGGTGCTCAAGGAGATCCGCACCCGCGGCGACATCATCCTGTTCATCGACGAGCTGCACACCCTGGTCGGCGCGGGCGCCGCCGAGGGCGCCATCGACGCCGCCAGCATCCTCAAGCCGATGCTGGCCCGCGGCGAGCTGCAGACCATCGGTGCCACCACCCTGGACGAGTACCGCAAGCACCTGGAGAAGGACGCCGCGCTGGAGCGCCGCTTCCAGCCGATCCAGGTCGCCGAGCCGTCGCTGCCGCACACCATCGAGATCCTCAAGGGTCTGCGCGACCGCTACGAGGCCCACCACCGGGTCTCCATCACGGACTCCGCGCTGGTCGCCGCCGCCACCCTGGCCGACCGCTACATCTCGGACCGCTTCCTGCCGGACAAGGCGATCGACCTGATCGACGAGGCCGGCTCCCGAATGCGCATCCGCCGGATGACCGCGCCGCCGGACCTGCGCGAGTTCGACGAGAAGATCGCCGACGTGCGCCGCGAGAAGGAGAGCGCGATCGACGCGCAGGACTTCGAGAAGGCCGCGTCCCTGCGCGACGACGAGAAGCAGCTCCTCCAGGCCAAGGCCAAGCGCGAGAAGGAGTGGAAGGCCGGCGACATGGACGTCGTCGCGGAGGTCAACGAGGAGCTCATCGCCGAGGTCCTGGCCACCGCCACCGGCATCCCGGTCTTCAAGCTGACCGAGGAGGAGACCTCGCGGCTGCTGCGCATGGAGGACGAGCTGCACAAGCGCGTCATCGGCCAGAAGGACGCCATCAAGGCGCTCTCCCAGGCCATCCGGCGCACCCGTGCGGGCCTCAAGGACCCGAAGCGCCCCGGCGGCTCGTTCATCTTCGCCGGCCCGTCCGGCGTCGGTAAGACCGAGCTGTCCAAGACGCTCGCCGAGTTCCTCTTCGGCGACGAGGACGCGCTGATCGCGCTCGACATGTCCGAGTTCTCCGAGAAGCACACCGTCTCCCGGCTCTTCGGTTCGCCCCCCGGATACGTGGGCTACGAGGAGGGCGGCCAGCTGACCGAGAAGGTCCGCCGCAAGCCGTTCTCCGTCGTCCTCTTCGACGAGGTCGAGAAGGCCCACCCGGACATCTTCAACTCGCTGCTGCAGATCCTGGAGGACGGTCGCCTGACCGACTCCCAGGGCCGCGTGGTCGACTTCAAGAACACCGTCATCATCATGACGACCAACCTCGGCACCCGGGACATCTCCAAGGGCTTCAACCTGGGCTTCGCGGCCACGGGTGACTCCACGACCGGGTACGAGCGGATGAAGGCGAAGGTCGGCGAGGAGCTCAAGCAGCACTTCCGCCCCGAGTTCCTGAACCGCGTCGACGACATCGTGGTGTTCCACCAGCTGTCCGAGGAAGACATCATCCAGATCGTCGACCTGATGATCGACAAGGTGGACGGCCGCCTCAAGGACAAGGACATGGGCCTGGAGCTCAGCGTCGAGGCCAAGAAGCTGCTGGCCAAGCGCGGCTACGACCCGATCCTGGGTGCCCGGCCGCTGCGTCGCACCATCCAGCGCGAGATCGAGGACCACCTCTCCGAGAAGATCCTCTTCGGCGAGCTGCGGGCCGGCCACATCGTGGTCGTCGGTGTCGAGGGTGAGGGCAAGGAGGCCAAGTTCACCTTCCGCGGTGAGGAGAAGTCGGCCGTCGCGGACACCCCGGCCGAGGTCGCCTCGTCCGGTCCGGACCTGACGAAGTAGCAACATTTAACAGACAACTTCACAGCTACCGAGCCCCCGGCGTCCGCGCCGGGGGCTCGGTGCGTTCCGGTCGGCCGGACCGGGGGTGCCCGTGGGCGAGGGCGGATGGCCTCGCGGCGGGCTGGTGCGGGTGCGTCCGATTTCTCAGTAAGCTTTAACGGACATACGGTTGACATATGGTCAGCTGATGGGAAGTTGCGCAGGATAGCGCCGTGGCCATGTCATGGTCAAGGGCTATCTTTTTTGTCCACGCTTGTATCAAATGACGTCCACCTGTCTTTCATTTTGGTTTGCCGGGCTTTGGCCAAGAGCTGGCCCCGGTCGGGGAGGACGTCACAACTTTGAAGAACATCAGGAGATCCGCTGCGGCTGCCACGGCCGCAGCGGTCATAGTCGCGCTCGGCGCGGGCCTGTTCCCGGCCACCGCCGTCGCCGCGGGCTCGGCTCCCGCACCCAGGGACCCGGCCGACGCCGTCCAGTCCGCCAACATCGAGCACAACCTGCCGGGCCCGCTGACCGAGAAGGTCGAGGCCGAGCAGAAGGCCGCCACCGAGCAGCTGATCGCGGGCACCGCCCAGGTCGAGCAGCACAACGGCAGCAGCAGCATCAAGCTGGGCAAGGACAAGTACGTGGAGCTCGGTCGCGAGCGCACGGACAAGATCTTCACCATCCTCGTCGACTTCGGCGACCAGGTGGACAACACCACCAAGACCGCAGACGGCAAGGTCATGTACGGCGGTGAGGCCGGCCCGAAGCACAACGAGATCGAGAAGCCGGACCGCGCCAACGACAACTCGACCGCCTGGCAGGCCGACTACAACCAGCAGCACTTCCAGGAGCTGTACTTCTCCAAGGACAAGCCCTCGCTGAAGACCTTCTACGAGAAGCAGTCCTCGGGCCGCTACTCGGTCGACGGCGTGGTCTCGGACTGGGTGCGGGTGCCGTGGAACGAGGCCCGGTACGGCTCGGACTACTGCGGCTCCAACGTCTGCGACAGCGCCCAGGACCTGATCCGCGACGCCGTGGACATCTGGTACAAGGACCAGCTGGCCAAGGGGCAGACCAAGGAGCAGCTCAAGGCCACCCTGGCGTCGTACGACCAGTGGGACCGCTACGGTTCCCACAACGACGGGAACTTCAACCAGCCCGACGGGTACATCGACCACTTCCAGATCGTGCACGCCGGTGAGGACAAGTCGGCCGGCGGCGGCAAGCAGGGCAGCAAGGCCCTGTGGGCCCACCGCGCCTACGCCTACGGCAACCTGAACGGCCAGGCGGGCCCGGCCGACAACAAGCTCGGCGGCGTCCAGGTCGGCGACTCCGGCTTCTGGATCGGCGACTACACGATGCAGCCGGAGAACGGCGGCCTCGGCGTCTTCGCCCACGAGTACGGCCACGACCTCGGTCTGCCGGACCTCTACGACACCGCCGGCACCGGCATCGACAACTCGGTCGGCTTCTGGTCGCTGATGTCCTCCGGTTCCTGGCTCGGCGAGGGCAAGGGCGCCATCGGCGACATGCCGAACGACCTCGACGCCTGGAGCAAGCTCAAGCTCGGCTGGCTGAAGTTCGACAAGGCCAAGGCCGGCACCGAGTCGACCCACCACATCGGCCCGGTCGAGTACAACAGCAGCCTCCCGCAGGCCCTGGTCGTCGAGCTGCCGAAGAAGACCATCCCCACCGACATCAACAAGCCCGCTTCGGGCAAGAGCGAGTGGTGGAGCGGCAGCGCCGACAACTTGAACGTCACGCTCACCCGTGACATCGACCTGACCGGCAAGACCAAGGCCAGCCTGAACGCCAAGGCCTGGTACGAGCTGGAGGCGAACTTCGACTACGCCTTCGCCGAGGTCTCCACCGACGGCGGCACCAACTGGACCGCCCTGGACGGCACCTGGAACGGCAAGCCGATCACGAAGGACGCCGGCGGCCGCGCGGCCCTGACCGGCCTCACCGCCGCCTGGGGCGACGTGTCCTTCTCGCTGGACGCCTACGCCGGCAAGGCCGTCAAGGTCCGCTTCCACAACACCACCGACGGTGGCCTGCACTACCGCGGCTTCGCCGTCGACGACATCTCGGTGACCGCCGACGGTTCGACGATCTTCAGCGACGACGTCGAGAACGGTGACAACGGCTGGGTGGCCAAGGGCTTCACCCGCTTCGCCGGCAGCTACACCAAGGACTACGGGCAGTACTACATCGCGGAGAACCGCCAGTACGTCTCCTTCGACCAGACCCTGAAGACCGGCCCGTACAACTTCGGTTGGGGCAACAGCCGGCCGAAGTGGGTCGAGTACTACCCGTACCAGCCCGGTCTGCTGATCTGGTTCTGGGACGAGTCGCAGCCCAACAACAACGTCAGCGCCCACCCGGGCCACGGTCTGATCCTGCCGATCGACTCGCACCCGACCCCGCTCAAGTGGAGCGACGGCGCCCTGCTGCGTCCGCGCATGCAGGGTTACGACTCGACCTTCGGCTCGCGCAAGACCAGCCAGCTGACCCTGCACAAGAACGGCGTCGAGACGGTCGTCCCGAAGGCCAAGGGTGTCGACGAGTTCTCGGACCTGAAGTCGTGGTGGTCCAAGGACAACCCGTACAGCGGCGTGGACGTCCCGAAGACCGGTACCAGCATCGAGGTCGAGAACGAGTCCTCGAACTACCTGGAGACCTGGATCCGGGTCCGCCCGGTCGACAACTGATCGGTCGAGCAGTAGCGATCAGCCTGTGACCAGGCGGTTCTGACCCACCACGTCCGGCCCGTCCCCGCATCGCGCGGGGGCGGGCCGGACGCTTTCCGGTCAGGCCCCGCCGCGGCTCCCGCCGGCCCCGGCGCCCCGGGCCGGCAGCCGGTCCAGGAAGGCGGCGGCCGCCTCGGCGACGTCCGCCGGCGTCCAGTCGAGCGCGGACGCCGACACCGTGACCTCCGTCATCGCCAGGCCCGGCAGGTCCCGCTCGCGCCAGCCGCCGAACAGGGCGACCCCGGTCTCCTCGGCCAGCCCCAGCCCGGCCTCGTCCAACTCCCCGGCGGCGTACGGCAGCCAGAGCTGGAACTGGTGGGTGTGCGGCGGGGCCGGGTGCACCCGGGCGCCGGGGACCGCCGCGAAGGCCGCGTCCAGCGCCTCGGCGACCACCTTGGCGTGCGTCACGTACCGCTCCAGCAGCGGGAGTCGGGCATCCAGCCCGGCCAGCGCGGCGAGCGCCGCCGGCCACTGCTGGTAGAGCTGGCCGCCGTACCGGTGCCGCCAGGCCTTGGCGGTGCGGACGAAGCCCCGCGAACCGGCCAGCGCGGCGCCGCTGATGCCGCCGAGCGTCTTGTAGAAGGACACGTAGACCGAGTCGGCCAGCGCGACGATCTCCGGCAGCGGGTGCCCGAGGTGGAACACCGACTCCCAGATCCGGGCACCGTCCAGGTGCAGGGCCGCGCCGCACTCCTCCCGGACGACCCCGGCCAGCGCCGCCAGCTCCGCCCAGTCGGGCAGCACGAAGCCGGCCTCGCGCAGCGGCAGCTCCAGGCTGAGCGCGGCGTACGGCTCGTCGAAGGAGCGCAGCTCCGCGACGGTGGGCTGGCGCGGGGCCATGGTCGGCCAGACGCTGCGCAGGCCGGTCAGCACGCCGAGCGCGTGCCGCTCGTGCTGGTCGGTGTGGGCCAGCGGGTGGGTCGCGACGGTGCGCAGCCCGGCCGCCTCGGCGTGGATCCGCAGGGCGACCTGCTGGGCCATGGTGCCGGTGGGGAAGAAGGCCGCGTCCTCGGTGCCGAGCAGGTCGGCGACCGTGCGTTCCAGGGTGCGGACCACGCCGTCGCCGTACTGGTCCGGGCGGTGGTCCAGGTCGTGGCCGCCGCCCTCCCCCGCGAGGGCTGCGAGGCGTTCGCGCATGCTCTGCGGCCGGTCGCCGGACAGGATCCGCTCGCAGCCGCGCAGGGCGGCGAAGCGGCGGTCCGGCAGGCTCGGGCGGTCATTGCCGTCGAGGTCTTCGCTCCTGTTGCCATACATGCGTCGATGGTCCCCCAGCGGGCCCGCCAGGTCAGCGGAGCGGACGGCGGAAAGGGGTGTGCGGCCGACCCAAACCCTGGATGGGCGTGGCGCTGGTCACACCGGCCGGGCTCCCGCCGGGCGCGGTACGACCGGCGGTAGTAGCCCGGCCGCGGGCGCGGGCGGCCTGCCGCGGACCGGTGACAGACGATCGAATCTCATGATCATTACTCCGTCAGCTTGAATCTCCGGCGCAACGCCGACTACACGCCGTAGTACGTCACGCCGTTTGGGACTCCGCTCGGTGACCGTTACACCTGAGTGGTCCCCCGCTCAGCACGCGCCCGAACGGGCACTTCGTGCTGCCCTCGTCCACCGTGAGGTACGGCTACCGATGTCCTCTGTCCCGCCCGTGGGGCCGGTCCTGCGCCGGCTCGCCGCCCGTACGGCGGCCCAGGCGGCGGCCTGGCAGCCCCGGCTCGGCCATGCCGCCCGCACCCATGCCGCGCCGCTGCGCGCGCTCGCCGCGCCCCGGCACCCGCTGCCCGGCGGGCACCCGCAGGCCGAACGGGAGCGCGCGGTGGTCGCCGCCGGGGCGGCCGCGGTACTGCTCGCCGGCGCGCTGCTGGTGGCCGCGCCCGGCAGCGCCTCGGCGCAGACCGTCCGGCCCACCACGCCCGGCAGCTCGGCCTTCACCGCGCCGCAGGCCGCCGTGCCCAGCCCGGGGCTGGTCCAGGTGGCCGGGCCGAGCCCGTACCGGCTGCCGAACGACGGCGACTCGGCGCAGGAGTTCGTGGCGGTGGCCGCCAACCTGCTGCCGGTGGAGCCGCCCGTCGCCGGCGCGCCGGCCGAGGCCCCCGCGCCGGGGCCCGAGGCCGCGCCCGCACCGGAGCCGGCTCCGGCTCCGGCTCCGGAGTGGTCGGCCCCGGTGCCGGACGCGCCGACCAGCAATCCGTACGGGGCGGCCAACTCCGAGTACGCCGCCGGATACCACACCGGGGTGGACTTCGCGGTCGACCCGGGCACTCCGCTGCTGGCGGTCGGGAACGCGACCGTGGTGTCGGCCGGCTGGGACGGCTCGTACGGCAAGGAGGTCGTGCTGCGGCTGGCGGACGGGCACTACGCGCAGTACGCGCACCTGTCCTCGCTCGGGGTCGCGGCCGGGGACCAGGTGTCGGCCGGCGAGCAGATCGGGCGGTCCGGGAGCACCGGCAACTCGACCGGGCCCCATCTGCACTTCGAGATCCGCACCAGCAACCGCTACGGCGCGGTGGTGAACCCGATCGCGTTCCTCGCGGGGCACGGCGTCACCGACTTCTGAGTCCGGCCCCGGCTACCGGTCCGCCCGCCTGCCCGACTGCCCGACTGCCCGACTGCCTGCCCGTCCGCTCAGGAGTGGGCGGGGGCCGGGTGGCCGATCCGGCCGCCGATCTCCAGCGCGACCTCCCGGGCCGCCCCGATCGCGTCCTCCAGGGTGGCCGCCGGCGGCCAGGGCTCGCCCCACACGTTGTCGCCGTGGTCGCAGTCCGCGGTGTCCTGCTTGAGCAGGAACATCGCCGAGTGGACGGTGAACAGCGACATCGTGGCGCGCAGCCGCTCCCGGAAGTCGGCGTCCGGCCCGTGCACCAGCTGGATCATCGTGATCATGCGGTCCTTGAACGCCAGCCCGGCCGCGGACTCGCGCAGCGCGGGCTGGTTCTCGTGGAAGAAGCGCAGCAGCGGCGCCCGCTCGGCCATCCCGTCCGCGAAGCGGCGGATCAGCTCGTCGCGCATCTCCGGGCTCCAGGACTGCTGCCGGCCCCACGCGATGGTCTCGTCGATCGGCGCGGCCATCCGCTCCACGATGCCCAGGACGATGTCGTCCTTGGTCTTGAAGTGGTAGTAGAGCGCGGCCTTGGTGACGCCGAGGCGGTCGGCGATCTCGCGCAGCGAGGTCTGCTCGTAGCCCTGCTCGGAGAAGAGCTCCAGGGACACCTCGATGATGCGGGACCGCGTGTCGCTGCGGGGGCTGTGCGGAGTGCCCATGGCCTGCCTCATGAGTGCGTCGGTGACTGCTGCGGACCCCGGTGGCGTCCGCCCCGGGCCTATTCTCCCTGCCCAGGCAGCCGGGCGGGAAACTGGCTTGACGACCGGCTAGTAAACAACTTACCGTGCCGACGGTCCACAAACTAGCCGGGCGTCAAGTAAGTGAATCACTGCGCGGCCTCCGCCCGTCCGAAACACCCCTCCGGGAGACACCACCTCATGTCACAGTCCAAGACCACCGGCCCGGTACCGGAGGAGAAGTCAGCCGAGGAGGAGCAGCCGCGGTCACCCCGCGAGATCCGCCTCGTCATGGTCGGCCTGGTCGTCACCATGCTGCTGGCCATGCTCGACAACCTGATCGTCGGCACCGCGATGCCGACCATCGTCGGCGACCTCGGCGGCGCCGAGCACCGGTCCTGGGTGGTCACCGCCTACACCCTGACCACCGCCGCCTCCACCCCGATCTGGGGCAAGCTCGGCGACATGTACGGCCGCAAGGGCAGCTTCCTCACCTCGATCGTGATCTTCCTGGTGGGCTCGGCACTGTCCGGTCTGTCGCAGAACATGACCGAGCTGATCGGCTTCCGCGCCGTACAGGGCCTGGGTGCCGGCGGTCTGATGGTCGGCGTCATGTCGATCATGGGCGCACTCGTCCCGCCGCGCGACCGCGGCAAGTACCAGGGCATGTTCGCCGCGGTGATGGCCCTCGCCACCGTCGGCGGCCCGCTGGTCGGCGGCTTCATCACCGACCACCTGAGCTGGCACTGGACCTTCTACATCAACCTGCCGCTCGGCGTGGTCGCGCTCGCCGTGGTCATCGTCACCCTGAAGCTGCCGAAGGTCCGCAACACGGCCCGGATCGACTACCTGGGCGCGATATTGCTCACCACCGGCATCACCTCGCTGGTGCTGATGACCACCTGGGGCGGCCAGCAGTACGCCTGGGGCTCCAATGAGATCCTCGGCCTGATCGCGCTCTCCGTCGCCTCGCTGATCGGCTTCTGCTACGTGGAGCAGCGTGTCGAGGAGCCGATGCTGCCGCTGGCCCTGTTCAAGAACCTGAACTTCACCCTGGTCTCGATCATCGGCTTCATCGTCGGCTTCGTGATGTTCGGCTCGACCTTCTTCCTGCCGTTCTACCAGCAGATCGTCCAGGGTGCCTCGGCGACCAACTCCGGTCTGCTGCTGATGCCGTTGATGTTCGGCATGCTGGTGGTCTCGCTGGTGGTCGGCCAGGCCGTCACCAGGACCGGGAAGTACCGGATCTACCCGATCATCGGCACCATCGTGATGACCGGTGGCATGATCCTGCTCTCCACCATGGGCGTCGGGACCAGCAGCTTCACCTCGGCCTGCTGGATGGTCGTGCTCGGCGCCGGCATGGGCTTCCTGATGCAGATCACCATGCTGGTCGCCCAGAACAGCGTCGAGCTCAAGGACATGGGCGTGGCCAGCTCCACCGCCACCCTGTTCCGCACCATCGGCGGCTCCTTCGGTGTCGCGCTGTTCGGCGCGCTGTTCAACAACCGGGTGAAGGACACCATGACCGCGCGGCTGGGCGAGCAGGCCTCGGCCGGCGGCGGGGCCAAGGACCCGGGCGAGATGAGCCCGGCCGAACTGCGCAAGCTGCCGGAGCACGTCCAGGACGCCTTCCACCACGCGGTGTCCAACGGCACTCACACCGTCTTCCTGTGGGGCGCCGGGTTGGCCGTGGTCGCGATCGCCGCCGCGGTGTTCATGCGCGAGGTGCCGCTGCGCGGTACCGGCACGGGCAAGGCGGACAAGTCCGCCGAGGCCTCGCTGGAGGCGGCGGCCGTCTGACCGCCCTCCCGCCGACACGACGGCGCCCCCGGAGGAATCCTCCGGGGGCGCCGTCCCGCGTTCGTGGCCGACTACTGGGGAAGCCGGTAGACGCCCTGCTCGACGGGCTCCACCAGGCCGTCCGCGACCAGTCCGTCCAGCGCCCGGGCCCGCTGCACCGCGTCCGGCCAGACCGCGTCCAGCCGGGCCTGCGGCACCGAGCCGTGCGACTCCCGCAGCACCGCGAGCAGCTTGCCGCGCACCTGCCGGTCCGTCCCCTCGTAGGTCTGGCCGCGCCGGGCCGGGCCCTCGTACGGCGGGCGGCCGGCCCGCTGCCAGGCACAGTGGGCGAACAGCGGGCAGCCCCCGCACTCCGGGCCGCGCGCGGTGCAGACCAGCGCGCCCAGCTCCATCACGCCGACCGCCCAGGTGGCCGCGGTCTCGGCGTCGTCGGGCAGCAGCGCCGTCGCCGTGCGGCGCTCGGCGGCCGTGGTGGCCTGGGCCGGGTACTCGACGCCGGACACCGCACGGGCGAACACCCGGCGGACGTTGGTGTCCAGCACCACGTGCCGCTGACGGAAGGCGAAGGAGGCGACCGCGGCGGCCGTGTACTCCCCGACCCCGGGCAGTGAGAGCAGGGTGGCGTGGTCGTCCGGCACCTCGCCGCCGTGCTCCTCGGTGATCGCCACCGCGGCCCCGTGCAGCCGCAGCGCGCGGCGCGGGTAGCCGAGCCGGCCCCACATCCGGACCGCCTCGCCGGGCGCATCGGCCGCGAGGTCCGCCGGGGTGGGCCAGCGGGTCAGCCACGCCTCCCAGGCGGGCAGCACCCGCTTCACCGGAGTCTGCTGGAGCATGAACTCGCTCACCATGATCGCCCAGGGCGTCGCCTCGGGCGTCCGCCAGGGGAGGTCGCGCTTGTCGGCCTCGTACCAGTCGAGGACGGTCGCGTGCAGCAGCGGCAGCGGCATCGGCGGCCGGACGGCGTCCGGCGCGGCGCCTGCCGGGGGGACGGGGGCGGGGGTGACGGTGATGGCAGCCATGGCCCTTCGATCCTCCCATGTCGACGGGCGCGACCGAAGCGGAGAAAAGCGCTCCGGATACCCCCGTGGATCTCCCGGAAACTTACCGCTTCCGAGCTCCCTCGAACGGCGCAAATGGCGGATCATGTGAAGGAAGGGGCGACTGTGCGGTGTTGGTGCGTCAAGCGGCACACACAGTCTCGTAGAGTTTGGGCGTGCCCTCTCTGCGTCAACCCGTGGGACCGCTGCCGGCCTCGATCTACTGGCGTCGGCGCGTCGTCGTGCTCGTCGCCGTCGCGGCGGTCGCCGCCCTGATCGCCTGGCTGATGATCGATCAGGACGGGGGCGGTGACGGCGGCTCATCGAGCAAGGCCGCACAGGCCGTTCCGTCCCAGAGCCAGACCCCCGCCCAGTCCATCACGCCCGGCGCGTCCCCGAGCGGCCCTGCGGCGCGCCCCGGCGGCGGCAGCGGCGGCAACGCGAGCGGCGGCCCGGTGGCCGGCTCCGGCGGCGGCGAGGTCAGCCTCAGCACCGGCGGTACCGGCGGCGGTGCCAACCCGGCTCCTGCCACCGGCGGGAGCACGGGTGGCGGTGCGGCGGCGGGCGGCGGTGCAGCCGGCGGTTCCGGCGGCACGGGCGGCACGGGCGGGGGCGCCCCGGTGGTGAACACGCCCGAGGTTATGGCGCTTCCGGTCTGCGCCTCCTCGCAGGTCACCCTGGAGCTGGCCAGCGCGCAGAACTCGTACCAGCCCAAGGACAAGCCGCGGCTCTCGCTCACCGTGAAGAACGCCTCCGGCGCCAACTGCCGGGTGGACCTGGGCCGGGCGGCCTCCGCGATCACCGTGACCGCCAGCAACGGCGACCGGGTCTGGTCCTCCGGCGACTGCCCGTCCGACCGCGGCAGCAGCTGGGTGCAGATCCCGGCCAACAACGGCCTGACCGAGACGTTCACCTGGGACCGCAGCCGCAGCAAGCCGCAGTGCGCCACCGCCGACCCGGCGCCCCCCGCGGCGGGCACCTACCTGGTGGTCGCCGACCTCACCGGGCTCTCCGGCGGCCAGGTCTCGGCGCGCTCCTCGATCCGCCTGGACAGCTGAACCCCCCTCAACTCGACTCGAAGCCCCCGGCCGCGGCCGGGGGCTTCGGCGCCTCACGGGCCGGTCGGGGGGTGCCGGTCGGGGTGGCTCGGCGAGGGGGGACTCGACGGGGGGCCTCGGCGGGGTGCGCGACGGCCCCCGGGGCGTTCCCCGGGGGCCGTGCGCGGCGGTGCGTCAGGTCGGACGTGGCGCCTGGTCAGACGTAGCGCTCCAGGATGGACGATTCGGCCAGCCGGGACAGGCCCTCGCGGACCGAGCGGGCCCGGGTCTCACCGACGCCCTCGACCGTCTGCAGGTCGTCGATGCTGGCGGCGAGCAGCTTCTGCAAGCCGCCGAAGTGCTCGACCAGGCGCTCTATCACCGTGTTGGGCAGGCGCGGGATCTTCGCCAGCAGCCGGTAGCCGCGCGGTGAGACCGCGGAGTCCAGCGACTCCGGGGAGCCCGAGTAGCCGAGCGCCTTGGCGACCGTCTGAAGGTCCAGCAGCTCGGCGTGGGTGAGCGCCTCCAGGTCGGCCAGCACCTCGTTGACCGTCCGGCCCTTCTTGGCGGCCCGCTCCGGGAAGTAGTCCCGGGCGACCAGTTCGCGCTCCGGCTCCACGCCCGCGATCAGCTCGTCCAGCTGGAGCGAGAGCAGCCGGCCGTCGATACCGAGTTCCAGCACGTAGCCGGCGATCTCGGTGGCGATCAGGCGGACCATCTCCAGCCGCTGGGCGACGGCGGTGACGTCCCGGACCGTCACCAGGTCCTCGATCTCCAGCGCCGACAGCGTGCCGGCCACCTCGTCCAGGCGCAGCTTGTAGCGCTCCAGGGTGGCCAGCGCCTGGTTGGCGCGGGACAGGACGGTGGTGGAGTCCTCCAGCACCCGGCGGGTGCCGTTGACGTACATCGCGATCAGCCGCATCGAGTGCGAGACCGCCACCACCGGGAAGCCGGTCTGCCGGTTGACCCGCTCCGCGGTGCGGTGGCGGGTGCCGGTCTCGTCGGTGGGGATCGTGGAATCCGGCATCAGGTGCACGCCGGCCCGGACGATCTTGGTGATGTCCTTGTCCAGCACCACCGCGCCGTCCAGCTTGCACAGCTCGCGCAGCCGGGTCGCGGTGAACTCGACGTCCAGGACGAAGCCGCCGGTGCAGATCGACTCGACCGTCTTGTCGAAACCGAGCACGATCAGGCCGCCGGTGTTGGCCCGGAGCACCCGCTCCAGGCCGTCGCGCAGCCCCGTGCCGGGTGCGATGGCACTGAGGGAGGCCCGCAGCAGGGCCTCCTCACGGGAGGCCTTGTCCGCCCCCCGGTCGCTGGCTGCCACGTGACTCCTCCGGTCGACCCCGTGCCGCGCGCCTCGCGCCGTGCGCCGGTCCGCGGTCTGTTGCTCTGTCGCTCAGTACCGCTCGGTACTGCCTTCTGGCCAATGAGACTGGGGAAAGTCTAACTGCGTGCGGCATCGACAGGGCTTGGGTCAGCGCAGTTCGTCGGAGTCGACCGGCTCCCAGCCCTCCATCAGCTCCTCCGGGTGCGCGACGACCCGGGCCGTGCGCGGGGCCGGCGGCGCCGACGGCGCCTCAGCACGCGCCTCGGCGCGCGGCTTGGCGGCGGCCCGGCGGCGGCCCGGGATGGCCCGCAGCGCCTCGCCGATGTCGGCCACCTCGACCACCTTCATGCCCGGCGGCACCTTGCCCGGATCCGGCGGGACGAGGGCGTGCGTGAAGCCCAGCCGGTGCGCCTCGGCGAGCCGCCGCTGCACCCCCGTCACCCGCCGTACCTCGCCCGCCAGGCCGACCTCGCCGATCGCCACCAGGTTGCTGGGCAACGGGGTGTCCGAGGAGGAGCTCGCCACCGCGAGCGCGATCGCGAGGTCGGCGGACGGCTCGCTCAGCTTCACCCCGCCCACCGTCGCGGTGTAGATGTCCTGCTTGCCGAGCTTCACCCCGCCGTGCCGCTCCACCACGGCCAGGATCATCGCGATCCGGGGCGACTCCAGGCCCGAGGTGGTGCGCCGCGGGGACGGGATCTGCGAATCCACCATCAGCGCCTGCACCTCCGCCACCAGCGGGCGCTTGCCCTCCAGGGTGACGGTGAGGCAGGTGCCCGGGACGGGCTTGTCACGCCTGGTCAGGAAGAGGCCGGACGGATCGGCCAGGCCGACGATGCCCTCGTCGTGCAGCTCGAAGCAGCCCACCTCGTCGGTGGCGCCGTAGCGGTTCTTGATCCCGCGGATGAGCCGCAGCCGGGCGTGCCGGTCCCCCTCGAAACTGAGCACCACGTCCACCAGATGCTCCAGCAGGCGCGGGCCGGCGATCTGGCCGTCCTTGGTGACGTGGCCGACCAGCAGCGTCGCCATGCCGCGCTCCTTGGACACCCGGATCAGCGCGCCCGCCACCTCGCGGACCTGGGCCGGACCGCCGGGGGCGCCGTCCAGCTCGGCGGAGGCGATGGTCTGCACCGAGTCCAGGATCAGCAGACCGGGGTTGACCGCGTCGATGTGCCCGAGCACCGCGCCGAGGTCGGACTCGGCGGCGAGGTAGAGGTGCTCGGAGAGCGCGTTGATCCGGTCGGCGCGCAGCCGGACCTGACCGGCCGACTCCTCGCCGGTGACGTAGAGCGTGCGGTGCCGGTCGGTGGCGGCCTTGGCCGCGACGTCCAGCAGCAGGGTGGACTTGCCGACGCCGGGCTCGCCGGCCAGCAGGACGACCGCGCCGGGGACCAGCCCGCCCCCGAGCACCCTGTCCAGCTCCGGCACGCCCGTCGAGCGGGCCGTCGCGACCTGGCCGTCCACCTGGCCGATCGGACGGGCCGGCGAGCTGACCGGGCCCGCGGCGGTCGTCCGGATCGGCACCGCGCCGTACTCCTCGACCGTGCCCCAGGCGTTGCACTCCGGGCAGCGGCCGACCCACTTGGGCAGCTGGTTGCCGCACTCGGTGCAGCGGTACGCCGGGCGCGGCTTGGCGGTGGTCTTGGTACGGGCAGCCATGCGACCCACCGTAGCGCCTGGGTCCGACAACGCCCTGCTCCGCCGGAACCGGGCCCGAACTCCGCCGGAACCGGGCCCAAACCCACACAGATGGGCGATGTTGTTACCCGAAAGAAGTACATACACGGCGAATGGCCGAGGTACGCCGCCCGCCGTCTCTACCGTCGGACGGGTGACAACGCGTACTGAAGGGCCGCCGGCCGCCGTGCTGGCAGCGTACGACCGGCAGGTGGACGGCCTGTTCACCTACTGTCTCTCGGTGCTGTGCGAGCACGACGCGGCCACCGGCGCCCTGCGCGAGGCCCGCGAGCTGGCACGGCGGCACGGCGCCCGGCTGACCGAGCCCGGGCTGGTCCGGGCCTGGCTGTTCTCACTGGCCCGGTACTGCTGCCTGCGGCGGCTCGCGGACGGCGCCGGGCGGGACGCCACGGCGGAGCCGACCGAGGCCGAGGCGGCCCGGCGGCGGCGCGAACTGGCCTCGCTCGCCTGGCCGGAGGCGGCCGGCACCGACCCGGAGCAGCGCGAGGCGCTGGAGCTGTCCGTCCGGCACCGGCTGACCCCGCACGAGGTGGCGGCGGTGCTGGGCCTGCCGTTCGAGCGGACCCGCGCGCTGCTCGCCTCCGCCGAGGCGGAGGTGGCCCGGACCAGGGCGGCGCTGCTGGTGCTCGGGGTGGGCAGCTGCCCGGAGCTGGACCGGCTCGGCGGGGCCGGGGCGGAGTCCTGGCGGGACTGGGTGCTCGGCCCGGCGCTGCGCCGGGAGCTGGTGCAGCACGTGGTGGACTGCCCGACCTGCCGGGGGACGGCGGAGCGGGTGGCCGGCGAGGTGCCGGAGGGCGCGGCGGAGCTGTCCGGGCTGCCGTTGCTGGCGGCGCCCGCCCCGGCCCCGGCGCCAGCCCCGACGCCCTCGGGCGAGGGAGGCGAGGGAGCGGCGTACCTGCCGTCGGCGGCCGGTGCGGTGCGGCGGGCGGGGGCGGTGCCGGCGGCCGAGTCGGGGCTGCGGTTCGACCAGGGCGGCTTCCCCCGGCACCGGGCGCCGGACGCGGGCCGGGCACTGGCGGTGCGTCGGCGGGTGGTGACCACCGGGGTGCTCGCGGCCGTCCTGGCGGCGCCGGTGGTCGCCCTGTGGGCTGGGCACCGGAGCAGCGGGGAGGGGACGGCGGCCGCGGTGTCCACGGTGCGGGTGGAGGAGGCCGGGCGGACGGGCGGGCAGCAGCCGTCGAAGCCGTGGCCGGCGGCGGGCACGACGGCGGGCACGGGGCTGCCGGGGGTGCCGGGGATGGAGTTGGCGGGTGCGGGGGCGGGGGGTGCAGAAACGTTGCCCCTCGGCTTTCCACGGCTGACCCTCCAGGGCCCGGCGGTCCCGGTACCGGCCCACGGGGCGACCCCGATCGGCAGTCCGACCCTGGTCGCCGCCCCCGCCCCCGCCGTCGGCCAGGCACCCGCGCCCGGCGGCGGCCCGGGCGGCGCCGAACCGGCCCCGGCCGGGCTGCTCACCGTCGAGGCCGCCGAGTACGGCAGCCGGACCGTCCTCACCCTCACCGACTCCGGCACCACCGAGATCCATTGGCACGCCGTGACGGACGCCGGCTGGCTGCGGCTCAGCCGCGACTCCGGCACCCTCGCACCGGGCCAGCGGATCACCGTGACCGTCACCGTGGACGAGGACCTCGCGCCCACAGCGCACTGGACCGCCCGGATCGCACTGCCGCCCTCGCAGGCGGTGGTCACCCTGGAGGGCGGACCGCACAACCGGGGCGGCTCGGCCTCCTCCCCCGCCGCTCCGGGGACGTCGGCGTCGGCGTCGGCGCCAGCGTCGGCGTCGGCCACGACGGACCCGCAGCCGAGCAGTTCCCCGCAGCCGTCGGTGACGGCCACGGCGGCTCCGTCCCCGTCGGGGTCGCCGTCGTCCTCCGCTCCCTCGCCGTCGCCGTCCTCCTCGGCGTCGTCCTCGCCTTCGCCTTCGTCGTCGGCATCGGCATCGGCATCGGCGTCCGCGCACCCGTCCTCGCCACCGCCCTCGGGCACCCCGACGGGCACCGCGACCCCGGCTCCGCACTGAGCGTCCGGTGTCCCCCTCGACGTCCGCGCCCGGTGGCGACGGCGGTCAGCTCCGGTCGATCGGCGGCACCCGGTAACTGCCGTCCAGCACGGCCGGCTTCGGCTGGTAGAGCCGGATGATCGGCCGGAACTCGCCGACCGGGGCGGGCAGCCAGTTGGCCGCCTCCACCTCGTCCTCGGGCTGCTCGTGCTGGAGCGTCAGGGTGAGCGAGCTGTCCGCGCCGTACACCAGGCCCGGGGTGCGGTCGCCGATCGTGTAGCGCTCGATCGGGTTGTCCACCAGGTAGTAGTCCGGCAGCGCGTACATCGTGACGGACCAGAACGCCTCGGCGGGCGGCGGCTGGTCGAACCGCAGCGTGTAGCGGTGCGCACCGCTGAGCGGGCGGCCGCCGGAGTCGTCGTAGGTCATCGCGAACGAGGCCTCGTAGGCGTGGTTGCCCCAGAGACCGGCCCGGGCGGCGGCGGCCCGGCTGAGGTAGCCGGCGCGGCGGTCGGGGATGCGCCACTCGGGGTCGTCGAGGGTGCCGGGGCCCAGGTGGTCGATGTTGTAATCGAACAGGTGGAGCGCCGAGCGCCACTCGCCGGGCGGGTGGTCCTCGGGCGGACGGGTGGCGTCCTCGACCCGTTCGCGGCCGGCGGCCAGGCCCTTGGCCAGCGCGAGGGTCCAGTCCGCGGCGGCCGCACGGTACGGCGAGGTGCCCTCGTCGAGCAGGCCGAGCGGGGCGAAGCGCTGCTGGTACTCGACGTCCGGACCGGCCGGCGGGAAGGCCTGCATCCAGACCCTAAGCCGTTCGAAGAAGGCCAGCCGCTCGGGCACCTCCGGATCGGGCTCGGGCAGTCCGGCGACCAGCCCGCCGGGCTCCAGCGGCTCCAGGGTGAGGGCCTTCTGGAGGGCCTTGACCCGGCGGAGGTCGTCCGGCCCGGTGCAGGCGAAGCGGCCGACGATGGTCGCCACCGTGGTCGGCGCCTCGATCACCCGGGCCGGGTCGGACGGGGTGCCGTGCCAGCCGGGCGGGACGATCAGCCAGGTCTGCTCGCCGGTGCCGGTGGCACGGCTGCCGACGTAGGCGACGTTGTCCGTCCACGCGCCGACGACCTGCAGCACGTAGTAGGCGCCCGCGGTGTCCGGGACGCGCAGCACCTGCGGGCCCTCGGAGAGGTCGAGCTGGGCGATCGAGTAGAGGGTGTCGTTGTTGACCGAGACGAAGTGGTCCTTGGGCCCGGCCAGCCGGGTGGCGTGGCTGAAGTGGTTGAACGACGCCGCCGGCAGGGTGCCCAGGCCGCCCCGGGAGAAGCGCTCGACCATGGTGAGGTCGGCGACGAGCGGGTAGCCGTAGACGTAGGCGTCGGCGGCCAGGGCCTCCAGCTCGGGGTGGTTCATCGGGGTGTCCTTCGTCCGGTCGGCGCGGTCTCTGCGGTGCGGATCTCTGCGGTGCGGGTCAGCTCGGGTCAGCTCGGGTCGAGCGGCGGGAGGTGCCAGCGGCCGTCGAGGACGGACCGGTCCGGGCCGTGGAGCCGGACGACGACCGTGAACGGGCCGTCCGGGGCGGGCAGCCAGTTGGCGGAGTGCTGGGCGTCGGCGGGCCGCTTGTGCCGGAGGTGGAGGGTGAGCCCGCCGTCCGGGTCGCGGACCAGGCCGGGGGTGCGGTCGCCGATCGCGTAGCGGTCCAGGGTGTTGTCGACCAGCAGGCGGTCCGGGAGCGCGTACATGGTGGCGGACCAGAAGTACCGGGCCGGCGGCAGGTCGTCCGGGCCGAAGCGGACGGCGTAGTCGCGGTCGCTGGCGTTCGGCGGCCGGTTGCCCGCGCTGTCCGCTGCCCAACCGCCGTACCAGGCTTCCTCGGTGGGCAGCCCGTAGCGGCCGAGCCTGGCGCCGAGGGCCTGGCGGAGGAAGTCCCCGCCGATCCGCTCACGGGTGCCGAAGAGTGCGGCCGGCGTGGTGGGTTCGGATTCGGCGGCGGCGCGCTCCAGCCGTGCGCGGCCGTCCGCGATACCGCGCTCGATCTCGGCCCGGACCTCGATCGGCAGCGTGGCGGGCTCGAACTCGCCGCGCCCGTCGACGCCGAGGTCGGTGAGGCGGCCGCGCAGGTCGAGCTCGGCGGGCGGCAGCTCGACGGGCCCGCGGAGCGGGAAGAAGCCGAGCAGGAAGTCGAGGAAGCTGAGGAACTCGACGGTGTCCAGCACCTCCTCGCGCCAGACCGGCCAGACCGGCTCCGGCGCGGGGGCGGGCGCCGGGGTGCCGGCATACTCGTGCAGCGGGCGCAGCCGGTACTGCTGCTGGACGGTCTTCAGTTCGGCGATGTCCGCGGGGGTGTCGCCGGTGAGGTGGGTGCGCCCGAGGATGCCGACCAGGCGGGTGGCGGTGCGGAGCACGCCCCGGATGCCGGGCGGGGGCTCGCCCTGCCAGTCGGGGCCGGCCACCAGGTAGTCGCCGGCCTCCTGGCCGGTGCTCCGGGCGCCGACGAACCCGGCGTACACGGTGTCGAGTTCGTGCAGCGGGAGGACGTAGTAGCGGTCCGCGGCCGGGACGGACACCACCCACGGTTCGGCGCGCAGGTCGAGCCAGGCCCAGGAGTGCGGGGTGTCGTTGTCGGGGGAGGCGACGTCGGTGTCGGCCGGGGTGAACGGCTGCGAGCGGTGGCGGAAGACGCCGAAGCCGCCGACGTACCCCGGATCCGCGTCGTCCAGTGCCTGCGCGTACAGGGTGCGGTAGTTCTGCAGGATCGGGTACGCACGGATCCAGGCCTCGGCGGCGGTCGCGCGGATCGTGGCCGGGTCCACGAGTGCCGGGTTGGCCATGCTCGTCGCTCTCCCCAGTGCACGGAAGGCCGGCGGCGCAGGCGCGCACCGGAATTCGGGACATACGAGTACATAGGGGATGCTATGCGGGGTGGGGCGGGTCAGCATGTCGGGTGGCCCGATGCTTCCCGGGCTCCCGTCGGCCACCGGCTACCAGCTACCAGCTACCAGCTACCGGCGCTGACACGGGTACGGGTGTGGGTGCGGGCGCCGGGCCCGGAGTGGGAAGTCGGACCGGCCGACTTCCCACTCCCGACGAGTCCGGTCAGCCGAGTCCGGTCGGACCAGCCCGGTCGGACGAGCCCGGTCAGTGGCTGCGGCGGGTGACCAGTTCGGCCAGCACCAGCAGTTCGTCGGCCGCCGACGGCTCCGGGACGGCCGTGGCCAGCTGCGCCATCGCCGCCGCCATCCGCTCGCAGGACTCGCCCTGCGCCCAGCCGCGGCCGCCGGCGCCTTCGACGGACGCCGCGCACTGCGCCAACTCCTCAGGGCTGAGCTGGCGTTCGAGGGCGTACAGCCCGGCGAGCCGGGCCCCCTCGGGGGTGCCGGAGCCCAGCGCCGCGACCACCGGCAGCGACTTCTTCCGGGCGACCAGGTCCGCGCCCACCGGCTTGCCGGTCACCGCCGGATCGCCCCAGATGCCGATCAGGTCGTCGATCAGCTGGAACGCCAGGCCGATCTCCCGGCCGAAGCCGTCCATCGCCTGCGCGGCCTCCTCCGACCCGCCGCCGTACAGGGCGCCCATCGCGCAGGCGGCGCCGAGCAGGGCGCCGGTCTTGGCCTCCGCCATCGCCAGGCACTCGGCGAGCGAGACGTCGCTGCGCTGCTCGAAGGCGCAGTCGATCTGCTGGCCCTCGCACAGCTCGACCACGCAGTCGGTGAGCCGGCGGACCGAGCTCCGGGCGGCCGGGTGGGCGTCCTCGGCGAGCAGGCGCAGCGCCAGCGAGTGCATGGCGTCCCCGGCCAGGATGGCCTCGGTGGTGCCGAACACCCGCCAGGCGGTGGGCCGGTGGCGGCGCGTCTCGTCCCGGTCGATGACGTCGTCGTGGAGCAGCGTGAAGTTGTGCACCAGCTCGACGGCGGCGGCTGCGGCGGTGGCCTCGGCGGTCGTGCCGCCGAGTGCCTGGGTGGCGGCGAGGACCATGGCGGGCCGGATCGCCTTGCCGGAGGGGGCGTCGGCGGGCGAGCCGTCCGCCTCCCACCAGCCGAAGTGGTAGCCGGCGACCTTGCGCATCGCGCCCGGCAGTGAGTCGACGGCGGCCCGCAGGACCGGGTCGACCAGGTTGCGGGCCCGGGCGAGGACGTCCGCCGCCTCGTTCCCCTCTTTGTGGTCCCGCTCCAGTGTGGAGCTCGTCATGGGTTTCTCCCCCTGTCGGCCTGCGGTGAGGCGGCCTGGTGTGAGGTGCCGGTCGTGGGTCGGCCGACGGCCGGCCCGCTTTCCGGACGTGCCGCGGCGCGGGGCGAGGGGAAGGGGGGGAGGGGGGAGGACTGTAGAGAGGGGCGCGTGCAA
>NZ_JBHVWW010000067.1:0-6748 GCF_042882025.1 Kitasatospora sp. NPDC058243
AGCCCACGCTCCGGGGACCGCCGCCGTCAGCCGCCGTTGCTAGCCGCGACGACGGTTGCGGCGCGTCACCAACGCCAGCCCACCGCCGAGGAGCAGGAGGCTCCCCGCCAGCCCGGCCAGGTGGGTGTTCGCCCCGGTGCTCGGCAGGTGGCCGTGCGGCGGCTTCGCGGTCACCGTCGCGCTGGACGGCGGGGAGGTCACCGGCGGACCGGACGGCGGAGTGCCCGTAGCCGTCGCCGTGTTGGTGACCTTCCCGCTGTCGACATCCGCCTGCGTGACGGTGTAGCTGGCGGTGCAGGTCACGGATGCGCCGGGCGCGAGCGAGGCCGCGCCGGCCGGGCAGGTCACCACGGGCGGAGTGCCGCTGCCCGAGAAGGCCGCCTCGTTCACCGTCACATCGGTCAGCGTGGCGCTCCCGGTGTTGGTCACCAGGAAGCTGTAGTCGACGACCTGCCCGACGGCCGAAACCGTGGTCGGCGAGGCCGACTTGACCACGGTGAGCGCCGGGGCCGGGGTGTTCGGGACGCTGGTCGAGGACGGCGGTGAGGTCACCGGCGGACCGGACGGTGGGGTGCCCGTCGCCGTCGCCGTGTTGGTGACCTTCCCGCTGTCGACATCCGCCTGCGTGACGGTGTAGCTGGCGGTGCAGGTCACGGATGCGCCGGGTGCGAGCGAGGCCGCGCCGGCCGGGCAGGTGATCGTGGGCGGGGTGCCGTTGCCGGAGAACGCGGTCTCGTTCACGGTGACGTCGGTCAGGGTCACGTTGCCGGTGTTGGTCACCAGGAAGGAGTAGTGCAGCACCTGGCCGACGCCGGTCAGTTCGGTCGCATCCACCGACTTCATGATGGTGAGCGCCGGGTTGGACGTCGCGGTGACGGTTGCGTTGGAGGGCGGTGAGGTCACCGGCGGGCCGGCGGGCGGTGTGCCGGTGGCCGTCGCGGTGTTGGTGATCGAGCCTGCGTTGATGTCGGCCTGCGTGACGGTGTAGGGGGCGGTGCAGGTCACCGACGTATTGGGGGCGAGGGAGGCCGCGCCGGCCGGGCAGGTGATCACGGGCGGGGTGCCGCTGCCGGAGAACGCGGTCTCGTTCACGGTGACGTTGGTCAGCGTGACGTTGCCGGTGTTGGTCACCAGGAAGCTGTAGTCCACGACCTGCCCGACGGCGGTGACCGTGGTCGGGGACGCGGTCTTCATGATCGTGAGCGCGGGAGAGGCTGTCGCGGTGACGGTTGCGTTGGAGGGCGGTGAGGTCACCGGCGGGCCGGTGGGCGGTGTGCCGGTGGCCGTCGCGGTGTTGGTGATCGAGCCTGCGTTGATGTCGGCCTGCGTGACGGTGTAGGGGGCGGTGCAGGTCACGGACGTATTGGGGGCGAGGGAGGCGGCGCCGGCCGGGCAGGTGATCACGGGCGGGGTGCCGCTGCCGGAGAACGCGGTCTCGTTCACCGTCACGTTGGTCAGCGTGACGTTGCCGGTGTTGGTCACGAGGAAGCTGTAGTCCACGACCTGCCCGACGGCGGTGACCGTGGTCGGGGACGCGGTCTTCATGATCGTGAGCGCGGGAGAGGCTGTCGCGGTGACGGTTGCGTTGGAGGGCGGTGAGGTCACCGGCGGGCCGGTGGGCGGTGTGCCGGTGGCCGTCGCGGTGTTGGTGATCGAGCCTGCGTTGATGTCGGCCTGCGTGACGGTGTAGGGGGCGGTGCAGGTCACGGACGTATTGGGGGCGAGGGAGGCGGCGCCGGCCGGGCAGGTGATCACGGGCGGGGTGCCGCTGCCGGAGAACGCGGTCTCGTTCACCGTCACGTTGGTCAGCGTGACGTTGCCGGTGTTGGTCACGAGGAAGCTGTAGTCCACGACCTGCCCGACGGCGGTGACCGTGGTCGGGGACGCGGTCTTCATGATCGTGAGCGCGGGAGAGGCTGTCGCGGTGACGGTTGCGTTGGAGGGCGGTGAGGTCACCGGCGGGCCGGTGGGCGGTGTGCCGGTGGCCGTCGCGGTGTTGGTGATCGAGCCTGCGTTGATGTCGGCCTGCGTGACGGTGTAGGGGGCGGTGCAGGTTACCGACGTATTGGGGGCGAGGGAGGCGGCGCCGGCCGGGCAGGTGATCACGGGCGGGGTGCCGCTGCCGGAGAACGCGGTCTCGTTCACGGTGATGTTGGTCAGGGTCACGTTGCCGGTGTTGGTCACGAGGAAGCTGTAGTCCACGACCTGCCCGACGGCGGTGACCGTGGTGGGGGACGCGGTCTTCATGATCGTGAGCGCGGGAGAGGCTGTCGCGGTGACGGTTGCGTTGGAGGGCGGTGAGGTCACCGGCGGGCCGGTGGGCGGTGTGCCGGTGGCCGTCGCGGTGTTGGTGATCGAGCCTGCGTTGATGTCGGCCTGCGTGACGGTGTAGGGGGCGGTGCAGGTTACCGACGTATTGGGGGCGAGGGAGGCGGCGCCGGCCGGGCAGGTGATCACGGGCGGGGTGCCGCTGCCGGAGAACGCGGTCTCGTTCACGGTGATGTTGGTCAGGGTCACGTTGCCGGTGTTGGTCACGAGGAAGCTGTAGTCCACGACCTGCCCGACGGCGGTGACCGTGGTGGGGGACGCGGTCTTCATGATCGTGAGCGCGGGCGTCGCGGGGACGGGTGTGTTGGTGAAGGTGCAGACCACCAGCGGGCTGTTCTTGCCCTCCACCGTGGGTGGGAACGGCAGGTTGAAGGTGGTCGCGCCGGTGCCCGAGGCGACCGGGGCGTTGCCGTTGGCCGTGTCGACGCAGTCGTAGGCGGTGGTGTAGTTGGCGAGGCTGCCGGAGGCGGCGGTCTCGGTCAGCGTGTAGGTGGTTCCCGACACGGCGATGACCGGGCCGGCGGGGGGTGTCTGGATGCCGGTGCTGGTGCCGGTCGTGGTGGCGGTGTTGCCCTGGGTGATGCCGCCGCCGGTGATCGCCAGGTTGAACTGGTCGTTCGACGTGGTCGACGAGGCGAACCGGCCGACGATGTTCTTCTGCAGGGTCAGGGTCGGGTTGGTGGAGCAGGCGCCGAGGTCCACGGACAGGAACGCGTTGTTGGAGTACGGCGTGGGCCCGGCCGTGATCACGCCGGTGTTCGGGTTGAGCTGCTCCAGGAAGGTGGTGGTCCCCGAGGCGAACTCGATGTAGAGCATTCCGGCGTTGTCGAAGGCCGCCCCGTTGAACGAGTTGCTGTCCGGGTTGGGCAGGGTGCTCAGCACCGTGTCGGTCAGCGGTACGCCGGTGGCCGACCCGGTGGTGGGGATCGGCCCGGCGACCCGGCCGATGGCGGCGTCGGTGCCGACGGAGGAGAGGACGTAGAGGTTGCCGCCCGCGTCGAAGGTGATGTCGCCGTTGGGGCCGGAGGCGCCGGTGACCGGCAGGTCGAACGTGGCGATCACGCCGGGGATCGCCGTGTTGGTGGTGGTGTTGAAGCCGTAGAGGGTGGCCACGCCGGGCGTGGTCGCCGTGCCGGGCTCGAAGCTGGCGTAGTAGTAGATGCCGTTGACCGGGTCCACCGCGCCGGAGACGAAGGAGTCGGTGGTGGCGCCGGCGGATCCGGTGTAGGTGGTCCAGGTCTGGGTGGCCGCGTTGTAGCCGTACACGTTGACGGACCCGGCGACGGTCGGGGTCTGGTCGACCACGTAGGCGGCGGTGCCGCCGTCGGTGATCCCGAGGGCGTTGGTGAAGCCCGACCCGGCGGGGAGCGTGCTGACCGTCGTCGCGGTCACGCTGGATCCGCCGACGCTGCCGGCGGCCAGGGCCAGCAGGGTGCCGTTCGCGGCGGTGGAGGAGCCACGCTGGATGGCGTAGATCGTGTTGCCCGTGCAGTCCAGGGGGTCGCCGGGTGCCCGGGGCAAGCGGCCGAGCGGGGCGGCGCTCGGCGGGGCGGCCGCGCTGCTCGGCCCGGCCGGTCCGGCCGCTGCGGATGGCGCGGCCTCCGGGGACGGGGCTCCTGGAGCGCTGCTCCGGCCGGTGGGCGCGGGAGCCGCTGACGGGTCGGCCTTCGCCGCCGTGGCGTCGGTGACGGGGTCCTTCCACTCCAGTACGACGAGGCCGTTGCCGCCGTCGCCGCTGTGGCCGCCGCCGTCCTTCGCCGCGTCGGCACTGGTGTTGGTGCTGGTGTCGGTGCTGTTGACGCCCGCGATGGACGGCGCGAAGCCGCCGAAGGCCGCCCCGGTGACGTACTGGCGCTCGGTCACGTGGGGCGCAAGGCCTTGCGGCCCGTCTCCAGGACCGGCCCCGGCAGCGGCCCCGGCCCCGGCAGTGCCGGCGCCGCTCGCGGTCGCGCTCGTGGCCGCGCTCGTGGCCGAGGCCGTGCCGCCGTCGGCTGCCAGCAGGGTGTCCGCGGGGGTGTGCGGCTGGCCCGACCGGATGGTGGAGGCGCCACCGCTGCGGGCCGCCGGGGAGTCCGGGCCGTCGGGACGCGACCGCCCGCCCTGGCCCGGCACCACCGTCAGCCGCTGTCCGGCCGTCACCTCCAGCAGCGCGGTCGCGTAGGCGCCGGCGGCGCCCGGCCGGTTCGCGTGGTCGCGGCCGGCTGCGGCGGTGTCGCCGTCGGCGGCCGCACCCGCACCCCAGGCCTTCGCCCTGATCGAGGAGACCCCGGTGGGGACGGTGAAGTCCTGGTCGCTTCCGGTGTAGGCGAAGGACAGGCAGTCGGTGTAGCCGGCATCCGCCGGGCACGTCTGAGCCGCGTGCGCGGCGGGGGCGGCCAGCAGCGGGGCGAGCGGCGCCGGCGCCAGCGTCAGCACGGCCGCCAGCATTCCCGTCCAGCCGCGCCGTGTCGAGCCCGCCCTCCTCGACGGTCGGGCCAGGGCTCTTCCTGGCGTCTCGAAGGCTCGGGCCAAGCCCCAGTGGCGTCTGACTTCGGGCATCGGGGACTCCCCAGGGTGCTCGCGGGACTCTTGGATGACGGCATGAATGCGGCCGTAAGGTGACGAAATGACTATGTCGTCCGTGTTATCCGGGCTGATCCGGCGCGCTGGAGAAGTCATCCCGGCGGCCCATGCGAGCGAGCTGACAATCTGACGGACGGATCGCCGAGTACGGCTGTCGGAGTGACGGCCGACGCCACGGCGGTCACGGCGGTCACGGCGCCTCGCCCGCAGGCGGGGCCCGGCGCGGGGTCTTCCCCCTCGCGCGCTGCCCGCAAACGGACGGCCGGGCGCGGCAGGTCGGCGGAGCCGCCGTCTGTGCGAAGCCCGTCGAGCTCCTGCGGGAATCTGAACTCGCCTGCTGCTGCGCAGAGTTGATCCGGAAAGCCGCCGGACTCACTGGCGAACTGACGGACAGTCGGCTTCAGGGGCTGGTGGCGAAGGCGGCGATGTCCGCCAGCGGCGGCCGGTAGCCGTGGGTGGTGTCCACGTGCAGGTGCGGTACCGGCAGGGACGGCGGGGTGAAGTCGTCCAGCAGGTTGCCCGGACCGGGCGGGGCGGCGAGGAGCGCGCGGTCGGCGTGCGCGGCGCGGCGCGGGTGCGTCGTCAGGCGGGCCCGGATCCGGGCGCGGGCCACTGCCGGGTCCACCCGGCAGTGCACGATCCGCAGTTCGGCGTGCTCGGCCAGCGGGGTCAGGCCGGGTCGCCACAGCCGGTCCTGGAACGCGGCCTCCGCCACCACGCTCACCCCCGCGCGCACCAGGACCTCCAGGACGTCGAAGAACGCCGCGCGCACCGCCTCGTCGGGGTTCCCGGCCCGGGTGCCCGCGTGCACCAGGCCCTCCTTCAGCTCGTCCCGGCACACCGCCGGGCAGCCGAGGGACTGCGCCAGCGCGTGGGCCAGCGTCGTCTTCCCGCTGCCCGGCCCGCCGCTCACCACGATCAGCACCTGTGGACCCCTTTCGTCAGGTCGGGCCAGGTCAGGCCAGGTCAAGTCAGGTCAGGCCAGGGCGCGGAGCAGGCGGTCGGCGAGGGTGGGGTAGGGGCGGCAGTCCAGGACGGGCAGGTGGTGGGTGCGGGCCTGGTCGGCGAGCCAGTGGGAGTAGCGGGCGCTGACGGCGGCGCGGCGTTCCTGCGGGCCGCAGTCGGGCTCCCGCCGGGCGTAGTTGGCGCTGATGCCGGCCGCGTCGCCCTCGTGCAGGAACACGGCGCGCACGACGCGGCCCTGCCCGGCGGCCTCGGCGGCGGCGCGGGCGGCGGCGGCCGGGGTGAGGTAGTCGCCTTCGACGATCGCGGGCACGTCGACGGTGAGGCGGTTGCGCACCACGCCGAGCAGGGCGTCGTCCAGGGCGCGGGCGGTGGCGATCTGCAGTTCCAGGACGCGGTCGGCGGGCAGCGCGTCGGGGTCGTCGAGGCCGTCGAAGTGGTGCAGGCCGGGGTGGCCCTCGGCGGTGGTGGCGGCGTGCAGGGCGGCGACGACGTCGTCGAACTCGACCACGAACGCGCCGCTGTGCCGGGCGAGTTCGGCGGCGGCGCGGCTCTTGCCGAGGCCGGAGGCACCGCCGAGCAGCAGGACGTCCCAGGTGGGGGCGCTGCCGTCGCCGTCCCCGTTGACGCTCCCGCTGCCGTTGGTGCCGTTGCTGTGCATCCGGGCACGGTACCCGCCGCGCGGGGTGGGGCGGTAAGCGGTTTCGGTGGCGGGCGGGCTCTGAGGGGTGAGGGAGGTGTGGGCCTTCCCCGCCTGGCCCCCGGCGCCCGACAGCCGGCCCCGGCCCGGTCCCGTCCGTCACCCGCGCCGCACCCGCCCCCGGCGCGGCGCGGGTGACGGGGAGCGGGTCGCGGGAGGCGGAAGGGGGGAGAAGGTAGCAGGCGCCGGGCGGGG
>NZ_JBHVWW010000067.1:6758-11863 GCF_042882025.1 Kitasatospora sp. NPDC058243
ACTCCCGCCGGGCGTATTTTGCGCTGCTTCCGGCTATGTCACCCTCGTGCAGTAACGCGGCGCGCAGGACGCGGCCCTGCCCCGCGGCGCAGGTCCTCGCCGGCGGCGCCGGGCCGCTGGCGGGCCGTCCGGTGCTCAACGTCCTGGCGACCATCGGCCACCACCCCGACCTGCTGGTCGCCCTGGTGCCCCTGCTCACCCAGCTCGCCCAGGGCCTGATCCCGCCCCGCGAACGGGAACTGGCGATCCTGCGCACCGCCCACCGCACCGGCTGTGCCTACGAGTGGCACCACCATGCCCGCCTCGGCGCCGCCGCCGGCCTGACCGGGCCCGAGATCGCCCGCGTTCTCGGCGGGCCGGACGCCCCCGGCTGGAGCGAGGGCGACCGGGCGCTGCTGCGGGCCGTGGACGAGCTGTGCGGGGACCGCGCGCTGTCCCCGGCCACCTGGCGTGAGCTGGCCGCCCGCCACTCCACCCCGCAGCTGCTGGAACTGCTCGCCCTCGTCGGCGCCTACGCGCTGGTCGCGGGCATCGTCAACAGCTGCGGCGTCCCCCTCGACGACTGGCTCACCCCGCCCGTGGCGGCGGGCTGACCGTCGTCGACCGCCGTGTGGGGAACCGGAGTTCACCACACGGCGCGCCCGCGGACCGGCCCGCGGTTCGGCCGCCGCGTCCGGTTCAGTCGTCGTGCAGCGGGCGGCGCACCGCCCAGGGCAGGACGAACCACAGCCCGGCGAAGATCAGTGCGACGACGGAGGTGATGGCCAGGGCCGTGGCGGTCCCGAGCACGACGTCCAGGACGAGCAGCACGGCGCCGGTGAGCGCGCAGGCGAGCAGCATCAGGCCCAGCTGGGCGATGTGGGCGGAGACCTTGACGATCCGCGCCTTGCCGGGGTGGCGGAACAGCCCGCGGTGCAGCGCCACCGGGGTGGCGAACACGGCCGAGGAGATGACGGCCAGCAGCAGGGTGGTGACGTAGACGTCCTGCTGGCCGTCGGTGAGGGTGGCGAAGCGCGGGGTGAAGGCGACCCCGAGCAGGAACGCGAACACGATCTGCACGCCGGTCTGCAGCACCCGCAGCTCCTGCAGCAGTTCCACCAGCCGCCGGTCGGCCCGGGCCCCCGGGCTCTCCGGGCCGGACGGGGACGGGGCGACGGGCGGCCCGGGTTCGGGCTGGGGCGGCGGCGGGGTGCTGGTCATGCGTCACCTTGATGTCGGAGGATGCCCCGGCTTTCAGGTCGGGGAGGAGCTCGGTTTTCCGCGTGGCGGGTCGGGGGCGGCCGTTTTGCCGCTCACCGGGCCGGTGTCCACCGCCCCGGTCCAAGCACCTTTGTCAAACCGTCAGGCTATGTTGCCGGTCATGGCGATCACGGCGCAGGACACGGACGGGTGTACCGGGCATGGCCGGTACACCTACCGGCTGCGATGGACTGCGCGCACTGCGATGCGAGAACCGAGCACGCACTGCCGCTGGGACTGCGCACCTATACCTGCACCACGTGCGGAGCCGTGTCCCCCAGGGACAAGAACTCCGCTTACGTGATGCTCAATCGGGCAGGTCTGAACCCGGCTGACGCTGATGGCAGAAGACCTGCCGGGACGCCGTCCCGGAAGGCGGCCTGAGTCACCAATCCACCCGACAGAAGCCGGAATCCCCGGCGTCAGCCGGGGGAGCAGTCAAATTGTGCTGGCCCGCCGCCCGGTGCGGTGCCGCCCGGCGCGGTGCCGTCCAGGCGGTGCTGCCAGGCGGTGAGGAGGGTCTGCAGGGCGGCGGCCTCCTCGGGGGACAGGAGGGCGAGCAGGCGGTGCTCGTTGCGCAGGTGGGCGGTGAACGCCTCGTCGATCAGCCGCAGTCCGGCGTCGGTGAGGGCGACGACGCGCCCGCGCCGGTCGCCCTCGGCGAGGCGGCGGGTGACGAGTCCGGCGCGTTCGAGGCGGTCGATCCGCTTGGTCATCGCGCCGGTGGTGACCATGGTGTGGGCGGCGAGTTCCCCGGGGGCCCGTTCGTAGGGGGCGCCGGTCCGGCGCAGCGCGGCCAGGACGTCGAAGTCGCCCTCGCCGAGGCCGTAGCGGGAGTAGACCAGGGCGAGTTCGCCGGTCAGCCGGGCGGCGAGGCGGTGCAGGCGGCCGATGACGGCCAGCGGGGAGACGTCGAGGTCGGGGCGTTCGCGCCGCCACGCGGCCTGGATCAGCGCCACGTGGTCGGCGTCCGCGTCCGGCGGGGAGGGCGTCCGGGGGTGCTGCTGGTGCTCCATGGGGCCATCCTACCGCCAGTACCTTCCCGGGAAGGTATATTGCCTTCCATGGAAGCCAATCTGCGGTGGGTCCTGCTGACCGCGGTCGCGCCACTCGCCTGGGGCGCCAACTACTACGTCACCCACGCCTACCTGCCCGCCGACCGGCCCCTGTGGGGCGCGGCCCTGCGCGCCCTGCCCGCCGGACTGGTCCTGCTCACCCTGTCCCGCCGCCGCCCGCACGGGCCCTGGTGGTGGCGCAGCGCCCTGCTCGGACTGCTCAACACCGCGGTGTTCTTCGTCCTGCTCTACCTCGCCTCCCAACTGCTGCCCACCAGCACCGCCGCCACCGTCATGGCCGCCTCCCCGCTGGCGATGCTGCTCACCGCCTGGGCACTGGCCGGGCAGCGCCCGCACCGCGCCCACCTGGTCGGCGCGGTGGTGGGCCTGGGCGGGGTGGCGCTGACGCTGCTCGGCGTGGGCGGCGCGGTCAGCGGGGCGGGGCTGGCGGCGTCGGCGGCGGCGATGCTGGTCTCCTGCGTCGGCTACGTGCTGGCCGCCCGCTGGCGCGAGGGCGCGGACCCACTGGCCGTCACCTCCTGGCAGCTGACCGCCGGCGGCCTGATGCTGCTGCCCCTGGCCGTTGCCGCGGAGGGCGCGCCCCCGGCGATGGACGCCCGCACACTCCCGGCCTTCGGCTACGTCGCCCTGGTGGCCACCGCCCTCGCCTTCGCCCTCTGGTTCGCGGGCCTGCGCCACCTGCCGGCCGGCACGGTCGGGCTGCTCGGCCTGCTCAACCCGCTCGCCGGCGTCCTGCTGGGCGCCGGCCTCGCGGGGGAGGGGCTCGGCACGCGCCAGGTGTGCGGGCTGGCCCTGGTCCTGGCCGGCGTCCTGCTCGGCCACCCCCGCGGGCCCGCCCGCCCTGCCGAGCTCTCCGTCGCGGCCCAATCCGGTACCCGCATCCGGAGTTGACGAATCGTCAGTCCACCAGCCGGGTCGGATGGTGATCCAGGACGGCACACGCGGCCCCGGGGGAGCGGTGCCCGATCGCCACGGCCACGGCCACGGCCACGGCCACGTCCGCAGTCGCCGCCCGACCCCGCCCCCGCCCGGCCCCTGCCGCCCGCGCCCCCGCTGCGCCGCGCCGGCGCCCGCTGCCCGTAGGCTGGGCGGGCCGTCACCGGCACAGACCGTCACCAGTACTGACAAACACGATAGAAGCGGGCAGGGGCATGCAGTTCGACGACCAGGGCGACCTCGACACCTCGCAGGTGGACGACCGGCGCGGGATCCCGGGCGGGAAGGTCGCCATCGGCGGCGGGGCGGTGGGCCTGATCGTCGTGCTGTTCGCGGTCGTCCTGGGCGTGGACCCCCAGCTGCTGGGCCTGTCCTCCGGCGGCGGCTCCACCACCTCCAACGGCGCGCACACCGCCGGCGAGGTGCAGCAGGCCTGCAAGACCGGTGCGGACGCCAACCGGCGCCAGGACTGCCGGATCGTGGCGGTCACCAACAGCGTGCAGGAGTTCTGGCGCGCCGAACTGCCCAAGCGCACGGGCGCCGCGTACCGCAACGCCGAGACGGTGCTGTTCACCGGTCAGGTCTCCACCGCCTGCGGCCCGGCGACCTCCGCCGTCGGCCCGTTCTACTGCCCCGGCGACCGCAAGGCCTACTTCGACCTCGGCTTCTTCAACGAGCTCTCGGCCCGCTTCGGCGCCAAGGGCGGGCCCTTCGCCGAGTCCTACGTCGTCGCCCACGAGTACGGCCACCACATCCAGAACCTCCTCGGCACCATGCAGAAGGTGGGCGGCGACCGCCAGGGCGCCAACAGCGCCTCCGTGAAGCTGGAACTCCAGGCCGACTGCTACGCCGGGGTGTGGGCGCACCACGCCACCACCACCCCGCAGCCCTCCACCGGGCGGCCGCTGATCGCCTCCCTCACCGACCAGGACATCGCCCAGGGCCTGGACGCGGCCGCGGCCGTCGGTGATGACCGGATCCAGAAGCAGGCCACCGGCCGGGTCAACCCGGAGGGCTGGACCCACGGCTCCTCCGAGCAGCGCAAGACCTGGTTCACCACCGGCTACCGCACCGGCGACCTCGCCCAGTGCGACACCTTCGGCAAGCTCTAGCCCCGCGAGCTCTAGCCCCGCGAGCTCTAGCCCAGCGAGCCGGCGGGCCGGCTCCCGGAGTGTGGCGGCGCGCCCCTGTCAGATGTCAGGGACCGCCGCCGGGCCCGCGTTCCTAGGCTGCTGAGCACCGGCCGGACCCCACGTCAGGCCGCCCACCAGCCAAGGGAGAACCATCCATGCGCAGGATCACCCACGCCGTCGCCACCCTCGCCCTCGCGACCGCGGCCCTGACCACCCTGACCACCCTGACCACCCTGGGCGTCGGCAGCGCCGGCGCTGCCGACGGCTCCTGGGCGGGCTGTCCGTACGGGGCGGTCTGCGTCTACCCGCAGAACCAGAACCCGGCCTCGGCCCCGAGCGAGGTGTACTGGAGCTACGGCGCGCACAACCTGAGCAACCAGTACGGCAACCACTGGGTCCTCAACAACCAGTCCGGCGGCGCCCACGCCCACCTGTGCAAGGGCTCGGGCGGCGGCAGCTGCGTCTACGACATCCCGGCGCAGAACGGCGTCTGGTACGACCTGGGCCCGATCAACTCGATCACCCTCGACCGCCCCTGACGCGTCGCTCCCGACGCACTGCCCCTGACACACCGGTACCACCGCGCACGGGGGCGCCCGCCGCCCAGGGGGGGGGGGGGGCCCCACCCCCCCCCCACCCCCCCAAGTTTGGCTACTCCTTGGCCGCGGGTCCCCCCCCAGGGGGCCCCGGTTCTTCCTTTTTAGGCTCCTCCCGATTTTCC
>NZ_JBHVWW010000067.1:11873-15552 GCF_042882025.1 Kitasatospora sp. NPDC058243
TTGACCCACTCAGCACCCCAGGGCGGGGGGCCCCCCTCGGAGGGGGGGGCGGTGGCCCCCCCACCTCCCTGACACCCCGACAGGTTGATCGACTCTTGAACGGCGGGCCCCGCAACGGGCGCCGCCGTTCCGTCATTTGGAGCTTCCTCCAGGTTTCAACTCCCCGTCAGTGTTCATGAAGATAACGAGTAGAGGCGCATCGCCCGCAGTCTGAATTTACTTATTGACGTCATGTACGCGTTCAGGTTTAACTCCCCCCACCCCGCCGCAGAGCCGCGGCGACGTCAGGGAGAGGCACCCCCATGAACGCAGCACTGCGTCGCGTCCTCATCGCCACCACCGGCATCTCACTGGCCCTGTCCATGGCCGCCTGCGGCAAGGCGGGCGGCGACAAGAAGGACGCGGCCGCCTCCGGAGACGGCAAGTCCATCGGGCTGCTCCTACCCGAGAACGCCTCCTCCACCCGCTACGAATCCTTCGACCGCCCCTTCGTCGAGGCCAAGGTCGCCGCCCTGTGCGCGGACTGCAAGGTCCTCTACAACAACGCCGAGGGCAGCGCCGCCAAGCAGAAGCAGCAGTTCGACACCCTCCTCGCCCAGGGCGTGAAGGTGATCATCCTGGACCCCTACAACGCCAAGTCCACCCAGGGCTGGGTCCAGGAGGCCGCCGCCAAGGGCGTCAAGGTCGTCGCCTACGACCGCCTGGCCACCGGACCGGTGGCCGCCTACGTCTCCTTCGACAACGAGAAGGTCGGCGAACTCCAGGGCCAGGCCCTCGTCGACGCCCTCGGCCCGCAGGCCGCCGACGCCAACGTCGCCATGATCAACGGCGACGAGGCCGACCCCAACGCCGCCGACTTCAAGACCGGCGCCCACAAGGTCCTCGACGCCAAGGTCAAGAAGATCGTCTACGAGCAGTCCGGCCAGTGGGACGCCACCATCGCCGGCCAGAAGATCGGCGCCGCCGTCACCCAGCTCGGCAAGAACGGCTTCCAGGCCGTCTACTCCGCCAACGACGGCATGGCCGGCGCCATCATCACCCAGCTCCAGGGCGCCGGCATCAAGGTCCCCGTCGGCGGACAGGACGCCGGCCTCGACGCCATCCAGCGCATCGTCAACGGCGACCAGGCCTTCACCATCTACAAGGCCTACCGCCCGCTCGCCGACTCCGCCGCCGAACTGGCCGTCGCCCTCCTCAAGGGCAAGGACGTCAAGACCGTCGCCACCGCCACCGTCGACAGCGCCACCGACAAGGCCATCCCCGCCAAGTTCCTGGACGCCAAGGTCGTCACCAAGGCCAACATCGCCACCACCGTCGTCGCCGACGGCCTCTACAAGGTCTCCGACATCTGCACCGCCGACTACGCCGCCGCCTGCGCCGCCGCCGGCCTCAAGTAGCCCGGCCCGCCCAGCCCGCCCGGCCGCCCAGCTCGACCCGGGTCCAAGTCCACCACCGCAGAAGAAGGTTCACTTGACAGGCGCACCCGTCCTCCAGCTGCGCTCGGTCTCCAAGCGCTTCGGTGCCGTCCAGGCCCTCACCGATGTCGGCCTCGACGTCCACCCCGGCGAAGTCCTCGCCCTCGTCGGCGACAACGGCGCCGGCAAGTCCACCCTCGTGAAGACCATTGCCGGTGTTCACCCCGTCGACGAGGGCACCATCACCTGGCACGGCGAGCCCGTGCGCCTGACCCGCCCCCAGGACGCCCAGGCCCTCGGCATCGCCACCGTCTACCAGGACCTCGCCCTGTGCGACAACCTCGACGTCATCGCGAACCTGTTCCTCGGACGCGAGAAACGCCGCCACGGGCTCCTGGACGAGGTCGCCATGGAGCAGCACGCCCGCGAACTCCTCGACACCCTCGCCATCCGCATCCCCGACGTGCGTACCCCCGTCGCCGCGCTCTCCGGCGGCCAGCGCCAGGTCGTCGCCATCGCCCGCGCCCTGGTCGGCGAGCCAGCCCTCGTCATCCTGGACGAGCCCACCGCCGCCCTCGGCGTCGAACAGACCGCCCAGGTCCTCGACCTCGTCGAGCGGCTGCGCGAACGCGGCCTGGCCGTCGTCCTCGTCAGCCACAACATGGCCGACGTGCGGGCCGTCGCCGACACCGTCGCCGTCCTGCGCCTGGGCCGCAACAACGGCGTCTTCCCCGTCGCCGGCACCACCCAGGAGCAGATCGTCTCCGCCATCACCGGAGCCACCGACAACGCCCACGCCCGGCGCCAGGCCCGCCACACCGAGGAGGAGGACGCCGCATGACCACGCCCAGCACCCCCGCCGACACCCCCGCGGCCCCCGGCGCCGAGCCTGCGGCCCCCGGTGCCGACCCCCGCCTGCACACCCGGGCCGCCGGCCCCGCCGGCTACCTGGAGGCCGCCCGCCGGCGCCTGGCCGCCGGCGAACTCGGCTCCCTGCCCGTCGTCGTCGGCCTCATCCTGATCGCCGTCATCTTCCAGTCCGTCACCGGCCACTTCCTCCAGGCCGACAACCTCACCAACATCACCCGCTTCATCGCCGGCCCCGGCCTCATCGCCGTCGGCGTCGTCTTCGTCCTCATCCTCGGCGAGATCGACCTCTCCCTGGGCTCCGTCGCCGGCGCCAGCGCCGCCCTCGCCGCCGTCCTCGCCGTGCGCCAGGGCATCGCCGAATGGCTCGCCGTGCTCGCCGCCCTCGCCGCGGCCACCGTCATGGGCCTGCTGCACGGCCTCTTCTTCGCCCGCGTCGGCGTCCCCGCCTTCGTCGTCACCCTCGCCGGCATGCTCACCTGGAGCGGCCTGCAGGAGTACGTCCTGGGCGACCTCGGCACCGTCAACAACCGCCACGGCGGCCTCATCGCCACCCTCGACACCACCTTCCTCGGCGACGGCGACATCGCCTACGCCTGGGCCCTGGCGGTCCTCGCCCCCGCCCTCTACCTGCTCGCCCACCTGCGCACCGCCCGCCGGCGCACCGCCGCCGGCCTCACCGCCCGCCCCACCGCCGACACCGCCATCCGCACCGGCGCCCTGGCCGTGCTCACCCTCGCCACCGCCTACGCCCTCAACCAGGACCGCGGCCTGCCGCTGCCCCTGGTCGTGCTGGTGGGCGTCGTCGTCCTCACCGACTTCGTCCTGCGCCGCACCTCCTACGGGCGGCAGATCTTCGCGGTCGGCGGCGGCGTGGAGGCCGCCCGGCGCGCCGGCGTCAACGTGGCCCGGGTGCGGATCTCCGTCTTCATGCTGTCCGCGTTCCTGGCCGGCCTGGGCGGGCTGTTCTACGCCTCCCAGCAGGGCTCCGCCGACAAGCAACTGGGCGGCGGCAACGTCCTGATGAGCGCGATCGCCGCCGCCGTCATCGGCGGCACCAGCCTCTTCGGCGGCCGCGGCAAGACCTGGTCCGCGCTGCTGGGCATCCTGGTGATCCAGTCCATCACCACCGGCCTGGACATGGTCCACGCCGCCCAGGCCATCCAGTACATGATCACCGGCGCCGTCCTGCTCGCCGCCGTCGTCCTGGACTCCCTCTCCCGCCGCACCCGCGCCACCGCCGCCCGCACCTAGCGAAGCCCGAAAGACCCGGGCCCCCCTTCCCCGGCCTGGGGGGGGGGGGGGGGGGGGGGAGGGGGGGGAGGGGGGGGGGGAGGGGGGGGGTCCCCCAAACCTCCCTCCCGCACCCCCCTCTCCGCCCGTGCTGGGGGGGTGGT